>JBEKIM010000392.1:0-6688 GCA_050011755.1 Bryobacteraceae bacterium | reverse complement strand
GCCCAGCGGGAACATCAAAACCCAATGTTGGCCGCCGATGAACACCGATGAACGCCAATAGAACGAAACGGCTCTCAACTCTTGTATCGCGCTCCCCGGCCCCGCATCGCCGTCCATTCGCATATTTGGCGGTACTCTTGCTGTTGAGGTGCCATGCCCATCGATCGCAGACAATTCGTAGCCGCCTTCGGATCCACCCTCGCCGCCGCCGGATCCTGGCGCGCAGCCCACGCCGGCCCAACTTCCAAACCTTACGGATCCGGTTCCTTCGGCGAGTGGATCGAAGATGAATTCGGCCTGCCCGCTTTCCGCTATACGTGCGACCAGGTCCACGACCCCCGCGCCGTCACTCAGGTGAACCCTGGCATTCTCTCTCCCACCGAGCACGTCCACCAGGTGGGCAACGACCGCCTGGTCGCGATCGTTTCCAACTATGGTCCCGTCCAGGTCCGCCAGGATGAAGGCGCGCCCAAGTATCTGAACGCCTGGTCGCCCGCCCGCAGCCAATTCGGCGGCGGCATCGGCTACCTCACCGACGGTACCGAAACGCTGAGCACCTACTATCCCGGCGGCGCGCGCAGCTTCGAGCGTATCTTCGGCGCCGGATACTTTCGCAAGAAAGTCGCGGGCGAGCGCTACTCCATCGACCAGGTCATTGTGGCGCCTTTCGGCGACGATCCCGTCCTGATCTCGCAGGCGACTATCGGCAACCACACGCACTCCCCCGCCACCCTCCGCTGGATCGAGTATTGCGGATGCCACGTATACCAGTTCTCATTTCGCTCGAACATCGAACAAATCGGCGGCGGTGGCACGGCCGTCGAACTGCGGCACAAGTTCGGCGACCGCTTCACGCATCGTTTCCGGGCTCTGGACGGGAACGCCGGTCTGCTCGAGAGCAAGCAGTTCCTAGGCCGCGATCCCAAGGAGGAGGAACTCTTCGCACGCATGAAGACCGGTCTTGCGACGCGCCCGAACCCGTTCCTGGCGGCCATCGAAGAGCCCGCGCCGGAAGCCTCCTTCGACGATCTGAACCCGCCGCCAACGTTTCTGGTTTCATTGGATGCGCCCGCCGGCGCATTTACCACGGATGCCAAGACCTTCTTCGGCGCCGGAGGTGTCGGCCAACCGGCCGGCCTGGCCGGCGCGCTCGACGGTAACCTCGGCGCCTCTGGCCCGGAAAGCGGATTGATCCTGGAACGCCGCATTACCCTGGCGCCCGGCGAGCGGCGCACCCTCTATTTTCTATATGGCTATCTTCCCCAAGGTGTCGAAATCGCGCCGCTGGTGAAGAAGTACCGCACCGGCGCAACCCACGCCTGGCAGGATTCCAGCCGTCAATGGAAGGAAAAAGGCATGCGCTTCGAGATCCCGGCCGAGCCCTGGGTGAAGCGCGAATCGGCCTGGCATTATTACTACCTGCGCAGCAGCCTCACCTATGACGATTTCTTCGGCGAACATATCCTGTCGCAAGGCGGCATCTATCAATACTCCATGGGATTTCAGGGCGCGGCCCGCGATCCCCTGCAGCACGCCCTGCCCTTTCTGTTCAGCGATCCGCACATCGTCAAAGAGATTCTGCGCTACACGCTGAAGGAAGTCCGCCCCAACGGCTCCGTCCCCTATGGCATCGTGGGCCACGGCACCATCGCGCCGATGGCCATGGATAATTCAAGCGACATGCCGCTTTGGCTGCTGTGGGCCGCCAGTGAGTATGTGCTGGCCACGCGCGACACCGCCTTTCTCGACGAAGAAATCCCCACCTGGCCGCTGCGCGGACCCGCCGCCGGCAAAGCCGCCGTGCGCGCCCTCCTGGCCCGTTGCTACCAGCACCTCGTGGAAGATGTCGGCGTGGGCCAACATGGCGTGATGCGCATGCTCAACGACGACTGGAACGACGCCCTGGTCATTTTCTGGGGACAGCGCACCATGCCGGAAACCGTGGCGCAGGGCGAGAGCGTCTTGAATTCCGCGATGGCCGCATGGGTCTTCGACTACTACGCCCGCCTCCTCGCCTACTCCGGCGACGATGCCGCGCGCATCTCCCAGGTCCGCCAAAAGGCGGAGGAAAACCGCCAGGCGGCGCGCGCGCAATGGACCGGCAGATGGCTGCGGCGCGCCTGGCTCGGCCCCACCGTGGGATGGTTGGGCGAAAAAGGTCTGTGGCTTGAGCCGCAACCCTGGGCCATCATCGGCGGCGTCACCGCCGCCGCCGAGACCAAAGCCCTGATCGCCACCATGGACGATCTGCTGCGCCGTCCTTCGCCCATCGGCGCTATGCAGATGAACCAGAGTCCGGACACCGCCTCGCAAGCCATGGCCGAACCTGGAACCTCGATCAGCGGCGGCATCTGGCCGTCGCTCAACGCTACCCTGGTGTGGGCCCTGGCGCAGGCCAACCCGGAAATGGCCTGGGACGAATGGAAGAAGAATACGCTGGCGCGCCACGCGGAAGTGTATCCCGACGTCTGGTACAACACCTGGAGCGGACCCGATACGCTCAACTCCACGGTCAGCAAGCATCCCGGTGAAACCGTCAATAGCGGATTTCTGCGTTACACCGATTTTCCCATCGCGAATTTGCATTCGCACGCCTGCACCCTCTATTCGGCGGCCAAACTTCTGGGCATGGACTTCACCGCAACCGGCGTGGATCTGGCGCCCGGCGTGCCGCTCGAATCCTACCGCTTCGATTCGCCGCTGGTGGGGCTGGTGAAGAGTCCGGGCGGCTACGAGGGCTGGTATGCGCCATCGCAGGCTGGCGAGTGGCGCATCCGCCTGAAACTCACCGCTGAAGATGAACGGCGCCTGCCGCACGCCATCGTCAACGGCGCCGCGGCGCAAACCATCCGCACCGCCGATGGCGCCATCGAACTGCGCGGCAAGAGCGCGCCGGGAACCCCCCTGCGATGGTCCTTGCGTGCCTGAAACGGCCCGCCTTCGCTAAGATGGGACGTGCCATCGAGTACCCGTGGACCCATCCTCGCTATGGTCGCGCTTAGCGCCGCGATCGCCTCATTTCTCATCTGGCTGATCTATTTCAAGGGCAAAGTAGTCGCGCCGGATTGGGTCGGCGCGCTCCCTGCCGCCAACGCATCGTTCAATTCCATGAGCGCGCTATGGCTGGTGCTCGGCTACATCAACATCCGCCGCGGAAATCGTGTCCTGCACATGCGCTGCATGCTGACCGCTACCGTGTTCTCGGCCTTGTTCCTGGTGTCGTACATCGTGTACCACTACTTCCACGGCGATACGAAGTTCCCCGGCCATGGATGGATCCGCCCGGTCTACTTTTCCATCCTGATCAGCCATGTAGGGCTGTCGATGGTGGCGCTCCCGCTCATTCTGGGCAGCCTCTGGTTCGGACTGCGGAGTCAATTCAAGTTCCACCGCCGCATCGCCCGCTGGACCTTTCCCATCTGGCTCTACGTCTCCGTCACCGGCGTCATAGTCTACGCCCTCCTCCGCCGCGCCGCCGCCTGACAGGCTTTTGGAAGGCGGGCAATTCTGCCCGCAGCCGCCCTCCAAATTGAGTTTTCATCACATTTGGTGGCCCGCAGGGCCATCCTGACACGCTTCAGCGTGCCAGCGGGACTCTTAAGTCCCGCTTTTCCCGCTTATTTTACGCCCGGATGAAAAGCGATGCAGTCGATCTCCACCTTCAGCCCCGGCATCGCAAACTGGCACGCCACCGTCGTCCGCGCAGGCTTATCCACCCCGAAAAACTCCGCGTAGACTTCGTTCATGGCCCCGAAATCCTTGCCGTCGGCCAAAAAGACGGAACACTTCACCACATCGGCCATGGCCGCGCCGCACCCTTCCAGTATGCGCTGGATATTTGTCAGCACCATCCGCGTTTCGTGCCGGATATCCCCCAACTCCACCTTGTTGGTGGCCGCGTCCACCGGCACTTGTCCCGATACGAAAATAAAATCGCCCGCCCGCACCGCCGGTGAATAAGGTCCGCGCGGCGCCGGCACGCCCGGCGGACTCAATCGTTCGATCGTCAATGTCCCTCCGCTTCCAGATACCGTTCCGCTTCCATGGCCGCCATGCACCCCGCGCCCGCCGCCGTGATCGCCTGCTTATACACCCGATCCTGCACATCCCCGGCATGAAACACACCCGGAATATTGGTCTTGGCCCCGCCCTTCGAAAGAATGTAGCCTTCCGCGTCCGTGTCGATCTGCCCCTTGAACACCGCTGTGTTCGGGATATGACCGATGGCCACGAAAAAGCCGTCTACATCCTGTTCCCAAACCGCGCCGGTAGCCACGTTCTTCAACCGCACCCCCTTCACCAGGTGCTCGTCGGCGTCGAAAACGTCTTCCACCACCGTATTGGTCAGCATCTTGATTTTCGGGTTATGCCGCACCCGGTCCAGCATGATCTTCGATGCCCGGAACTGATCCCGGCGATGCACCAGCGCCACCTCTGAGCCGAACCGCGTCAGGAAGTTGGCCTCCTCCATCGCCGAATCGCCGCCGCCCACCACCATGATCTTCTTGCCCCGATAGAAAAAGCCGTCGCATGTGGCGCACGAGCTCACACCGTGGCCGATCAGCTTCTGCTCGGACTCCAGGCCCAGCCACCGCGCCGATGCGCCCGAGGCCACGATCACGGTCAAGGCCTCGATCCACTCGCCTTCCACGTTGATGCGGAACGGGCGGCGCGAAAGCTCCGCGTCCAGCACGTCGCCGTGCACGTATTCGGCGCCGAAATTCAAAGCCTGCAGCTTGATATTCTCCACCAGGTCCGGCCCGTTGATGCCTTCCGGAAAACCCGGAAAATTCTCCACCAGCGTGGTCAGCGACAACTGCCCGCCGGCATGTTTCCCGGACACTACTAAGGGCTTCAAATTGGCGCGTGCCGCATAAACGGCCGCCGTGTTTCCCGCACAGCCCGACCCAATAATCAGTACGTTTCGCATGCTCGATTTTTAGATTCTACAATGTAGCACGGCGATGCGTGGCGCACGCTTTAGCGTGCCGGCGGGACTTTTAAGTCCCGCTGCTGGTGTGCCACCAATCCTGATGGCTGGCATCAACCCGTGGCGCACGCTTTAGCGTGCCGGCGGGACTTTTAAGTCCCGCTTCACCGTGTTCTACTATAAAAACATACGCACTCTAAAGGCGGGATATGTCCAACGAGTTGGATCTGAAAAAAACTTATGACGCCATCGTAGTCGGCTCCGGCGCCGCCGGCGGCATGGCCGCGCACGTACTCACCTCGCACGGCATGCAGGTCCTGCTCCTCGAAGCCGGCAAGAAACTGGATATCAACAAAGAGTTGAAATCCATGGAGTGGCCCTACGACCACCCCCGCCGCGGCGATATGCCGCCCGATTCGCACGCCCTCTCCGGCCGCGAATACACCGTCCGCAAGCCGCCCTACGCCCAGGGATCGCCTTACAAGCACGTCTACTCCTACGTCGAAGACGGCACCGGCTCCGACTACGCCAAAGACATCGTGGTCGACGAGAAGGACCACCCTTACACGGGCACCCCGTACGCCTGGGTGCGCGCCCGTTGCCTGGGCGGCAAAACCAACATCTGGGGACGCCTCGCGCTGCGCCTCTCCGACTACGATTTCAAGGCGGCCTCGCGCGACGGCTTCGGCGAAGACTGGCCCATTTCCTACGCCGATATCTCGCCCTATTACGACAAAGTCGACCTCCTCCTGGGCATCTCCGGCCACAAGGAAAACCTGCCCTACCTTCCCGACAGCATCTTCCAGCGCGCCGTGCGCCTGAATCCGTCCGAGGTGAAACTGCGCGCCAGCCTCGCGAAATCCGGGCGCGTGCTCACCCCCTATCGCGCGGGCGTCACCACCGATGGCGTCCAGAACAAATACCGCGTGCATTGTTACGGGCGCGGCGCCTGCGACCGCCGCGTCGGCGGCTGCGATATCCATGCCGCCTTCGATTCGCCCACCGGCCTGATCTACCCGGCGCTCGATACCGGCAACCTCACCCTGCGCACCAACGCCACCGTCTCCCAAGTGACCGTGGACAAGAATACCGGCAACGCCGGCGGCGTCGCCTTCATCGATACCGATACCGGCCAGACCTACGAAGTCAAGGGCCGCGCCGTCCTGCTGGCCGCCTCCACGCTCGAATCCGCGCGCCTGCTGCTGCTCTCGAAATCCAGCCGGTACCCGAACGGCATCGGCAACTCCAGCGGCCACGTCGGCCATAATTTCTGCGAGCACCTCATGGGACCCGGTGTTTACGGCTTGAATAAGGAACTGGTCGGCAAGCCGCGTACCCTCGACGATGGCCGCCCCGGCTCCTTCTATCTCGCGCGCTTCCGTAACCTCGAAGATCGCAACCAGAAGTTCCTGCGCGGCTACGGATTCGAAGGCGGCAGCGGCACCGGCATGTTCCCCGAGAACGCCTATGGCACGCCCGGCTTCGGCTCCGCTTACAAGAAAACCGTGCGCGACTATGCCGGCGCTTTCATCGGCATGGGCGGATTCGGCGAGGTCCTGCCGCGCTACGAGAATTACGTGGAACTCGATCCCCAAGTCAAGGACCGCTGGGGCATTCCGGTGCTGCGCTTCCACATCAAGTTCGGCGACAACGAAAAGAAGATGGCCGCCGACATGGCCGATTCGGCGCGCGAGATGTTTGAAGCGGCTGGTATCGAGGTGCTGAGCGTGAACCGCGAGATCCTCACCGAGGGCTACT
>JBEKIM010000391.1:0-7216 GCA_050011755.1 Bryobacteraceae bacterium | reverse complement strand
AAGTTGATCTTCTCCTGCCCGCCCACGTTCTCCTTCACCGCCACGATGGATTGCAGTGTCGAGTTATTGCTCTGCTGCAGTTGCTGGTTGATGTAGCTCACCGCCGCATCGATAGTGGCCCCGGTCTGCGCCGTATTGTTGTTCTGCAGCGTAATGGTCAGGGGCGGCTGCGTCACCCCGGAAGCGCTGTTGGCTGAGATAGTAATGCCCTGGCTATCGCTGCCGTATTTGAGCGCGGCAAACGAGATGGCTGGGCTCGCGGGAGTCACGCCGGTGCTCGTGCCGATCACCGATGCGCCGCCGGCATCGATCATGCTGGCAGCCGAGACCCCGGACGTCAGCCCGGTAAACGGCCCGCTGGTCAGCCCGAATCCCAGGTTGGTTCCGGCGGTGCCGTACTCGTCCAGACGGAAGTTGGTTTGGTTCGAAGAGGCGATCGTCAGCGTGGTGCCGCCGTTCGAGGTGCTGGCCTGTAGGCCGGCCTTCTGCAGCGTGCTGTTGGCGCTGAACGCCTGGTTCAGGGTATTGACGATGCTGGTCAGGCTGGGGCCCGTGCCGGTGCCCAGGGTCGCTTGCGTCATGCCGAGCGCGGTCACGATGCTGCCCGTCGAGGCGGTATTGCCGCTACCCGCGGTCAGCGCGATCCCGGAAGTCGCGCCCTTGGTCTGCGAAGCGATGCTGATGGTATTGTTGGCGTTCAAGGTGAAGATGTTCGCCGCGTTGGATGTTCCCAGGGCCTTCTGCGCCGTGGTATTGAGGAACGAAACCACCTGCGCCAGAGTTTCATCCTTGCCGGTGACGGTGGTCGGGTTGCTCGACCCCGCCGTGGTCAGGCCAAGCGTTTGCGCGGCGGTGTTGTTGGCGACTCCCACCGAGGCGGCCGAACCGGTGCCCGTGCTGGTGAAGATGAGTTGGCCGGTACCGCTAAAACTCGCGGTGACCCCGGAGATGGGGCTGGTGGTGTTGAGGTACGTGAGAATATTCGCCTGGCTCTCGGTGGCCGAAGCATTGGTATCGCCGCTGAAGTTGATGACTTGCGGGTTGCCGCTGTTGGATCCCGCGACGGTGACCGAAAGCGTCTGGGCCGCCGCGCCGGTGGCTTCCAGGGCGCTTCCCGACTGGCCGACCGTGGTCAAGCCCAGCGCCTGGGAGGCGGCGCCGTTGACCAGCGTGACCGAAGCGGCCGCGCCGGTGGCGGTGCTCGTGATCACCAGGTTGTTGTTGACGAATGCGGCGGTCGCGCCCGCCAAGTTGGCGTTGATAAACGTCTGAATGTTCGCCTGGGTCTCGTTGGCTCCCTTGTTCGCATCGGTGCTGAAGTCGATGAGTTGAGGGTTGCCGCCGGTGACGCCGGGGATGGTGACCGAGAGGGTCTGGGCCGCCGCGCCGCTGGCCGTAACGGTGGCTGGTTGTCCCGGCGTGGTCAGGCCGAAGGCCTGCGACAGGCCGTTGTTGAAAACCTGTACGGCCGAGTTGCCGCCGGTGGTTTGACTGGCTATCGAGAGAGCCCCGCTACCGCTGAAGCTAGCGTAATTGACACCATTAGTGCCCAGCGCTGTATCCAGCGTACTGTTGATGTATGACACAACTTGCGCCTGGGTCTCCGCGGCACCCTTGTTCGCGTCGGAACCGAAATTGATGTCGGTGGCACTGTTGAGATCGATATCGACCGTCAGTGTCCCCCCCCCGCTGGTGTCGAACGTGGTGGCAGCGCCCGTCGCGCTGCCCGTGAAGACTCCCGCCTGGGCCGCGAGCGCACCGGTGTTTACCGTAGCGCCGATCGCCCCGCCGGAGTAAACCGCGTGCTGCGCTTGCAGCGCGGCGGTGTTGACCGTGGCCGTGGCTCCCAGCGCGTTGCCGGTGAAGACCGACGCCGTGCCCGCGCTGTTGGCATCGTTGGCGAACGACGCCACCACCGCCTGGCCATCGATGCTGAAGTTCAGTGCTGCGTTGGCGCCGGACGTGGTGACGTTGGCCGTGGCCGCGCCGCTGGTGTAGGCCGCTGCCGTGGCGTCGCCGCCCGCCATGTTCAGCGTGACCGTATTGCCGATGGCGTCCGAACCCGTGCTGGTGGGCGCGGCGCTGTTGTAGTGCGCGGTCAGGCCCAACTGCGTGGAAGTGGAAGCTCCATCGCTGCCTCCATCCGGCGTGAGGGTCAGTGTCGAACTGGAATTGGCATATGGATCGACCAGGCTCAACGCCGAAGTCGCCCCTGAGCCGGTTACCTGCGCCAGTTGCACATTGCTTCCCCAACTCATGGCCGCATCCACCTGGCTGTTGATGTATTTCGCTACGTTGGCCCAACTCTCGGTGGCGCTCTTATTGGAATCGTTAGCGAAGTTCACGTTCACCGTGGTGCCGTTGACGCTCAGAGCCAGCGCGTTGGCGAAGCCCGCGGTATTTACCGACGTGGTGCCCGGCGCCGTGCCGGTGATAGTGGCCGCCGTTCCGGCGCCGCCGCCATCGGTCGCGCCGCCGTTAAGGGAGAACCCCAGCGTCGCCAGGCCGTTGCCGGTGACCGATGGGGCTACGCCGGTGATGGTGCTGTAGAACGCCGGAGAGTTCACCGCCGACGAGGTGTTCAGCGCCCCTAGCCCGAGCACATTCTGCGTGTCGCCGGTGGATTGCACGCTGAAGGTCTGGCCGCTGCTGCTGGTGAAAGTAATAGCGCCGCCCGGCGTGCCGCTCATCGTGATGCCGGCCGCCTGCAAAGCGGTGCTTTCCTGCACCTGGCTCTTCAAGGAGTTGATGGCTGCATCCACCGTGGTGGTCGTGTTGTCGAAGGTGATGCTGACCGGACTGGCCAGCCCGGACCCGGAAATCTGCACCGTTACGCCACTCGGCGAAAAGGCAGTTCCCGTGGTAGCGGTGTTTCCGCCCGCCACCGTAGTGGCCACTGCTGTGCCCGTGGCGCCCGTCAAAGAGGTCAGGTTCCCCATCAACGCATTGGCCATCTGGTCGCCGGCTTGCACCTGGAACGCCGCCGTGCTGGAGTTGAAAGCAAGTTCCTGCCCGTTATTGCTGTCGGTATTGACGGAAGCCGTGATATTGGCCGTCTTTAACGCCTGCGCTTGCGGCGACGTGCCATTGGAGGCCGAAGTGATGGCATTGTTGATTGCCGTCACCAGGGTGTTCGTATCGCTGACGCCGCTCAGGTTCACCGACAGGGCGATCTTACTGTTGTCCGAAAATCCCGGTCCGGAAAGGTAAAACGTCGTGACACCCGCAACGGCCGTGGTGTTCAATTGGTTGTTGACGATTTGCGAGACCGAATGGTAGGCATTTCCCGTCGAGATATCGGCCGTGCCCGCTACCGCCTGCATGCCCGACAAACCCAGGCTCTGCGCATCCACGGTAGATTTGCTGAGGTCGATGTTCACCTGGCCGTTCGCCGATATGGCCGCCGCGCTTGCGCCGCCGCCGCCGCCCAGATACACGTCCATCATCTGTGCATACGAGCCGCCCGTGTTCAGCCCGATGGCCTGCGCCTGCCGGTTCAGCTCCCCGACGTCGGTCTGGAATTCCGCGTTCAGATCCGTCCGGCTGCCCGTGAAGCTGGATGAAGCCGACTGCGCCGCCAGCGTCTGCAACCGGTCGAGGATCTGCGAAATGTTGCTCATGCCGCCGTCCATGGTCTGCAGCAGCGCCGTGCCGTTGTTGCCATTGGCCACGCCCTGCGTGATCTGGGCGATCTGGTCGCGGTCCTGGTTGGCGACCGCCAGGCCGGCCGCATCGTCGCCCGACGAATTGATGCGATAGCCCGAAGTCAACTGTTGAATCGTGTTGCTCTGAAACTGACTGTTGATGTTGAGGTTCTGCTGCGCTACTAACGAATCGATATTGGTCTGAAAGGAGATCATTGGATAATCCTTATTCTTGAGATTGCCCGGCATCTTGCCGGGGCGGCGGCTTCCGCTGCCTGCGATCTCCATATCGGCGGAATACGGCGGGGTTGCGGAAGAATCTTTACTTAGGGGAATGTGCGTAGAACGGAGGGTTCAAATTACAAGCTACTTCTAAAGTGGACGCTCTTTGCGTCGATAAGGGAACCAGGAGTATCCAAAGGCATCCCTATGCGAATCGACGAAGGCAGCCTGAACCAACCCCTTTCATCCACCGCCGGCCGGGCCGCGGAAACACAGCGTATTCAGGTAGACACCGCCGCGTCCTCCGCCGCCGGAACCAGTGCCGGCGGGGACCACGTGGACCTATCCGGCCTGGCCGGCCGGATTTCACAAACTATGCAGACGCTGGCCAGCCAGACCGCGCAACGTGTCGGCCAGTTACGGCAAGACTTCCAGTCGGGCCGCTACCAGCCCGATCCGCAGCAACTGGCCGGAGCCATGGCGAGGTCCTAACGCCATGCCGTCACCCGATCCCAAGGAATTGCTGGTAGCCGCGCGCTCCCGCGTGAGCGCAGCGCGCGCGCTGCTCGGCCGTCCCCTCCAATGTGAAGCCGGGGAATGCGTGACTCTCTTTCGCGAGGCGCAGGGTTACCTCGAATGGCTGCGTGACAGCCTTCCCCTTTCCGCGCGGTCCTCTCATTTGCTCCCCCAAGCGACGGCCCTGGCCGGCGAGATCCGCCATGCGGGCTTGCTGCTCGACCGGGCCGCTATTCTTGGGTGCCGGTGGCTGGAGGCATGGCGCCCGGTATCCCCCGAATACACGGCCTCGGGCATCCGCCCGCCGCGCATCCGCGGGGCTATCTCTTATACAGGATAAACACCATGAGTTCCCTCAGTGCCACGCTGCTCGGAGCCTCCAGCGCCCTGGACGCCTTCCAGTATGCGCTGAACGTCACCCAGAACAACATCGATAACGCCTCCACTCCAGGCTATGCCAAGCAAACCGTCGACCTGCAGGCCGATCCCTTCGATCCCGCGGTGGGCCTTGGCGGCGGAGTTTCCCAAGGTCCCCTGATCGATAGCCGCGATCTGCTGGCCGAAAGCGATGTGTGGCTGCAGGCCGGCGCCCAAGGCGACTCCAGCGCCCAGTCGAGCGCGTTGACCGAAGTCCAGAATGCTCTCCCGGTTTCGGCCGGGAGCGGTATCCCAGCCGCCCTGACTACTTTCTTCAACGATGTATCCGCCTGGAGCGCGGCCCCCACTAGCGCCAGCGCCCAGCAGAGCGTGATCGTGTCCGCCGGATCCCTCGCCCAGAGTTTCCAGACCACCGCTGCGGGCGTGGCCGCGGCTTCCACGTCAGTCAGCCAGGATATTCAAACAACCGTCGGTCAGATCAACCAACTCACCACCCAGGTAGCCGCCATCAATGCCCAGATCCAAGGCGGCGGCCAGCACGACCAGGGTTTGCAGGCCCAGATGTACAGTTCTCTCGAGACGCTCTCCGGCCTGGTAAACATTGGAGTCCTGCACCAGCCGGATGGCGGTGTCGATGTGACCCTCTCGAGCGGCGCCGCATTAGTTATGGGCAGCCAGTCTTACGCGCTGACCCCCGTGAACGCCGCCGCCACCAGCCAGTCGATCGATCCCCAGGCGCCCCCGGATATGGACATTCAGGCCGCGGACGGAACCGGTGTGAACGCTCAAATCACATCCGGAACCTTGGCCGGTCTCCTGCAGGTCCGCAACGTGACGATACCGGGACTGATCGGGGATTCCGGCCAGCCCGGCGCGCTCAACCAACTTGCCGCCTCTCTATCCACCGCCGTGAACCAGATCGTCAGTCAGGGTTCCGTTACGGCAGGCGCCGCGGCCGGCGGGCTGGGCCTGTTCTCGACTCCCGACCCCAATCACCCTACCGCGTCCGCTTCCACCATGTCGGTCAATCCCGCCATGACCTCCAGTCAATTGCCGGCCTTCGATCAGAACGGCGTCGCCAACGGCGTACCGCTGGCGCTCGGGGCGCTGGCCAACGCGGCGCCCACGGATCTGGGCTCTGTAGGCTATACCGCGTTCTACGGCAATACGGCTGCGCTGGTCGGGTCTCAGTTGAATACGGCCCAAAGCAACCAGACTCTCACTGCCCAAACTCTCGCCCAGGCACAGAGCGTGCGCGCAAGTTCGTCGGGAGTTTCGCTGAACGCCGAAGCCACCAATGTTTTGCAGTTTCAGGAGTCTTACCAGGCCGTAGCTAAAATGGTGAGCACTCTCGACACCCTGATGCAGTCTCTGATCGACATGATCCCCACCTCTTAGCCAGGCCTCTCCATGACACCCAGCATCAATCCGAACTCCGAAATCTTTCTGGTGAATTTGCAGCAGATCGAGAACCGCATGAGCACCGCCGAGCAGCAGCTTTCCTCGGGCCTGCGCGTCTCCGTGGCATCCGACGATCCGGACATGATCTCCAGCATTTTGCAGATACGCGCGCAGATTGGCGGCGTGCAGCAAGTGCAGCAAAACCTATCCAATGTAACGGCCTCGGTCGATAGCGGGGAAGAAGCCATCCAGCAGGCCATTCAAGTCATGGATACCGCCACGTCCCTGGCTACCGAAGCAGCCGGTAGTATCTCGACCTCCGGTCAGAGGCTGCAGGAGGTTCCCCAGGTACAGGGCATCCTGCAACAGTTGGTCAGCCTGAGCCAGACCTCGGTAAATGGCCAATACATTTTCAGCGGCGACCAGGGCGGCAGCCCACAATACCAATTGGCGCCCGACGGCGCAACAATAATCCGGCCACCGATAATGTCTTTGGAGCGGTGAGCGGCTTGATCACCGCCCTGCAGAACAACGACGCCACGGGCATCCAGACGGCGCTCACCAACCTACAGGCCGCTTCCGCGCACCTGAACAACGAAAGCAGTGTCTATGGCGCGGCGCAGAATAACCTGACCGCCGCCGGCAACTCCGCCAGTCAGACGCTCGTGCAATTGCAACAGCAGTTAAGCAACGAACAGGATGCCGATGTGGCGCAGGCATCGCTGGACCTGACCCAGGCAACTACCGACCAGCAGGCCGCCATGGCCGCGGAGGCGATGCTGAAGCCCCAGAGCCTGTTTAATTTCCTGAGCTGACCTAACCCTGTACCCGTTTGGCGCGCCCGGCCCAGAACATCTCGCGCAGTTCCCGCTTCACAATCTTGCCCGTGCCGGTCTTAGGCAGCGGCGTTTCCAGAAACTCAAACGTTCGCGGGATCTTGAACCGGGCGATGCGTGCGCTCAGAAAGTCGCACAACTGCTCCGCCGTCAGCGCTTGTCCGGGCTTCAGTACTACGAAAGCCGCTGGAATTTCGCCCCATTTATTGTCTGGAGCGG
>JBEKIM010000390.1:0-6726 GCA_050011755.1 Bryobacteraceae bacterium | reverse complement strand
TGGTTCCCAGGGCCGTCATCTATCACCTGGCGATATGGCAATTAGCCACCTACCTCTTCCTGCACGGCGGTATCTGGCACCTGCTCATCAATATGTTCACGCTGTGGATGTTTGGCGTGACGTTAGAGCGGGACTGGGGGACGCGCCGGTTTCTGAAGTATTATTTCCTGTGCGGAATCGGCGCGGGTTTGTGCGACGTCGCGGTGAATGCCCTGCTGGGCAACTGGCACACCAGCACTATCGGCGCCTCCGGAGCCATCTACGGTCTGCTGCTGGCCTTTGGCGTATTGTACCCGGACGTCACCATCCTGTT
Organism: Bryobacteraceae bacterium; assembly: GCA_050011755.1. Lineage (GTDB taxonomy): Bacteria > Acidobacteriota > Terriglobia > Bryobacterales > Bryobacteraceae > Bog-159. Next base: position 6,413 of record JBEKIM010000390.1, on the reverse strand, counting down.
CGCTTTCCTGTTTCCGATCAAGGCGAAGTACTTCGTGATGATCTACGGGGCCGTGGAATTATATTCGGCGCTGGGAACGCAGAATAGCGGCGTCAGCAACATCGCGCACCTGGGCGGAATGATGTTCGGCCTCTTTTACCTGAAAGCGCGTTTCCCGAAGCTGGATGCCTACGAGGTGCGCCGCTGGTACCGGAACTACAAAATACAGCGCAATAAGAAGAAATTCCAGGTCTACATGCGCAAGCACGGCTCCGGCCGCGGTCCCTGGGTCAACTGAGCCTGCGCTTCTTAACGCAAGTGTAACCTTCCTGTAATCCAACCTGCCGGCCGTGTTGATATGCTTGCAGTTCATCCATTTTAGGGCGTGGAGGGTATTATGGCGACGGCGGCAACCGCGACCGTACATGCAAAATTAGACAAGTCTCCCAGCAAGGCAGGAATGCTGGTCTTTGGCATTATCCTGGTGGGTGGCATCGCGTATGCCGCCATCAGCCTTCTTTCCGATATTTCGGGCGTCCGCACCGCCAGCGGATTCGCCTACTTTCTTTTGGGCATCGCGCTGCTGACCGCGCTGGGCTTCGAGTTCGTGAACGGATTTCACGACACGGCCAATGCCGTGGCCACCGTAATCTATACGCACTCGCTGGAGCCGCACATCGCGGTGGTCTGGTCGGGTTTCTTTAACTTTCTGGGAGTAGTGCTGTCAACGGGTCTGGTGGCCTTCGGGATCATCTCGCTGCTGCCGGTGGAATTGATTTTGCAAGTCGGCAGCGGGGCGGGATTCGCCATGGTCTTCGCGCTTTTGGTGGCGGCCATCATCTGGAACCTGGGAACCTGGTATTTCGGACTGCCTAATTCCAGTTCGCACACCCTGATCGGCTCGATCATCGGGGTGGGCATCGCCAACCAACTGATGGCGGTCAAGACCGGTACCAGCGGCGTGGACTGGGGACAGGCGGCCAACATCGGCAAAACGCTGCTGATCTCGCCGATCGTGGGCTTTGTCTGCGCGGCGCTGCTCCTGCTGATCACCAAATTCCTGATTCCCGACAAGCGGCTGTACCAGGCTCCCGAGGGGGATGCGCCGCCGCCGATGTGGATTCGCACGCTGCTGGTGCTGACCTGCACGGGCGTGAGCTTCGCGCACGGCTCTAACGATGGCCAGAAGGGCATGGGGCTGATCATGCTCATCCTGATCGGCACGGTGCCCACGGCCTATGCTCTAAACCACGCCGTGACCGCGCGGCAGTCCCAGGAATTCGTGATGGTCTCCACGCAGGCGGCCGACGTGCTGAGCCACTACGTCTCGCCCAACGCCGTCATCGGCGACGCGCGGGACGACGCCACCGCCTACATCCGGACGCGGCAATTCAACGCCAACACCATGCTGGCGCTGCGCACCATGATCAACGACATCGGCAACCAGATGTCGCTGTACAAAGAGCTGAAGCACGTTCCGGCCCAGCGCACGCCGAACTTCCGCAACGATATGTACGTGATTAGCGAAGCGCTGCGGTTGATGCAGAAGTCCGGCCAGCCGGCATTCAACGCGGCCGATGCGGCGGTGCTGGCGAATTACAAGAAGCACATCGACAACGCTACCAAGTTCATTCCACTCTGGGTAAAAGTCGCGGTGGCTTTGGCATTGGGGCTGGGCACCATGGTGGGCTGGAAGCGCATCGTGGTGACGGTCGGATCGAAGATCGGCAAGGATCACCTGACCTACGCGCAAGGCGCGGCGGCGGAGATTACCGCCATGCTCACCATCGGCGCGGCGGACTGGTTCGGCATGCCGGTGAGCACCACCCACGTGCTCTCCTCCGGCGTGGCCGGCACGATGGCCGCCAACCACTCCGGGCTGCAATGGGGAACGGTGCGCAATCTGGCTATGGCCTGGGTGCTCACGCTGCCGGCGTCGATCTTGCTGGCGGGCTTCCTGTTCTGGCTCTTCCGGCAGCTTGGCGGCTAAAAGCTCCACTCCCTTAGTGGAGCTGGCTAAAGACGAATCCGTGGGTCTTCGCGTTGGCATGGCATTCAAAGCACGAAGTTCGGGAGTCGTGAACGGCATCCTGTGTCTGGTCGTTACCGAAGAACCGTTCGAATCGCCATCCGCCGGTGCTTTTGTAGAGAGTTGAATCCTTGATCATCACGTCAACCCGGCGGCGCTCGCCTTCGAAAATGACCCCGCCCTTCTGCTGGGCTTCGCGGAGTTCGTACACGATGACAGCGCCATCGGCGAAGTCACCCGATGCGTAGCCGTCGACCGCCTTCGGATTCGCGAAGATGTGGTGCATACCTTGTTCGCTCTCGGGGAGCGGGCCGCCCGGCAATATGACGCCGGTCCCCACGTGGACCCAACGTCGAAAGTTCTCGGGATACTGCACCGATTCAGCCCCGTAGAAGACGCTCAGGAACAAGGCCGTCAAAGAGATCAGGCGGGAATTTCTAATGTGAGTGGACATGCACCCATTCTGGCGGGCGCGCGAAGGGCTTGTATTGTAAAAAATTCAACCGGGGTGATGCCGGCGAAGGCGCGAAAATCGCGGATGAGATGGGCCTGGTCGAAGTATCCGCAATCGGCCGCAAGCCCTGCCCAACTCACGGGCAAGCCTTGCTCAATGCGGTTTAGCACAGTGCGAAATCGCCGGACACGGCAGAACAGCTTCGGCGTGAGCCCCACGTGCTCACGGAACAACTGGATGAACCTGGTATGGCTGAAGCCCGTATTCAATTGTATTTTTCGAACCGCCTGCACCAGACCATCGCGCGACAACTGCTCGACCGCATACGCGACCGCGGGATGAACAGGCGCCGCCTTCGCCAGTTTCCGGTTCAAGTATTCTTCCACCACCAGAAACCGGGCATGCTCGCCGGCGGCTGAGCACACCTGGTCGAGCAAGCGAGCGGCTTCGCCCGGATAGAGTTCGCGGAGCGCAATATCGGTATTGTGCAATTCATGGGCCGGGACTGGAAAAAACATGCGGGCCGCTCCCGGACGAAAACGAACGCCAATGACTCCGGTGGATTGAGACGGATCGATTTGGAACGACCGCGAGTAGGGGCCGGCCAGCAAGGGCACGCGAACGCTCTGCGGCCGATCGTCTACAAAAAACGACAGGATCGGCTTTTTCAGATGAATCACCAACTCCATCGCGCCTTCCGGGTAGACACGCTGTCGCGATGGCGGCAGCCCGGAGTTGGCCGTCCACCACATGAGATCGACGTACTGCGATAGCGGGTATGCCGGTTTATAGACCCGATGTGACATATCTGGATACTACAAGAAAACGCGAGGCATCCGCAGAATGGCTACCGATCGCTGGCCGGGCGATGCTAATCGGATCTGATTATACTAAGAGTAATCATGAATTCCGGATATCAAATCATCGTGTGCGCAGGCATTGTGCCCGATCCTTTACAGACGCTGGAGCCGGTGAGCGGCCCGTCCGGCCCGGCGCTGAAAAACGAATCTATGCTGCCGGCCATCCTGGACCCTTGGGCGGCGCATGCGCTCTACGAGGCGGCGCACCTGGCGGCGGAATCGCCCGGCAGCAAAGTGTGGCTGGTGAGCCTGGGGCCAAAGGCGAAGTTGCAGCAGGTGATGATGACGGTGGCGCAGAAGGCCGCCTTCGAGTTCGTAGCGGTGGATGGCGCGGGCGGCGGATTTACGGAAGCGTACGATGCCGCGGCGGCGCTGGCGGAGGCCATCCGGGCGATTGCGGGTCTGGATATGGCGCGCCTGCTGCTCTACGGCGGATGGGAGTCGGCATCCCGCGGGGCGGGCGCGACGCTGCAGATGCTGGGCGAGCAATTGGGGATCGTGGACCAGTTCCAGGGCGTGGACGAACTGCGGGTGCAGGCGGATGGCGCGCTGGAGATCCTGGAGCGGGTGGAAGGCGGACGGCATCAGTTGTCGGTGTGCGCGGGCCCGCCGGCGGTTCTGGGATGGGCGACCGGCAACCTGCCGGAGCCGCGCAATAATCCGCAGATCGGCATGGCCAACCTGCGCGGCGTGATGCCCGCGCTGCAACGCGCCAAACCATTCCGGCCGGGGACGGACGGAGCGCATTTCCTGCGGGCGGCAGCGCCCAGGCAACAGCGTGAAACGCGCGTGGTGAAGGACATGGCGACGGCCGATATCGCGGCTGAAATCGCGGCGTGGATGACACGGGATTGAAGCCGGGACCGACTATGGAAACCATACTTTTTCTCACGCATATCGAAGCCGACGGATCGCTTTCGAAAGCAGCCCGGGAGACGCTGGCGGCGGCCGTCGAAGTGGTACGGCAGTTGCGGGGCGCCAGCCTGACCGTGGGCCTGGTGGCCGCTGGCGATGCACAGGCCGCGGCCGATTCCATAGGGAACTGCGGCGCGGGGCGTTTTCTGGCGGTCAGCGGCGAAGACTTCGCCATGGCGCGTTACGCTACGGATGCGGCTGCGGCGGAAGCCTTGACACGCGCGGCGGGCGCCACGCTGGCGATCGCCACCGCCACGTCACGCTGGGCACGCTGCCTTTCGGGTGTCGCGCAACGCATGCAAGGGCGCGCCGATACGCACGCGACCGCTATCACGGTGGAAGGCGGCACGCCCGCGGTTACCCGCTGGTATTACCGGCAGAGGATCGAGGGCGTCTTCGAGCGCGCGCAGAGACCGTGGTTTATCCTGCTGGAGCCTGGAACGGGCGAGGCCTGGCAAGGCGCCGCCGCGCACGCCGCCTTGGAACAGGTTCCGGTGGTGGTGGACGAGCGCCTGCGGAGGACCACGTTCCGCGGTTGGCGCGCACCGCGTACGGACCAGCAGACCATTCGTCCGGAAGCCGATCTATTATTTGTGGCCGGCGCGGGCTGGACCAAGAAACAGGCCGACGGCCAGGCGCACCTGGCGGATGCCGACCGGCTGATCCTGGGCTTCCTGAACCTGGCGCAAGCCTCACTCGGCGGGAGCAAGTCGATGGTGGACCTGAGCGGGGAAGGGCAGGCGGTGTTGCCCTTTATGACGCATCTGAACCAGGTGGGCCAGACCGGATCGACGCCGCGGCATCCGAAGGGACTGGCGACCTGTTGCCACGGCGAGGAGCCGCACGTGGTGGGTTGGCGGTTCGTCAACGAGCGCCGGGCCATCAATCTGGACCCGAATTGCGGATGGGCGCGGGGCAAAGCGGACGTTCTTTACGTGGCCGACGCCTTCGCGGTGATGGAGCAATTGAACCGGATTCTAGCCGGAAAAGACTAGGCCGGCGAGAGACCGGAGCCGGTTGGTAGGGCGGGTTACTCACAGCCTGGCACGCGGATCTTCGTAAAGCGTCGGATTTTGGCTGTCATAGCGCACGTTACAAGGCACATGTACGATAGTTAACAAGGTCTAACTGTTTGATAAAAAGATATTTGGCGTGATTTTCCAGACAGTGCTGTACCCGTGTGCACTTTGTTACGAAGTCTTTACGATGATTGAAGTTGTCTCGAATCGAAGGACGGTTTCCACAGCTTTTTCCACAGGGTCGTTGAAAAAAAGGCACATAATCGGCCCACGGTTACTCACAGGCTTGGTCCTCGATGAATGAAGGCGCAGCCCGAACCAGGCATATACCGGGGTTATGCCGCCGGACATACCATGGTTAAATTGACTCTAAGTGGCACGTGGGTAAGGACTTCCCAGATTGCCTGAAAGCGTGCTGTATGAGGGTGCATTTTGTTACGAAGTCTTTACAAACATTGAGGTTGGCTGGCATCCCCGGACGCTATCCACAGTTTTTTCCACAGGATTGTTGAAAAAAGGTCGCCTTCCCGATTATTTTGGCAAGGGCGCCTTGCCAGGCGCCGGCGACTTATAAGCTCCCATGTCAACATCCGTATTGAACCACAAGGACGAGGTTTCGTTCGTCTTGGGGTCAACCACTTCCATGCGGTCGTAGAAATGCCCGTCTTTGGGCACGAAGCCCTGAGACTTTGCTTTGAGACCCAGGATCCGGCTGATGAAGATGTATTCTTCCGTAGTGGTGACGACGAACCAAGCCGTTTCAAGGCTCTTACCGTCACCGGACTTCTGGATGGAATCGAGCAAAGCGTTCATCAGTTTCTCGTGGGCGGCGGCTTCGTCGGTCTTTTGCAGGGCCTGGCAGGCGACCATGGCGTCGAAGTGGTTCACGATACTGGCGTAATTGCGGGCGAGGGCCTTATTGGCCGCATCGAGGGCGCCGGCCGAATCGCCCGCGGCCATCAACTTCCGGAATGCCGCGCGGTCGCCTTGTTCCCGCATGCTGCCGGGAGCGCCCCCGGAGGAGAGCAGTCCGGCGAGGCGAAAAGCGCGGAAATCGACGTCCATGTCGCCTTGCTGCACGCGCCTCAGCAGGGCGGCATATTCGTCGTTAGCCGGCGAGGACGCAGGCGGGGCGGGCGCAGCCGGAACGGGAGGAG
>JBEKIM010000389.1:0-6764 GCA_050011755.1 Bryobacteraceae bacterium | reverse complement strand
GACCTTCTTCAGAGCGGCATCCAATAAGGGTCCGATATCCTGCACCCAGGAGACATCGGGGTTCCCTTGCGCAATGTGCGAGCCGGGCAGCGCGTGAACCGGATAGAGACTGCCGTCTTCAGCCAGTAGATACAGATACAGGGGAGCGTCCGAGGGCATGTGCGCCAACGAAGTTTTCATGGCGTTGGCGACGACACCACGCGACGCCTCGCCCGCATTCAACAGGTCGAACAGAATGACCATCGGGCGCGGCCTGTCGCTTTGGTTCAGGCGCACGGAGACGACCCGCTGCGGAGAGCCGTCGTCCACAACAGTGAAGTCGGAGGCGGTCAAATCCGGAACCGGTCTGGCCGAGGAATCTACGGCCACCACGTTCAGGCGGACTGGGCGCACGTTCCCGGTGCTGGTTTGCGCATAGGCCGCGAGGCCGCCGGCCACTGACAGAAGGCCGGTCAACAACCAGCCCCGCGGGCGCGCGAAAGAACCCCGTGAAAGCGTGATAACTTTGACGACATTCATAAATTCACCTGCTAGTATGACGCCATCGCCGCCAGCAGGTTCCCGCGATTATTCGCGTCCCACGCGCAACGGTTGCGGCAAACTATTGGAAAATCGGGAACTTAGCATGGCCCCGCGGCGAAATTGGGCCTCGCCATCGCCAAAGGGCGCCTCAATCGTCCCAAAATGGGGAGAGTGTGTTGGTCATCGCCGCTCGAGCACGCGAATTACGCCGGCAAGGCACAAGCGCGCTACCCAGAATGCCAGCGGGAAGGTCATCCCCACCATCAATAGCGAAGCTACGGAACCAAAGTCGTTCATAAGGAATTCTCCCTCACTGGCCGCCGGATATCTCTGCTCCGGCTGGAACACTGCCCGATACGACATTGGCTACTGCAATTGGCGAGCCAAATATGCGGGCCACCTCGTCCGTCCGCTCCGCGTACAGCTCCACGGGGTCGCCAACCTGCACCAGCTCGAATAGTTCCTCCACGTCGGAATTGCGCATACGGATGCAGCCATGCGATGCCGGGCGGCCGATCGAGCGTGGATTGCTTGTGCCGTGTATGCCGTAGCCTCTCCGGCTCAGCCCGATCCAACGCGGTCCGATAGGATTGGTCTTGCCTGGCGGCACCACCTTGCCCGGCCCATACCAGGTTGGATGCGAGATCCGCACGGCCACCGTAAAGCTGCCCGTGGGGCTCGGCGTGGCTGCCGCGCCCACCGCGACGGGAAATATTTTCACAGTCCTGCCATCTTCTAGCAGCGCCAGTTCGCGATCCGGAATGCTGACCACGATGCGCCGCGCCACCGGCCGCGTCTCCTGCGCCAGCGCCTCACTGGTCGCCACCAACATCGCCGCCATCGCGCGAAAGTATTTCAACTGCCACCGCGTATTCCGCATCTGATTGCCTCTCACGCCGTGACGAAATGCAGCGCGCATGCCAGCGCTATGCCGCTCATTCCACGTGCGGCGCACTCCGGCTTCGTGTCCGCGCGGACACGGCGCGGGCCGCGGCCCCACGCTAAAATAGACCTCGGATGGAAAACAAGGAGATCGCCCGCGTCCTCTGGGAAACCGCGGATCTGATGGAAATCGCCGGCGAAGATTCGTTCCGCATCCGCAGCTATCGCAACGGCGCCACCGCGGTCGAAGGCCACCCCGAGCGGATCGAGGACATCCTGAAGGACCCGGAGCGCAAGGTCACCGGCATCCCGGGCATCGGCAAGGGACTGGCGTTCGTGCTCGAAGAACTGGTGGCCCGCGGTTCCTGCGAGCGCCGCGATCTGTTATTGCAGAAGTTTCCTCCGGGCGCGCTCGAATTCTTGAAGATCCAGGGCCTCGGGCCGAAGAGCATCGCGCTGTTGTTCGAACATTATAAGGTTGGCACCATCGATGAACTGGAGCGGCTGTGCCGGGAGCAGAAGCTGCGCGTGCTACCGCGTATGGGCGCCAAGCTGGAAGAGAAGGTGCTCAAGTCCATCGCGCAATACCGCCAGCGCACGGGACGCTACCTGCTGAGCTATGCCGAGGACATGGCGCGCGAGCTGACCACCTACCTGAACGAGACACCCGGGATCGAGCAGATTACTCCCGCCGGCAGCCTGCGCCGCGGGCGTGAGACGGTGGGCGATCTCGACCTGCTGGTTACCGGTCCGGCCGCCGCGGAGGTACTCGAACGCTTCGTGCGATTCCCCAGGGTGGAGCAACTGCTGGCGCGCGGCGAGAATAAAGCCAGTGCCACCGTCGGCCGCGAAGGCCTGCAGGTGGATCTGCGCGCCTTACCCCGCGAAAGCTTTGGTGCGGCACTCCAGTATTTCACCGGCAGCAAGGATCACAACGTGGCGGTCCGCACGCGCGCCGTGAAGATGGGATTCAAGCTCAGCGAGTACGGCCTGTATCGCAGCGCGGACGACACGAAGGTGGCGGGCGAAACCGAAGCCGGCGTCTACGAAGCACTGGGGCTGCGCTGGATTCCGCCGGAACTCCGCGAAAACCTGGGCGAGATCGAGCGCGCCGCCGAGGATCGCCTACCCGAGCTGGTGGATCTGCCGCACATCCGCGGCGATGTCCACATGCATACCACCGAGAGCGACGGGCGCGCGTCCCTCAAAGAGATGGCTGCCGCCGCACTCGAGCGGGGTTATGAATACATCGCCATCACGGATCATTCCAAGTCGCTGGCCATGACTTTGGGCCTGGATGAGAAGCGTGCCGTAGCATTCGCCACCCAAGTGCGTGAACTCAACCGCGGCGGCCTCGGATTGCACGTATTTTCAGGGCTGGAGTGCGACATCAGGAAAGACGGCGCGATGGATCTGGCCGACGACGCTCTGGCGGAACTCGACTTCGTAATCGGCAGCGTGCATAGCCACATGAACATGGAATACGCCGAGATGACCGACCGCCTGCTGCGCGCGCTCGAATGCCCGTCACTGCGCGTTCTGGGACATCCTACCGGCCGCATCCTGCTGCATCGCGACGCCTTCCCGTTCGATTTCGAGCGCATCGTCGACGAAGCCGTGCGCCGCGGCGTCTGGCTCGAAATCAACGCCAGTCCGGAACGGCTGGATTTAAGCGCCAACCTCATCCGGACCGCCAAGGCGCGCGGCGCCCATTTCATTATTTCGACCGATGCGCACCACCCCAAGCACTTGGGAAGCATGCCTTATGGCGTCATCACGGCGCGCCGCGGCTGGCTGACGCCGGGCGATATCATGAATACGCTGCCGCTCGACCGCTTTGAGGCCGCCATTCGCCGGAACTGAATTTATGAAAATCGTCTCTTCGAAAGAAGTATACAAATGCGCCCTCTTCCGCGTAACTGAAGAAGAAGCCACCGATCCTGGGGGGTTTGAGATCAAGCGCTCCATCGTCCGGCATCTGGGATCGGCGGTGATGATGGCGGTGGACAAGAAGAACCGCATCCTGCTGGTGCGGCAGTTCCGGTTGCCCGCCGCGAAGTCCCTTTGGGAACTTCCGGCCGGCCGCCTGGACGCGGGCGAGAAGCCGCTCGAAGCCGCGCGCCGCGAGTTGCGGGAAGAGACCGGCTACAAAGCACGGAGTTGGAAGAAGCTGGTCGCTTATTGGGCCAGCCCGGGATTTGTGGACGAGAAGATGACCATCTTTCTAGCCACCGGTTTGACCAAGGGCGAAGCCCAGCCCATGGAGGACGAGCGCATCGAGTGCCGCTGGTTCAAGCGCAAAGAGCTGGACAAAATGGTCCGCGACGGGAAGATCGAAGATGGCAAGACCCTCATCGGTTTCTTGACCTGGCTACGCTATAAGTGATAAAAGTGGCAATCGGAGCCGCGACCGTTAGGGAGCGTCCCACCCTCAAACACACGCATGACGTCAACCCTGCTCGGCAACGACGTACTGGATCGCTGCCCCCGGAAACTATTGCAGGGCCAACCGCGGTAGAATAAACACATCACCTTCGAGGAGATTCGATTGGCAGAAGACAAAACCTACAAAGCCGAATACCTGGGCAGCGGCACCTTTATCATCAGCAAGCCCAAGCGCACCAAGGCGAAACGCCGCCAGACTAACCTGAAGAACCCGCAGCGTGGCGCGCGCAAGTAGTCTATCCCAGTACAACTGCCCCGAAAAGAAGCCCTTGTGCACAGGTTTTTTGTGCGAGAATGGGGGAACGTCACACAAGGCATTCCGCGCCAATCTAGTATTTGGAGGCACATGTGAGCTACGATCCGGAAACGCCGTTTGACAGTATCGAGGGTTCTCACGAATATGTTTCCCTCCTCGCGGACGCCATCGAAGAAGCCCGCCAGGATGTGGATGCCGATGTCGCGGCTGCCGTCTCGGAGGGTGCCGAGCGCCGCCGGGAGGCGCTGCAATTGGTCAGCTACAATTTAGCGAAGCTGACCCTCCACATTACCACCAGCCGCCGGATTCTGAACGACTTGCGGACATTGCGCCGCCTCTTACTGGCGGAACGGCAAGGCGAAGCCGTGCCTGTCGTTAAGCGCGCTGCCGGCGCCTGAGCAAATCGCCACCAAGGAGTGGTATGACCCGAAGATCGGTTTTGCAGGCCCTGCTGGCAAGCAGTGTGGCTTTGCGTGCCGCGGAAGCCGGCCATCGTGGTCCACAAATCGGGGTAACCGATTGGAACCTCGAGCTCACTGGAAAGATCGAAGCTGTCGCCTTGGCCGCCAAGCTCGGGTTCGACGGCGTACAGGTGAGCTTAGGCCGCCAGCCCGTCTCCGGTAAGCTCCCTCTGGACGACGCTTCCACCCAGTCAGGGTATCTGGCTGCCGCGAAACAGCACAGCATTGCCCTGTCGGGTACCTGCCTGGACATTCTGCACGTGGATCGTCTTAAGGACAACCCGCGCGCACAAAAGTGGGTAGCCGACAGCATCCCGATTACCGCCAATCTCAACGCCAGAGTCGTGCTGCTCCCGTTCTTCGGCAAAGCCGCGCTGGCAAACCACGCGGAAATGGACTACGTGGCAGGGTTGCTGAAGGAGATCGCACCGGCTGCCGAGAAGGCAGGAGTCATGCTCGGTCTGGAAGACACCATTTCGGCTGAGGACAACGTACGCATCATGGAGCGGGCGGGCTCACCGGCTATCGGCGTCTACTACGACGTCGGCAACTCCACCGGCAACGGTTTCGACGTAGTGAAGGAGATCCGCTGGCTGGGCGACCGGCGCATTTGCCAGATGCATCTGAAGGACAACCCGCATTATCTGGGCGAAGGGTCCATCGATTTCCCGGCAGTGATGAAGGCCGTAAGAGACATAGGATTCTCCGGATTTGCCAATCTGGAAACGGATTGCCCATCCAAATCCGTGGAGAGCGACATGACCCGAAACCTGAAGTTTGTCCGCGCCCTGCTCGCCTGATCGCGGTCTGCCCGCGGGTATTGGTACCGTTACATAAACCTGTTGACTTGTTTCCAATCCAGGTTTACTATTCTAGCTGGCGGTTTTGAACCCGCACCAAGAAGAGGGGAACGGCGGTTTACTGGGGGACCCCGTAATGACCTTTCAGATCGGCGAGAAAGTGGTTTATCCCAACCAAGGTGTTGGGACCATTGAAAACATCCGGGCTTGGGCGCTCGGCAGCCAGTTTGAGAAATGCTACCTGCTGCGCATGGTTTACGGTAGCGTCACCGTAACCGTGCCATTTTCCAAAGTCGCTCACATCGGGCTTCGGCATCTCACGAAAAACAACGAGATCAGCCGGGTGCTGGGGTATCTGGCCGGTGGCAAGTGCATGTCCGCCAGCGATTGGAAGGTCCGCTTCAAGGCCAATTCCGAAAAAATGTTGAGCGGAGACCTGTTGCGCGCAGCCGAAGTTCTCAAAAGCCTCCTGGAGTTGCAAAAGGAGAAGCTGCTTTCCTTTCGCGAGAAGAAGATGCTGGATCGTTCGCGGCACATGCTGGTCACCGAGATTTCGATCGCGCGCGGCATTCGCGAACCGGAAGCGATCGTTCTTCTGCAGAGATACCTGGACAAAGCCGGTCTCACCCTGCCCGCCGAGATCTAGAGTACCTGCCTTGCCAGTTAACCTTCTCCGGCGCTATGCTTCGGGTGGGGGAATGCGATGAAACCTCTAATGCAGTTGAGTCTCTGCTGTTTGCTGGCGTCGGCGCTTTTTGCCGCGAAAGAAGGCGGCGGTGCGGTAAGCGCCGGTCATCCAGGAGGTGCGGCGATAGGGCATAACCCCGCCCGTGCGCACGGATCCGTTCGCGCTTTCGGATACGGCGGTTACGGAGGCTACGGCGGCTATGGCTACGGTGGTTTTGGAGGCTACTATTCGCTCCCCCCGGACGATTCCGGCTACTTGCCGCCCTCGTCTTCGCCAGCCGGCGTCGGTGAACGCGGTCCGCTGGTCTATTATCCTCCGCAGGGCACTGTCTACACGGAAACGGCACACCCGGTAATCCACGACTATACGCAACCGGTGGATTATGGCAACCCGCCGGCACCCGAAACCGGTCCGATCCTCTATTTAATCGCCTTCCGCGACAACACCATTCGCGCGGCGATGACCTATTGGGTCGACAACGGGACCTTGCACTATCTCGACACCGGCCACAAAGAGAGGCAGGCGCCGCTTTCCTCGGTCGACCGCGATATGAGCGCGCAACTCAACCGTGAGCGCCACGTACCGTTTAACGTCCAATAGGTTGGTGGCGCACGCTTCAGCGGGCGCCCCCGCGGATGCGGGTGAAACAGCGGCGAGACCCCCGGCGGGGCACCGTCGAAAACTCACCGTGGGGCGGGCAATCATGCCCG
>JBEKIM010000388.1:0-6767 GCA_050011755.1 Bryobacteraceae bacterium | reverse complement strand
TCGATCCACGCGCGCAGCGTCGCAATCTGCGCGGCCGTCAGCGGCTCTCCCGAAGCCGGCATCGTGGCGCCGCGCTGCCCGGATATTTTTTGAATCAAAAGGCTGGCGGCGCTATCCCCGGCCACGATTGCCGGACCGCCGGCGCCTCCGGCGATGGCCGCCGCGCGGCTCGCGAGCGACAGGCCCGCCGCGGGCTTGGTTCCGCTATGACAGGGGGCGCATCGCGCGGCCAGGATGGGATGCACCTCGGTGGCGAAGTCCACCGCCTGGGCCAGGCCCGGCAAGGCGAGCAGAGCTGCCGCGCGGAGGATGCGGGAAAAATGCATGCGATGGAGTGCCGGTCCACAATTATATAGCGATCCGGCCGATCGATGCGTTGAGGATCGCGGAGAGCGGAAGGATGCCGCCCAGCTTCACGCGGGCTACCGCGTGCATCCCAATCGAGGCCAGACAGCTGCATTCCTCGCAAACCGGCTTGCCGCCCAACTGGCACGGGCCGATGTGCGTTTTCAGGTCGGCCGACAGACAGGTGGTCAGGCGCGCGAAAGTACACTCGCCCGGCGAGCGCGGCGGGTTGCGGTAAGCTTCGAGCACGATCCGCGGCAGGTGTACCTTCGGGAACTCCGCGGCCACTTCGGATAACTGTTCGAAAAGGACCGCGCGGTCCGGCCGCGTCCTCCGCTCCGGCGAGATCTCGCCTTCCTGCGGTGTGTAAGTGCTGAACCAGATCTGGCGGACTTCCGGCCGGCGCGACCAGAACCGGCTGAACTCCGCGAGGTATCCCGGCCGCTCCAGCATCTGCCTGGTGACCGTGCAATGTACGGTGATGCGCTGCCGGAGGATGTGTTTGAGGATGCGGTCGTAAGTCGCCGGAGCCCGCCGCCGGTCATGCTCCGGCGCCAGTCCGTCGATCGAGACGACCAGATGCAGGGACTCGATCGAGTTCCACTCTTCCGGAATCGGCCGTGCCGCGCTGGTGACCACTTGCACCTCGATTCCCATGCGGTCGGGTTGCGGCAGAATCTCGCAGAGCTCGCGATACCGGACCAGCGCTTCGCCCCCGATGATCGAGATATGCACCGGGCGGACGCGCCGCGCCAGCGCCAGCGTGGCAGTGACTAAGTCCTCACCCCGATAGTCGGATAGCTGCGCACCGTGGTGGCCGTGCCGAGATGGCTCGGCGTGTACGCGTAGCAGCCGGGGCAGTGAAGCGGGCATTCCTTGGTGATCTAGATCGAGAGAAAGGGACTCCGTCCCGGAGCACGCGTCCCCACACTCGCAGCACATCCGATTTTTTTCATCGGTAAAGCCCCGGCGTCGGGCCGCTTAGTTAGCACTCCCTTACTGACTCGATGACCGCTGACCCGGGGACTGCTGTTGGGAGACGTACGAACCGGCTTGCCTATCCGGCGGGAGCGTGCAGGAAGTGCTCGATCTCACGTACTTCGTCCGCGCTGAGCCGGAAATCCGCCGCGCCGATCACGCCCTGCGTCTGCTTCGCCGAGCGCATCCCGACGATCGCCGCCGTCACCGCCGGATGCCGCAGCGTCCAGGCAATCGCCACTTCGCCGGCAGTGCGGCCGTGACGCTGCCCGATATCCCGCAGCAGTCCGGCGAGCGCCAGATTACGCGTCAAGCGCGGCTCCTGGAATTGCGGCGTGCGCTGCCGGAAATCGTCGGCAGGCATGGCGGCGATGCGCTCGCGCGTCATGGCTCCCGACAGCAGGCCGGATTTCATCGGCGAATAAACGATCACGCCGATGCCGTTGGCCTGCGTATACGGCAGAACCGTTTCCTCGATTTCCGGCGAGAGCATCGAATACGGCGGCTGCAAGGACGTAATGGGCGCGATGGCCTGCGCGCGGCGCAACTGCGGCACGTTGAAATTGGACACGCCGATCCAGCGCACCTTGCCCTCGCGCTGAAGCTGCGCCATCGCGGTCCAGCCTTCTTCGATATCTTCCTCGGGTTCGGGCCAGTGTATCTGATAAAGGTCGATGACATCCAACTGCAGGCGGCGCAAGCTGGCTTCCACTTCACGGCGGATGGAATCGGCCTTCAGACTCTTGCCGATTTCACGCCGCTCGTTCCAGACCCGCTCGCACTTGGTGAAAACATACGGCTTGCGGGAGCGGCTTTTGAGCGCGCGCGCCACCACCTCTTCGGAATGGCCCAGGCCGTAAACAGAGGCCGTGTCGATCCAGTTAATGCCCGCGTCCAATCCCGCGTGAATGGCCGCCACGGATTCATTGTCGTCCTGCGGTCCCCAGCCGAAAGCCCAACCGCCGCCGCCCATCGCCCACGCGCCGATGCCGATCGGCGTGATGTGCATGTCGCTATTGCCCAGTTGCTTGGTTTGCATGTCCGTTATTTATGATAACGTGCCCGCCCGTGGCGCACGCTTTTGAGCGTGCCGGCGGGACTTTTAAGTCCCGCCGCTATTGAATTGTGATCGAAACCCCAGATTGCGTTTCGACGCCGCCGATGCTGGCCGTTACTGCGGCGTCGCCCGACGGGAGGCTGGGCACGGTAACGTCGAACTGATAGAGCCCCGATTCGGTCAATCCACTGAAAATCGCGTTTGCCGTTACGCCCCCAATGGTGATTTGAACCGTATTCGCCAGGGGCTCCGACGTGGTGACCAAATTGGCCGTAGGTAGCGCCGGGTTGGTGGGGCCGAACCCGGTGCCGTACAGCAGGACCACTTCTCCCGGCTGGGCCGGCGTGGCGCCCGCGAACAGCCCGGACGCACCCACGTAGCTGTAGTTTGCATTGTGCAGGGCCGCCACATACTTGCCATTGTCGAACGTGAAGAACGAGGGTGCGAACTGCTGCTTCTGTGCCGCAACTTTATTGCTCTGCTGGCCGGCCGCGGTCACCTGCACCTGGACGGACCCGGTCGTGGAATCGTCCGGCGCCAACACATTGATCTGGGTCGGGCTGATGTACTCCACGTAGGCGGGGATACCATTGATCGTGACCGACACTCCATCGAGAGAGGCCGGCAGCAGACCATTTACAAAATCGCTACTGCCCCAGGTTAGGGTGCTGGTGGACAGGTTCGTGCCAAAAATGGAAATCCATGTCGCCGACGCGAATCCGGGCTGATAGCTTCCGGCATTCGATACGCTGGTGATCGTGCCCGCCGGCTGCGTGCCCTGCACGATCATCGTCAGGGCGATGGAGGCCGGACTGCCGGTCGCGCCGGCCGCCGTGATCTGCACATTGCCTGTATAGGTGCCCGCCGCCAGGTTCGCTGGGTTCACGGAGATCGATAATGTGGCAGGCGCGCTGCCTGACGATGCCGGCACACTGGCCCAGAATACGCTCGACGAGGCGGTCCACGAGAGCGTGCCCGAGCCTGTGTTCGCGATCGAGACCGTCTGCGCGGCCGGCGCGGCGCTGCCTACGGCGTAGCTGAAACTGAGTGACTGGGGAGTTACCGCCAACGTGGCTACGGGCGTTGACGCCGTGACGGTTAGTGAGACGGCCACCGTGATGGGACTGTTGGATGCGCCGGAAGCGGTTATGGTGACCGTGCCGCTGTAAGTCCCCGCGGCCAGAGACGCGGGCGTGACCGACACCGAAACTGTCGACGGCGCGGTGCCGGAAGTGGCTGACAAACTCAGCCAGGACTGACTCGCACTGGCGGTCCACGCCAGCGTCCCGGTGCCGCTATTTGCGATCTGGATGGATTCTGCCGCGGGAACCGCGCCGCCCGCTGTGTATGCGAACTGCAAGCTCGATGGCGTCTCGGCCAGCGCGGCGGTAGACGGCGCGGCCATGATGGTGATGGCATCGATGCCGGGTACGGCGGTCACTTGAATGGTGGCCAAACCGGTGAAGGACGATGGCAGCACCGCCGAAATCGAGGTATTGGTCCACGATGTGACTTGCAGTGCCGTTTGGGTGGTGGCGCCCACCGGAAGCGCGGTCACCTGGCAACTGCTGCACTGGCTCTGGAAGTCGTTGCCCGTGATCGTAATCGTGCCGCCCGAACTGACCGTCCATCCGGGCGCACTGTGGGGGGAGACGTCGTAAATGGCTGTGGCCAACTTACAGCGCGGCGCGGAGAAGTAGCCCAGAGCTTCCGCAAGTGTCCCGCAGTTCGTGGTGCCCAGGGAAGAGCTGGTGGCCTGATAGTCGCCCGTCCCGCTGACGAAATCCGTGTAATATATGATGTCCGTGTCGCCGCCGGCGGTCAACGGAACGGTCCCCCATGCGACGGCCGTCAGATCCGTCACATACGTGCCGCTTTGATTCTCCATCGCAAAGAACATCCCGCCGTAGATGGACAGATTGGCATCTTTCGCGGCCGCAACCCCGATCGACTGCCAGTCCGTATCGCCCTTCAGAAAGGAACGCACGATCTCTCCGGTCTCCTGGGTATCGCTAGTGACGTTGGCAATGCCTGCGGCATCGCAGTCGAAGGTGCCGAAAGTCGTATTGGTGAAAACGGAGGGGTCCACGTGGCAGTAGGGCACTACCTGCGTAGGTGTGGAACTGAGCAGCGCGAAGCCCAGGGCGGCGCTGGTCTCCGTGACCAGCCCGTCGCTGGCGTTGTTCAACTGGGTGGTCGCCTCCAGGCTCGCCAGATAAGGAGCGGCGTTTCCGACAATGGCCAGCGCGTTCACTCCGCGCAGATCGTCGCCGCGCTGGTTCCAGGTTGCGAGGTTCCACAAGAAAGAACTGCCTGGGATCAACTCGGCATCCTGCGTCCCGGGATAGGAGAGCAGCGTGGTGGCGTAGTTGCCGGCTACGAACGAGCCGAAATTCGGCGTGGCAATCAAAATGAGGTCGCGCACGAGGGTGGTCGCGGGTGGCGTGGCGGTCTCGCTCGGTTGCAATCCGGCGAGATAGGCCCGGGCAATCAGGCCGCCCATGCTGAATGCCACCAGATCGATCTGCGGCACCTGCTCGCCATTGTCGTATGTGATGGAATTCAGGTAGGTGTTCAGATCGTTGCCCAGAGTTTCGATCGTCTGGTTCGGATCCACCACGCAGTTGTCGAAGAAATAGACGATGGGCACGCCATCGGATACCAGGTATTGGGCAAGATTGCCGAATGTATCCGCCGAACTGGCCGACACCGGGCAACTGCCCGTAAAACCCGTCTCCCATCCATTCAGCAAAACCACCGGCGGCCGCGTGGAACCGGTCGGCACTGTCTGCCGGGGCTTCACTGCGATCGACAATGAGCTGACCCGCTGCTCGCCGGTTGGGCTGGTGGCCGTGAGCTTGGCCGTATACTCGCCGGGAGCGACCTTCAGCGGCGCAGCCAGCAGCACGCGATCGCGGGCGCGGTTCGGCCCGACGACCATCGCGCTTGTTTCCGCGCCGTCGATATCTACGCGCAGGCTCTTGGCATTCAGCAGGAAATCGAGCGAATCGGCGGGTACGGCGATTTGTACGGATTCGCCCACTCGCATTTCGTAGCGGTTTTGGTCGATCGCGAGAGGGGCAATCGCGGCGGATGCCGCGCGGCATATCAGGAGCGCGGCGAAACAACTGAAGTTGAAGCGAAAGAATAGCGGCACGCAGGCAAACCTCTGATAGGCGTCCAAGATATAAAGACGAATGGCGCGCGCAAAACGCGCAAGTCACTTTGGGCCGGCACGGCTGCTACTCCGCGCGCGGCCGCCCGATTATTCGATCTTGTTAGTCGGGCCCATGCCCAGTTTCTTCTTGGGCTTGACGCCCAATGCGATCCCAATGGCCGCCTGGCGGTCGCCGCTGGTCCACGCCTTTTGAATCTCGGCCTCGTTCATGCCGGCCAGCCGCCCAACCAGGATAAACGCGGGCAGAGCATAGCGCAGGTTCTTCCATTGGGCCATCTCCACCACCGAATCGAGAGCCCGCTCGCGGATCTGGTCGAGCGCGGCGGCGTCCTGATCGCTCAGCGTGACCAGGGCGTTGGCGGCGCGCGTGCGATCGCTCAACACGATGGAATTCAACATTTCCACGAACCACGTGGGCGACACGTGAAGGTGCAGCCGCGGCTCCAACCGCGCCAGTACGGCAATGGCGTTCAGCGCGCGCAGCGCATTGGATCGCACGGATTCGTCTGGATCCTGCATGGCATTTTCGAGGTCGTTCACCACATCGTTTTTGTTGGGCGCATACCCGATGATGGTGGCGGCCATGGCGCGCTGGTCCTCGTCGTTCGAATCGCGCAGCACGTCCTGCAGCAGGCTGAGGTGCGCCCCGGCGAAATCCGCGAACTGAAACTGCAGCAGCCGCGCCGCCGGATCGGCCATCAGAGAATGGCCGCTGGTGAGGTCTTCGGCCGTACTGCCCCGGCGGGCCGCATCCCTGACCGCGTCTAGAAATCGCTGGTAGATTTCAACCACATCGTCGGGCAGGACGGCATCGCCCGACGGCGCGCTGCGAAAAGCCAGGTGCGGCGCGCCCTTTTCCTCGATACCGATGAATAAGGTGGTCTTGCCATCCTCGCAGCACGCCGCTTCCACGTGCGCCAGCACCACACCGGCGATCTTTTCCAATTCGTCTTCCAGATCGCCTTTTGAGGGAGGCAGCGCATCGCCCGTTTTCAGGTGCAGCGTATGCAGCAGTTTCTGTTCCGATAACTTATGCAGACCGTAGAACTCAATGTCGCCGACGCGCGGCGCGTCCGCGCACAACAATACGGCGGTAATCAGGGTGAGACAAATAAACTTCACAAGTATATTGTGACGCGGCTGGCTTGGCCGCGGGGTACGGGAACTGTCACTGCGCCGCTTTTACCGTGGTCCACTCCGCGCAGACGG
>JBEKIM010000387.1:0-6769 GCA_050011755.1 Bryobacteraceae bacterium | reverse complement strand
ACAGCTCACGAGTGGTCCGGCGGCCCGTCCGCGCCATTCCAGCGACCTGATAAGTACCACAAACGGCAGGAACTGCATCATCACCACCGCGCAAAGGGATCGCTTGGGATCGATCCAGAAGAACGTATTGAAGATCCCGGCCCATGCCAGGCTGCCGGCCGAGCGTCCGCCGTTGTATGCGGTGGTATTGATCAGGAATCCCAGCCCCCACTTTTCACCGGCTCCAGGCTGCATATCCACATCGCTCGAAAAGTCCGGGCGGAAGCTCTTCATCTTGCCGGCCGTCGCGGCGCCGATCTGGTTGATCTCCATGCTCTCCACGGTCGCCGGCTCAAGGATACGGACATTGTTGCTCGCGCGCCCCTTGCCGAGAATCATCTGCATAAACCGCACATAATCGCCGGCGGTGGTATACAATCCGCCGCCTCCGCTGAATTCTCTGGGAGCGCGCGGGGGGACACGCGCATTCGGCTTGAGCGATCCATCGGGCTGCCGCGAATATGCCGTAACCAACCGGTCGAATTTCGAGGCCGGGACAAGGTAGCTTGTATCCCTCATCTCCAACGGTCCCAGAATCCTGGCCTGAAAGTACGCTTCGAGGTTCATGCCGCTCACCGCTTCCACCAGCCGTCCGGCCCAATCGACTCCCGAACCGTACTGCCAGCGCGTGCCCGGTTCAAACATCAGGATGGGGGCCTCGGGGCCGGCCGTTTTGGCGTGCGAGTTGTAGCGGAACATCTGTGCGTCCCAGATGTCGTAACAGAGCCCGGATGTATGTGTGAGCAAATGCTTCAGCGTCACGGGCGTTCGGGCGGCCCGCAGGATCGGTGCGCCAGTCTGGGGTTCGAAGCCTTCCAGGACTTGCAGCTTATCGAGCTGCGGCAGGTATGCTGAAACCGGCACATCCAGCTTCAGCTTGCCTTGCTCGACTAGTTGCAGAGCGGCGACGGTGGTGACCGGCTTGGTCATGGATGCGATGGTGAAGATCGAATCGGCGCCGACTGGCGGACCGGATGAATCCCGGGTGCCGAAAGCGCCCGAATAGAGGGTGCGGCGATCGGTGGCAACCATAGCCACGATAGCCGGAATCTTTCTTTGCGCAATTCCCGAGCGCAAGACCGCATCGATCCTGGCTGTCTGGCTGATTGCGCCGCGGAGCCATTCGCACGGGGCGCCCAGCGCGAGCATGCCCCCGAGTTCCCTCCGATTGATATGCCGCATTTTGCCCACTCTACTCGATGTCGCGCAGTTCTTCAAACAAAGCCTGAAACGTCTGGACTGCTTCGTGGACTTCGGAATCCCCGGTTTTTTCTCCGAAATAGGCATTGGCGAAAGGACCGATCGGCACCCAGGTGGTCTGCAGCACGCCCTGCATGCGATCTGCGATCTCGCGAGTGGCGTGCGCCCGCGTATCGCGCACCAGCGCAAGCTGGCCCAGCGCCACGTTCGGCTTGCGCCACGGGCAGGCGACCACGCGGAATCCCTCCATGGCGAAATAAGCGATCGACGGCAACACCTTCTCGTAATGCCAGTCGCAGATGACGATGTCCTTCGGGACCGCGCGAATCGCATCCTGGGTGCCGTTCATGCTGGCTTCCCATTTACCCATGCCCGTGGTGGCTCCATCGAGGAAGCGATCGCCCCAGATCCACAGGGTACGGCCGGATTTGGCCAGATGGTCGTCGAGGGCGGTCACTTCGCCGGCGAACAGATCCGATTTTTTCCTGCCTTTGCAGCGCGGGCAGTCGTCTTCACCGAGCAGGAAGATCTCGTCCATGCCGGCGTGAAAGGCATCCGCCCCGGTGGCCTCGACCAGTTCGTCGATCAGGTCGAAGACGATCTCATGCACTCTGGGATGCAGCGGGCAATAACTGCGGCAGTAGATCCCGGCGTTCCCCGGATATTTGCCGGGCGTTTCATCCAGGTCCGGATGCGCGCGCAGCAGCCCTGCCGTACTGGCGGCCCAGGACTGGTGCCCGAGACAATTGATCTGCGGAATCAGCCGTACGCCCGCCTGGCGGCACGCGGCGGCGATCCTGGCGACGTCATCCTTCGAGAGGGCGTCCGGGTCCGTCACCTCGGGCCGGCGCGTGAACTGGTAGTGATAATCGAATTCCATCACCAAGGTGTTGACACCCTCTTTCGGCAGCGCTTCGCGAATGAAGCGTAACGTCAGATCCACCTCGTCCGGCTTTGGCGCCATCACGTGCAAGCCGCGTATGGGCAGGGCTGGCGGCGCCGCGTGCAGGGCGAAAGCAGCCGTGCAGGCCCAGATTGCGCCCAGGGTTCGGGTTTTGATTTTCATGGTCGGAGCACTCCGTTTCCAACCCCCGCAGTGTAACGCCTGTCCAAGGCCAGCGTTAATCCGACCGCAAGGCGGCCATGGGATCGATCCTCGATGCTTTCCAGGCGGGAATGTAACCGGCGATCGCCGCAACCGCGATCAGAAGCGCTCCCACTTCCATAAATGTCAGCGGGTCGCCGCTGGTGATCCCAAACAACAGGCTGCCCAGCGCGCTCGACAAAACTCGCGATCCCGCCATCCCCAATGCGAGACCCAGCGCGGCCAATCCCAGGGTTCGGAACACGATGCGGCGTTGCAGGTCGCTGGCGGACGCTCCCAGCGCCATCCGGATTCCAATCTCCCGCACCCGTTGACTTACCGCAAACGAAATCACGGCGTAGATCCCGAGCGAAGCGAGTATCAAGGCGAACGCCGCGAATCCGGCCAACAACAGCACCAGGAACCGCCGCGGTGAAACGGCTCTGTCGACCAGGTCCTGGAGTGTCACAAAATCACGGACCGGCAGGTTCGGGTCGACTGGCCGCAGAGCCGTTCGAATCCCTGCAGCCAGACTATCCGATGGAAGCGCGGTGCGCACGACCAGTTGCATGGCCGCGTAGTCGCCGGTCTGCCGCATCGGCAAATACATTTCGGGCCCGCCCGCTTTTTCCAGAGCTTCGTGACGGATGCCGCCGGCTACGCCGATGACGCGGCGTCCCCCATCCGTGGTGACCATCTGTCCCAACGGATTCCGGCCGGGCCACAGCGTCCGGGCCAGCGTCTCGTTGACCACCACGACGCCTTCGCTCGATGCGCTATCCCTCTCCGTAAAGTCTCTGCCGAACCGCAACGGAATTCCAGCCGCCTCGAAATAGCCGTCGGTTACCACGCGAATGAATGGCTCCGGCGGCGGGTGGCCCTTCCCATAAACCTGTCCCACCGCGGAGACAGCCCAGGAGCGGTCGTCCCGCAGCGGCAGGACGTCGGTGATCCCGGCCGCCATGATGCCGGGAACGGAGCGGACGCGGTTCAGCACCTCATCGATGAAGGAGTTCTGCTGCGCGGCCGTGGCGATTCGGAAACTCGGGTCGATCCGCAGCGCGGCCGCCCGCTCCGGTTGAAATCCAAGATTCACATCCAGGACGCGCAGAAAGCTCCGGATCAGCAGCCCCGCGCCGACCAGCAGGATGCAGGCGAAGGCGATCTCGGAAACGACCAGGCCATCGCGGACCCAGGCATGCCGCCGGCCGCCGCTCGAACCGCGGCCGGCATCTTCGATGCCTTCACGAAGCGAGAGCCCCGCCACCCGTAGTGCCGGCAGCAGGCCAAAGAGTATGCCGGTAGCGACCGCCGCGAGCAACGTGAAAAGGAGCGCGCGGCCATCGATGCGAACACTCTCGAGCAGAGGAAGGTTGAAGGCATGCAGATGCGCCACTTCGCGTGTGCCGGCCACCGCCAGCGCCAGTCCCAAAACCGCGCCGCAACAAGATAGCGCCACGCTCTCCGACAGCATCTGCCGCAGGAGCCTGGAACGGCCCGCTCCTAATGCCGCCCGCATCGTCATTTCCTTTTGCCGCGCGCTTAACTTCGCCAACTGCAGATTCGAGAGATTCGCGCATACAATCAACATCACTACCGCGACCGCGCAGGACAGCACCAACAGAGCCGGGCTCACGGGCCCGCTCACGTGCCGCTCCAGCGGGGTCAGCCAGGGAACGATCGGGTTGCGTTCCGGATGCCGGCTCCCCAGTTGTTTTCCCAGGATCGTCAACTCGGCCTGCGCGGCCTGCAGGGTTACGCCAGGCTTCAGCCTTCCGATCACCTTCAGAATGTTGCCCGAAGGCTTGGCCTTGTCATTGAGCGGCCACGGAATGAAGATATCGACCGGAATGGCCGGCGCGAATATGCCGGCGAAATCAAAAGATGCGGGCATTACACCCACTACTATGACCGGACGATCGTTCAATGCCAGCTTGCGGCCCACCACGTTAGGGTCGGCGGCAAACCGCCTGCGCCAGCAGTTGTAGCTGAGCAGGGCGGCGGGCGGCGCGGAGTATTTCCCCCGGCATTCCTCCGCGGTGAACGATCTTCCGATGGCGGGCGCCACACCCAGCACCGCGAAGAAGTTGCCGGTTACCGGAACGCTGGTGATCCGTTCGGGTTCGCCGGCTCCCGTCAGTTGCTGATCGCCCGGGCGATAGAACCCGGAACAACCCGCAAGATCGGAGAACGACCGGTTCAAATCGCGGAGGTCCGCGTAGTGCTCGGTTTGGGTGGTGGTCCAGTCGTCGCCGTTCGAAATCCATACCAGCCGCGCGGGATCGCGAAACGGGAGCGGGCGCAGCAGCAGCGCATTGACTACACTGAAGACCGTGGAACTGGCTCCGATACCGAGGCCGGCGATGAGAATCGTAAACGCCGTAAACCCGGCGTGGCGCCGCATGCCGCGAAACGAGTGGCGTAAATCCTGCGCCAGGTCGCCCATCCAACGCGCGATCCAGGTGGCGCGCGCCTCTTCCGATTTTTGGGTCATGTTGCCAAACTTTCTGCGAGCCGCCGCACGCGCGTCCGCCTCGGACATGCCTTGCGCGGCCCACTCCTGCGCGATGGACTCGATATGGAATTCCATCTCTTCCCACAGCAGGCGCTGCCTGTCGCCGCGATCCATCCAATACCGTAAACGGCGTCGAAAGCGCCGCCAGCGTGAACCCGCGCGCATGCATTTCTCCGTATCGACTAAGCAAATCCCATAATGCGCGCCACCGCGCCGGTGACCTGGCGGTAACGGGCCGACTGCGCGGCGAGGTGTTTGCGGCCATCGGAAGTCAGCTTATAGAAACGGGCGCGCCGGTTGTTGGCCGAGAGGGCCCATTCGCCCTCGATCCAGCCATTCAACTCAAGCCGCTGGAGAGCGGGGTAAAGAGAGCCTTCTTCGACGCGCAGCAGGTCGCCGGACAATTGCTGAATCAGTTGCGCGATCGCATACCCATGCAAGTGACCCTGCGTCAATATCTTGAGCACGAGCATGTCGAGAGTGCCCGGCAAGAGGTCGGCCTTCGGTTTTCCGGTTTCCATAGACGGTCTGATTATAGGACGCCTGGGATTCCGGCCGGTTAGCTTGTGAATAGACAGTTTTTATTCAGCCAGGCTTTGGGAGGCCCATCGGTTTCAAGCGCGTCTCAAAGTCTTACTCCACGGTACCGGCCCTGGCGGTTGCCGCCGGCCTGGCGTTTAAACCTACGGGACGAGCTCGAAGACTGTCCCCTCGTTGCCCGCACCGCCTATAAGCGTAGTGCCATAGAGCGCACCCGCGGGGCCGAGGGTGAGTGCGTCCGGCGTGTCCCCGTCGGCGACGCCGCCGGTGAAGCTATGGAGCACCAGTTCTGTCCAGGGGTCGCCCTGCGATGGGGGTGGAATCATCTCGAAGATCGTGCCGAGGCCGCTCGCCCCGCCCGACCGCGTGGTGCCATAGAGAACGTCGCCAGGCCCGAGCACCAGGGTGGAATTAGGTTGGTAGCCGTCGCCAGTAGCGGCTCCGGTGAATGCGTGCAGAATCGTTTCCGTCCAGGCGCCCCCCGGCGAGGCCGGCGGGTCCAGTTCGAAGACTGTTCCGCAGCCATCCCGGCACCCAGCCGGCGTGTCGCCTCCGTACTCCGTCGTGCCGAAGAGCGCGCCGTTCGGCCCGATAATTACCCCGCCCTGCGGCAGGTTACCATCGGGCGGCTCCCCGAAGCTGTAGAGGAGCTTTGCCGACCAGCCGCCGCCCTGCACCGCAGGGGGGAATAGCCCGAGCATTGCACCGGCGCCGGTGACGCCGCCGTAGGCCAGTGCACCGTATAGGGCGCCGTCGGCGGACCGGGCCAGGCTGCCGGCGGTTCCGCTTCCGCCGATGCCTCCCGGAAAGTCGTAGAGTGCCGCCTCGGTCCACGGAGTGCCGCCGCCGGGGGGTGCTGTGACGCTAAACACTGCGCCGTTCTCCGCCGTGCCGCCGGCCGTCTCGGCACCGTAGAGAGTCCGATCCGGGCCAAGCGTCAGACCCACCGAGGGCCCGGCCAGCCCGTTATCCGCTCCCGTGAAGTAGTAGAGGATGGTCTCGCGCCAGTATCGGTTCGTTCCAGTCGGAGGGTCTAATCTGAACACGGTTCCGGAGCCGTTGGGGCCGAATCCAGTGACGCCGTAGAGCGCTCCGCCAGGTCCTAACAGCAGGCCAGCGCTGGGTTGGTTATCCTCCTTCTGATTGCCGAAGCTGTAAATTGCGTTTTCGGTCCATGCGCCCCCAGGCGACGCCGGCGGAATTAACTTGTAAGCAACCCCGAGATTGGATGCTCCACCGAGCGGCGTTGTGCCGTAGAGTTCCCCTTTCGCGCCCACGACCACGCCGGACAGGGGCGACCACCCGCCTCCGGTGTTCCTGGTGAAGCTGTGCAGGATGGTGAGCGTCTGCCCCTGCATGGGGAGCCCCGCGACCAGCACGGCGCTGAGAGC
>JBEKIM010000386.1:0-6782 GCA_050011755.1 Bryobacteraceae bacterium | reverse complement strand
GAGACCCGCGTGCTTCGCCTTGTGGGGCGGGCAATCATGCCCGCAGCCGCCTTTCAGGCGGCCCAGCCGGCTCGAAAGCCGGCTGCGGCCAGAATTGGCCGCTATGGCCGGCGCAGAATCACTCCCAGCGCAGCGCCCGCATGGGATCGATGCGCGTGGCGCGGCGCGCGGGCAGGTATCCCGCCGCCATCGAAACCAGCAGCACCACCGCCATCGCGCCCGCCATCACCGCCGGATCGGTCGCCTGGATCTCGAATAGCTGGCTCTCCACCATCCTGCCGAGCGCCAACGCCGCCGCCCATCCCGCGATCAGCCCCACCGCCGCCAGCGCGATCACCTCCTGCATCACCAGCCGCACCACGCTGCCGCGCGCCGCCCCCAGCGCCATGCGAATTCCGATTTCCTGCGTTCTCCGAGTCACGCTGAACGCCGTGATGCCGTATAAGCCGATGGCAGCCAGCAGGGTGGCCAGCAGCCCGAAGGCCACCGACAGCCATGCCAGCAGACGGTCCAGGAAGTGCGTCTCGTTGATCTGCGCCGCCACGGTCTTCAGGTCGTAAATGGGCAGCGACGCATCCATGCGGCGCACCGCCGCGCGGGCAGCCTGCGCCGCCGCCAGCGGACCCCGGGCCGTGCGTACATAAAACGTGATCGCACCGGGCGCTGGGTCCTGCAGCATCGGCGTGAACGTCCAGGGCTTGGCCTTCTCCTTCAGGTTGCCCACCTTCATGTCCTCGACCACGCCCACGATTTCCAAGTTCGCGGGGCCCGAATCTCCCCAGCCGATACGATGCCCGAGGGGACTTGCATGCGGGAAAAAGCGCTTTTGGAACGTTTCGTTTACGATCACCACTTCGGGCGCCCCCGCCGTGTCTCTGGCATTGAAGTCCCGCCCGGCGATCAGCCGCACTCCGGCCGCGGAAAAGAAACCGGGCAGCAACTCGTTATAGCCTGGGTTCATATCCTGTCCCTGGGATGGCCGGTACCCTTCGATATGCACCGTATTCTGCCAGTTTTGGTCCGCCAGAACGGCATTGGCAGCGCCGCTCGCGGCCTGCGCAGCGGGAATCCCTGTCAGCGCCGCCTGCACATCCAGGTATAATCGCCGGCTGCGCTCGGGGGTATACTTGTGCATCGACGGGTCCACCGAGAACGCCAGCAGCCGGCTCGTGTCGATGCCTGCGCTCACGGTCATCAGCTTGTACAGGCTGCGCGCAAACAGACCTGCCGCGGCCAGCAGCAGGAATGCCAATGCTACCTGCGCGCAGATCAGAACTCGGCGGAACCGGGTCTGGCCCAGTCCCAGCGATGACGTCCGCGATTCGCCGCGTAGTGCCGGCGCCGGATCGGAGCGGGTGGCCTGTAACGCCGGACCCACTCCCGCCAGCAGCGCTGCTACCAGGCTCACCGCGGCCGTGAAAGCCAGTATCCGGCCATCGGGGGCCGTCTCGATAGCCGCGCTGATATTGTGGAACGGCAGCAACGTCACCAATAATGAGGCGATCCATCCCGAAAGCAGCAGGCCCAGCGCGCCGCTGATGCCCGCGATCCACAGGCTCTCCGCCATCACCAGCCGCATCAGGGATTTCCGCGTGGCCCCCAGAGCCAGCCGGATGGAAATCTCCTTCTGGCGGCCTTGCGCCCGCGTGATCAGCAGGTTTGCCACGTTCGCGCAGGCGATCAGCAGCAGGGTTCCCACCATCGCCAGCAGCACATAGAGCGGCTTCGCGAAGAACGCCCGCAGGCCTCCAAAACCCTGCGCTCCATCGACCAGTTGCAATTGGTTCCGGACATATTGCGCCGCGAATTTTGCGCTGCGGCCATTCGCCGCTAGGTCGCCATCGAGCGCCGCGCGATACGCCCCCGCCATGGCATGCGCCGCGGCCCGCGCATCCGTGCCCGGGCCCAGCCGCGCAAACACGTGCAGCCAGATGCTGTCCCGCCGGTTCGTATCGTCCCACGTAGGTGTCACCACCGTTTTCATCGCGAGCGGGACGAACAGGTCCGCCGGGTCCATCGGCGCCAGGCCCTGGAACCTTCGCTGCGCCACGCCCAGGACGGTCATGGGATGACCGTTCACGTCGATCGTTCGCGTCAGCGCGGATGGATCGCCGCCAAACCGGCGTTGCCAGTAATCGTAGCTCAGCACTACGTACGGTTCGCCGCCCTTCACCCGGTCCTCTTCGGGAGTCAGCAGCCGTCCGATGTCCGGCTGCACGCCCAGCACCTCGAAATAGTTCCCCGACACCAGTTCGGCCGTAGCTCGCTCGGCCGGTCCCTTCACGCTTACGTCCACCATGTCCTGGTAGCGCGCCGCGATGCCGGTGAACGGGCTGGAGGATGCGCGCAAGTCGGCATACATGGGATATGAAAACGAGTCCTCGTATCCCCGCGTGCTGCCGCCGATGAACGTGCCGGTCCAATGGAACGCGACCAGGCGTTGCGGATCCTTTACCGGAAGTACCCGCAAGAGAATCTGGTTAGTTAGCGTGAAAATGGCCGTATTGGCGCCGATTCCCAGCGCCAACGACAGCACCGCGGTCACGGCAAACGCCGGACGGCGCAGCAGGTTGCGCAATGCGAGTTTCATAAAGGGAAAGACGTAACACCTGCCGTTCCAGTAGCCCGGACGCCGGCTGAGCTTCGGCTAAACTCCGTGATCCACTACACTTCGGAAACGATGTTGCGGGACCGGCGGCGAAGGCTGGAAGCACTGATTCTGGATCACCCGCAACCCCGCCGGCAGTCCGGCTGTGGCGCGCGCCACAGCCGCATCGAGCGCCGCGGGCAACGCGCGGGCCCGCAGGTTGATGAAGAGCTCGTGGCGGCGGGCCGGCGAAGCCAGCAAGTCTCCTTCAACCGATGGCCGATCGCCATTGCGGCAGATGCCCGCGCGCATGTAGCCGCTGGGAGCCCGATCGAAGATTTTCAAGTGCGCAATGGGTACACCCGCGCGGGTCAGTTCCCCGTCGAGGCGTTCGAGCAGCGGACCGACCAGGGCGGCCGGCGTCAGGCCTGTCGCGAGGCGCAGTTCGCCCGCCCAGTTCAGCCATCCCAGGGCGGCTTCGGCCGCCGCGTACCGCGCGTAGTCGACGTTCAGAAGATGGCCGCCCGCGCGCAAACGCCCGCTTAAGACTTCGTCCAGCCACTCCGCAACCCCCTGGCCGGTGACCGCGCTGATGCGGCGCGAGGAACCCGCTGGCACCGCAAAATCCGGATAGAGATCGGATTTGGTATAGAGCACCAGGTCGGCCTCCGCCAGTTGGTTTTGGAAAAGATACTGCAGGTTCGCCTCGGCGTCGGGTTGCCCGAACTCGGCGGCGCGGCGCGGATCGGCCAGCACGGAAAACGGCGCCAGCCGGAACTGCGCGGCGTGGAGTTGCTTCAGCGGCTGCAGGACGGTGGCGGAAAGATCCATGCAGCTTCCCACCGGTTCGGCAAAAATCACCTGCGGCCGCACCGCCAGCAGACTCTGGGCCGCGGAGACGAAATCCGCAAAACGGCAGCAGAAGCAAGCCCCCGCGATTTCGCCGGCATCGAAACCGTTGGCGGTGGCCATGCGGGTATCCACCAGCGCGCCGCCTTGATCGTTGGTGATGATGGCGGCGCGCAGGCCCCGATCATGCAGCAGGCGTGCCGCGCGCAGCAGCAGCGTCGTCTTACCGGCGCCCAGAAAACCTCCAACTAAAACCAGCGTAGGGCGCTCAGCCAAGCAACACCAACTCTTCGCCGGCATGCACCGTGACTTCGTCGGAAAATGTGAAGAGCGTCCCTTCGCGGTCGTGGGTCAGCGTGACCGGATGGCCTGCGATCGTCGCCGTGACGGGCGGCCCGGGCGGCAAGGTGACCGACCGCAGCGGCAGATTCCCCTCTGCGACGGCCAGAGTCGCGCGGCGGCGGCCGCTATCCGCGGCTTGCGTGAAAGTGCCCCATGCCGGAGCCGCCGACCAGAAACACGAGAACTTCCCGGCGCCCACATTCAGCCGCGGCGTGATCGCCACGCTCTTCTCCGCGCCGTGATAGCGGAAGCCGCTCAGCGCCAGCACCCCCGACCAGGCCGACATCGCGCGCGCGTAGTGATGGCCGCATTCCGCTTCGTCCCACGGATTGCGCCGCTCGCCATCGTATCGCCGCCGGCTGTTTTCGAATGTTTCCACGCCCTCCCGCACCATACCGGCGTAAATCATTGTGGCGGCGGCCTGGTATTCGAGCCCGGTCCAGGCCTCGGCGAAGTAAGGGAAAGGGACCTCGGGCCGTTTCCCGGTGCCGTAGTCGCATACCACCAGCGCCGATTCGTCGTTCAACACATAGGTGCGCTGCACCGATTCGTGATCGTAAAGCTGGCGCTTGTAGTTGTACCGCCAGATGGACTGTAGCGTAGCGCGGATGTGTCCGGGATCGACCAGGGACCCAAGCCCCGCGACTTCCGCCAGATACTGGCCCATCAACTGGTCGAGCAGGCAGCCATCCCCAACCTGGAATTCGGGCTTCTCGGGATTCTCAGCGCCCATGTTGCCCACCGTGGCGGGCGCGATCTGGTCTTTCGGAATACCGCGCACCTTCTGAATGTAATAACGGCCGTTAAACAGATTGGCGTCGATCCACTGGCTGCCGGAAGCGAAGAGCTTGCGATAGTCCTCCGCGGCATGCGTGTCGCCCAGCGCGCGGGCCATCTCTTCCGCGGCCCGCAGCGCGCCCAGATAATAGATGCCGCACAGTGGATTAGGACCGTAGAACTCTACGTCATAAGTGTTGTGCTGCACTCCGTCCATGACGCCGCGGCGCTGCGCATCCCATCCGCCGGGAATCCAGGCGAACGAGATAGCGCGCTCCACACGCGGCCAGATGTCCCGCAGCCATGCGGTGTCGCCCGAGAGCCGCCAATCGAGATAAACCTTGATGATCTGGCCCAACTGTCCATCGGCCGCGGCGTAGCCGAATCGCTCCTTCCCATCCGGAAGCAACTGGCGAAAGCGCATGCCGCCCTGATCGTCTTCCGAATAGCCGAAGGCGGCTTTGCGCAGCGACCGGGCCAAGGTGGGAAACAGATGCTGCGTCGCGGTTTCGTAGTTCCAGACATGCGTGCAATTGCCGAAGCAGCAGCCGCTGTGATCGCCCGATCCCTCGAAGCCGTGGAACTCGCCATCGGCCGTGCGGAAGCACGTCTGGGTGACCAGCGTGGATAAGCTGGACATGGCGGCATCCAGCACGGCGGGCGGCAGGGAGCTTTCTCTTATTGCTGAGACAAAGCGGCGCGTGCGTGCCTCCAGATCGGGCAACTTGTCCGCAGCATACCCGGCCGCATCCCAGGCGCCGGCGAACCGCGTGGCGTAGTGGTTGCCGATGATGGTGTGCTCCTCGCCCTTGGGCGCGGTCCAACCGGACCATGCCGGCGTGCGATTCGGGAAATGCCAGGCCAGCAGGAAGGTATAGGCGGCTTCCGTCCCGGGCGCGATTTCCTGCTGCAGGCAGAGCGACCCGATGGGCTTGCGCTGCGCAGCCTCGGGGCCCAGTTCGCCATCGTCGCTGAAATCGTCCCAGAACAGCAGCGGGCTGGTCCACCATTTGGCCTGCGTCCAGCCGCGCAGGTAAGTCAGCTTGCCCTCGGGTTTAACCAGGCACAGAGCCAGGGTGCCGGATTGAGGGTCGTCGCCGGGCATGCCCGGGTTCGACATCAGCAGACCCTTCATCTGCTCCGATTCGCGGTACTCAATCGCGCGCCGCTCGCCCGGATGGCGTTGCGCGACATCCTGAAACGTGGCTCCGATGGGGTTTTCGATAGACCAGGCGATGGAAACGCGGGCGGCGTCCTTACCGGGATTGTGAACGCGATAGCGCAGGATGGCCACCGGGAGGCCGGATTCGTCGGCATCCAGCGGAATGAACGGGCTGAAGGCATCCAGCGTGACATTCACGGGCAGACGGGAATCGTGGAAGGCGATTTGGCCGATGGGGAATTCGCCGGTGAAGGTCGCGCCTTCCAGGCGGCTGAGGCCGGGCGCGTTCTTCGATCCCAGGCCATCCGGCCCTTCGTAGGGCGGCATCAGGCGCGCTTCCAGGATATGCGAGACAGGCTTGCGGTTGCCCGCCTGCGCCCAGATGGAGGCGAAAGCGTATTCGGGCGAACGGCCTTTGTCCGGCCGGTTGAAGATTTCCCAGTCGCGAAGCTGCCCGCGTCCGCCCAGGCTGATGCTGCCCGCGGCCACCCCGCCCAGGGGCATGGCGAGCATGGCGAGTTGGCGTCCGGTGTATATCCGGGGGTAGCGCATGGAGGATCGCGGAAGGGTGACGGGCTTCGGCGCGGGCGCAGCGGATGTGGCTTCGGAGGGCGCTTGGGCGGCGGCAGGTCCCAGCGGCGCGGCGGCCAGAGCCACGGTTTTCAGGAATCCGCGGCGGCCCGTGGAAGAGCTCATTTGCTGCGAGTGTAACATCGCGCCGCCTGTTTGTGCGGACAAACGAAGCGGCGCGCCAATGCCCTACTGGTACCCGTCGCGTTCGAGTTGCCGCAGTTGCGGGCCTTCACTCGAATTCATGGGGTCAAGCTGTCTCCGCATATTGGCAAAAAAGTTATATTTGCCTGCCGCGGCCAGGATCTGCGCGTACTGGCTCGCGGGGAAGGGCAACTTACTCATAAACCCCGCCGCGCCGCCAAAAAGCTTATCGAAAGCCTTGGCCGCATCGTCGTCGCCGGCTTTTCCGTTTGTCCAGTCGTTTAGGACAGACACCGCCTCGGAGATCTGGCACGCCGCACTGACATCCCCGGAGACCTTATTCCCCTTCTC
>JBEKIM010000385.1:0-6788 GCA_050011755.1 Bryobacteraceae bacterium | reverse complement strand
TCCCCTGGTCGTACCCGGCGGTCCTGATTTCAGCAAACAATACAAAGAGTTGCATCTTGATTTCATCCGCGCGGACGGCCTCTTCGGACCCCTGGATATCGATGCGCGCTGGTCCGATCCGACGCCATCGCTAGGGCCAAGGGCGCCACCGCATCCAAAACCATCTTTCCCAATTGGAGCGCCGATCCCGAGCGGCCCGAGAGCTATAACTTCGCTCCCACCGACCCGTTCGTCCAGGCCATGGCCGATAGCGGCGCGGAGATTTGCTATCGCATCGGACGCAGTTGGTCCGCCGACCCGCAACCGCCGCCCGATTTCGATAAATATGCCAACATCGTGAAGCACGTGGCCATGCACTATAACGCCGGCTGGGCGCACGGCTTTCACGACCACATCCGCTATTGGGAATTCTGGAACGAGCCGGACGACCAACGCGCCTGGAATCCGCAATTCGTCCGGCCTTTCTGGACCGGAACGCCGGCCCAGTTCTATACGCTTTACGATAAGGTCGCCCGCGCCTTGAAGAGCTTCGATCCCCAGCTCAAAATAGGCGGCCCGGCTAAGGCGGTCGCCGACATCCCGGGACCGTATCGCGAAGGCTTCATCCGTTATTGCGCCGGGCATGGCCTGCCACTGGATTTCTACTCGTGGCACGATTACTTCGGCCGTTCCTACGATCCTTTCGAAATGGTGCGTGTCGCACAGATCTACAGGCAACTCCTGGATACAAATGGATTCCGCAACGCGGAAATCCTGGTCACCGAATGGAACATGGGACAGGGACCCGCCGTGATGCGGGGCGCCAATGGGACGGCCATGAATAACGCCGCTTTTGTGGACGCCGCGCTCATCTATTTGCAGGATTCGCCGGTGGCGCGCGCCGCGTATTATCGCGGGGAAGCCGGTCCGCGCAAACTGGTCGAAGACGATGGCAGTTACACCAAGTATGGCTATGCTTTCCTGGCTGGCGCGGCCATGCTCGACACGCCGCTGCGGCTCTCCGTTGCGGGCGCGGATACGTTTGGCTTTGCCGTACTCGGCGGACGCTCCGCCGACGGCGGCAAGGTGCGCATCCTGATTGCCAATTATGAGATTCCGCCGCAATTCCGCTCGCCCGCTCGTGGCGGACCCAGATTGCCGCGGCAGACGGGCATCGTCTACGGAAACAACCGCGGCTACGCGCTGCACATCGCCAACTTGCCGTGGGGCAACGCGGCCTTCAGCGTGAAGCGCTATCGCCTCAGTGACACCGATAATTTCAATCCACAGACGCTGCCGGCCGGACACGGATCGAGCTTCGCACTGACTCAGGAACTTGCTCCGCCGGCAGTGGAACTGATCGAATTAGAGCGGCGCGACTAGACATAGTACTTGACCTTCGGCCAGAACTGCCGCAGAGACATCCTTGGCCCGCGGCACACCCAGATCGTCAAATTATTCTCAAACGGCATGACGTTCCGGTCCGTGATCAGCCCTGCCGCTCGCACATCCTGAAACAGTTTGCCCGCGTCCGCGCGGGTTCCCCCGATGACGATCGCAACCTGTGGGTCCACAGGGCCGGGTCCCCATATGTAGTAGTTGTTGTGACCGCTGATGGCGTTGGGTATCTTCAGGCCAGGCCCGTAATAATCGATCGCGCCCGCGTCGCCGTAGTTGTGAGCGAAGATGACGGCGTGGGCCTGGTCGTCTGGTGACAGCCCATGAAACACGGCCGCCACTTGGACGGCCATGCCGCGCCATCCGAACATATCGGCATAGAATTGCGGCAGCCTGCCCATCGCATGCCGCTCCTCTTTCGGATTCTGGATGCCTAGCCAGGCGGCGTAGCGCACGAAGGTCTCCAAAGGCAGCAGTGGCACGGCCATCGGCGCGCTCACCGCCGCCGAGACCAGCATCGACGCGATCAGCGCAGGCTTCAGCCGCTGCCACGGCCGACGCGCGAATACCTCCTCCAGCCAGACGCCGCCCGCGCCCAGCAGCATCGGATAAGCAGGCAGCAGATAATAGCCTTTCCCGCGTAGCGCGCATAGAGCCGCGAAGACGATGACGTAGGCCCAGCCGAGCGCGCGATACCGTTTGCCGCGTGGGTGGAAGAAATAGAACCACAAGCCCGCCATCCAGACGGGCACGGCGGCGGCCGTCAACCCTAACTGGGTGGTAAAGAATTGCCACGGTGTCAGGATCGCGTTCTTGTACTTGACTGCGCTTTCCAGAAACTCAAGGGTAGGCCAACCCAGCCTGATTTCCCAAAGTATGTTGGGCAGAAACATCAGCGCCGCAATCGCCCCGCCCAGCCATAGGTTCCGTTGGGTAAATGTCTTGCGCAGCGGTGTCAGCAGCATTCCCGCCGCGATGCCGAAGCCGAAGAAAAGCATGGCGTGCTTGTTCTCCAGCCCCAGGCCTGCAACCGCTCCAAATCCCAGCCAATATCTCGCATCGCCGGTATTCCAGGCCCGCAGCGCCAGCCACACACAGCCGGCGCAGAACAGCGGCTCGAAGGCATTCGTGTTCAGAATGTGATCGATGCTCATCCATGCGGGCGTCGCTATGACTGCGAGAGCCGCCAGGCCCTGCGCGAATCGCCCGCCGCCCAGTTCCCGGGCAATCATTGCGGTCAACGCCACCAGCCCGGCGCCGGCTAGGGCCGGCAGCAGGCGGATGGCAAGCAAGGAATCGCCCAGAGTCGCGGTTACCGCGCGGGTCAGCACCGCGATCAAGGGAGGGAATTCCACATAGCCCCATGCGAGGTGACGGCTGCAGGCCAGATAATATAGCTCGTCCCGAAAGATGCCGTAGCCGCGGAAGATCGCCAGTTGGAATAGCAGTTTGGCCAGCGCGAGAGCCATCACCGTTCTTGCCGCCGTCCAGAACACCTTGTTCATCGACCCTCCAGTCAGCGGCTTACTCGCGGCTCAATGCGAACACATAGTAGCCTGAGCCAACGTCCACCACCAGCGCGCCATCGCTCGCTCGTGCGCCCGTAATCCCGGCCGGACCGGGCTCGAATTTGCCGTCTTTCCAGATCGCATGCCCAGATTCGGACAACGTGGCCGGCGTCAGCCCTAAATCTGGAATGCGGACCTCCGCCCGGCTGCCCACCGGGATGCTGACTTCCAAGCGCAGTCCGTCGTCCGAGCGGCTCCAAGAGGATGACACCGTACCGCGTATGGTATCGAGCGACCCCGCGGCCCACTTCAGATCCCGCACCACCTGCGGCGCGATGACGATATGTTCAAATCCCGGCTTGGCCACATCCGGGTTGATTCCGGCCAAGGCACTGTAGAACCACGCGCCCAGGCTGCCGAACATCGGATGGTTATGAGAATTCATCGACGGCCCGGTCTTGTTCTGCCACAGTTCCCAAAGTGTAGTCGCACCGTTCTCGATCATGTAACCCCAACTCGGATAAGTCGTCTGGGTAGCCAGTTCGTAAGCCAGATCCGAATTGCCGGAGCGGGTCAGCCAGGGGAAAAGATATTTCGTGCCGAGGATTCCCGTGGTGAGGTGAGTATTACGCGTATAGACGAGATCGTCCCGCAGCGCGGCGGATACACCGCCCCGCCGGCTATCCGGAACCATATTCAGAAATAGCGGCAGGATCTGCGCGGTCTGGGTGCCACCGCCATATAGGCCCGTCGCCGCATTCAGGAACTTCGCGTTGAAAGCGTCCTTGACGCCGTTCGCCTGCTTCCGGTAGCCATCGGCGTCCGCGGCCTTACCGAGTACAGTGGCCATGCGCGAAACCAGATCGGCGCTCCAGTAGTACATAGCGGTCGAAACCAGGTTGCCGGGCGTCTTCTCAATGGGCACCCAGTCGCCGTAATAACTATAATCCAGAATGCCATCGCGGCTGCGCGTGCGCAGGTAATCCGTCCAGGCTTTCACCCCTTCGTAATGCTGTTCCAGGATGCGCCGGTCGCCGTAATACTCGTACATATACCAGGTCAGCAGCGGATAGGCCATGCCCCAGGCCGGATCCGCCGGGCGGCTGCCGTAGCGATGCGGCACGGTGTCTGTGACGGTGCCGTCGGCGCCTTGCACATCGTGGATGTCGCGCAGGAAGTTCGTATAGAAGGCGGGCATGTCGAAATTCAGCATGGCGGTTTCGGCGTATAGGTGCGCGTCGGCCATCCAGCCCATCCGCTCGTCGCGCTGGTTGCAGTCGGTGGGAACGCCATGCAGGTTATCCTGAATGCCCCACACGATGTTCCTCTGGATCTGGTTCAGGATCTGCTTCGAACTGCTGAATCCGCCGCTCGGGCGCACATCGGAATGCACCACCTTGGCACGCAGCGTATCGAACTTCGGAGCGCCCGGATAGCCGGTCAGCTCCACGTACCGGAAGCCATGGTAGGTGAAGCGCGGCTGGTAGACTTCCAGGCTGCCGTCGCCGCGCAGAAAATAGACGTCTGTGGCTTTGGCGGCGCGCAGGTTCTCCACATTGAGGGTGCCATCGTCATAGAGCAATTCCGCATGCCGCAGTTGCACGCGCGCGCCGCGCGGCCCGCGCACGCGCAGTTCGACAACGCCGCTAATGTTTTGTCCGAGATCGTAAATGTAGACACCCGGACGGGGCGTGGTCATCTTGACCGGATTAAGGGTATCCGTCACCCGAATGGGCGGCATCATCTGCGCCGACAGCACTCCCTTGGGCCCGTCGATCAGGCTGGCGGCTTTCCAGTGCGCGTCGTCGAAGCCCGCGCGATCCCATCCCGCCGTTTCCAGGCGCGCGTCGTAGACCTCGCCGTCGTATACGCTGTCCTGCTGAATCGGGCCGGGCATCGTCTTCCACGATGCATCCGTCGCCACATCCAGCGATTGACCGCCTTCCACCTCAGCGTGAATCTGCATGCGCAGCGCGCGGCCCTTGAACCAGCCTTCGCCCAGCATCACGCCCACCGCGTTCGGTCCTGCCCGCAAGCGGTCGGTAATGTCATACACCGTGTAAAGTACGCGCTTGTCGTAAGTGGTCCAGGCCGGATCGAGCACGTGATCGCCGGCTTTGTGGCCGTTCACGCGCAGTTCGTAATAGCCGACCCCGGCGACATACGCCCGCGCCCGCAATGGACGGCCCGGAAGACTGAACTCTTTGCGGATCTCGTTTGCGCCTCCGATCCATTTTCCTTTCCATTCCGCGCTTTCGAATAGACCCGTCTCGAAGCGCGCACCCGCGCTGTACGGGCTGGCATGATCGCCGCTATCCCAGTAGCGCACCTTCCAGTAATAAGACTGTCCGCTGGCCAGCGGCTTGCCGGCATAGACGACGTGTACGGATTCGGCGCTCGCGACCTTTCCGCTGTCCCACTGGTCGCCGGCGGCGGCATCCGGCTTCGTTGCCACCATTACCTGGTATGCAGTTTGCCTTTCGCCGCGCGCGCCGTGTTCCAACACCCAGGAGAAACGCGGCTGCGGGACGTCGATCCCAACGGGGTCGGTCAGATATTCGCAGCGCAATCCGGATGGCGCGCCGGCCGTCGAGATTTCCTGCGCGGGCAGCAGGGGGATGAGCACAACACACACGGCGGCCCACTTCGCTAGCATCGGTCACCTCCAGAAAAGCGCAAAGGGGCGCGGCCGTGGCCCCGTTTTGCGCGAGTTCCTCAAAAGAGTAGTGTATCCGAAATCCAGCGACAGATCGCTAAAGAAGGGGGTTCTGGGAGAACCCGCGCTGGAGTTCGACATTTTTCGTGATGACTGGCCGCCTGCCCGTGGCGCGCACTTTTAGCGTCGCTTTAGCGGGCGCCCCGCGGATGCGGGTGAAACTGCGGCGAGACCCCCTGCGGGGCATCGTCGAAAACTCACCGTGGGGCGGCCAATCATGCCCGCAGCCGCCTTTTCAGGCGGTTAACTAAGCCGGCTGGAAAGCCGGCTGCGGCCAAGATTGGCCACTACTCTTGGTTTTTCATCATCTTTGCGGCTCCGAAAAACAACCCACCAAATGTCCAAACTCCAGAGTGGGTTCCGGAGAATCCGCGCAGACCATGAGGTCCGCCCCAACAAAGAGAGTACTTACTGCGGGATTTCCAGGCGCACGCGCAGCCCAGGCGCCGCATTCTCCGCACCGATCTGTCCGTGATGCGCACTGATGGCGCGGTGCGCGATCGCCAGCCCCAGCCCCACGCCGCCCGTCTGGCTGCCTCGCGAACCATCCACGCGAAAGAACGGCTGGAAGATCCTCGGCAGCATTTCCGCCGGCACACCGGCGCCATAATCGCGTATCGAAATCGCCGCCTTGCCCGCGGCGGCTTCCAACCGGACATCGATCGCGGTGCCTTCCGGCGCGTAGCGGATCGCATTGCGCAACACGTTTTCGACCGCCCGGCGGAGCAGTTCGCGATCGCCCCGCACCGGCAGCGGCCCCTCCGATTCGAACCGCACCCGGCAGCCGCGGGCATCGGTCTCCATGCGGCTGGACTCAATCAACTCCTGCACCAGCCGCTCCAGGTCGAGGTGTTCCACGCGCCGCGTGGCAGGGTCGCCCTCCACGCGCGTCACCTCCACCAGCGCACCGACCAAGTTCGTCAACCGATCGATTTCTTTGGTAACGCGGGCCGCCGCGGCATTACGATCCTCCGCCGTCTTGGTCAACTCAGCCGCGAAGCTGAGGCGCGCCAGCGGCGACCGTAATTCGTGCGAGATATCCTGCAGCAGGCGCCGTTCGGCGGTCAGCAGCGTCTCGATCCGGTCGGCCATCCGGTCGAACGCGCGCGCCACGTCGCCAATTTCATCGCGCCGGCGCGTGGCCACGCGCGCGGACAGGTCGCCGCGGCCGAAGCGTTCCACGGTAT
>JBEKIM010000384.1:0-6802 GCA_050011755.1 Bryobacteraceae bacterium | reverse complement strand
CCTCCGTACGTCTTTGATTATATCTTTGTTTTGAGGGATTCGGCTTCGGGCGGGCCGGCCGAGCAGGCCCCTATTGGCGGGCAAACATTTCCATCAAGACCAGGGAGGCAGCGTGTGCGGCTTTGGCGGACGCTTTGCCCAGTTTGCGAACCAGACGCTGCTGATCCACTGCCCTGATTTGATCGAGCGCAACCTGGCCCAGTTTGCCCTGAAACATAATGGATGTACGCGTCGGATAGGGCCGTTCGGTCCTGGTCATCGGAGCAACAATGACGGTACGCAGGTATGCATTGGCTTCATCCGGTGAAACGACCAGACAAGGACGAGTCTTTTGGATTTCGGAGCCTTGCGTGGGGTCCAACAGCACCAGCCAAACCTCGTCCCTTCGCGGAGAATTCACCAGGTCCATTCCTCGCCATCGAACTCATTCGGAGGCAAAGCCTCCAGCAGCAACCGGTCCGGAGCTGAAGAAGCGGCGGCGGCGAAAGCTTCTTTCCAGCCTTGGCGCGCGGGACGCTCCGGAGCAATCACTAAGCGGTCTTGTTCTACCCGCAGTTCGACCGTGTCGCGGAATCCGCATTGCTCAATGAGAGGCTTTGGAATACGGATCCCACGCGAGTTGCCGATGCGCACCAGTTCGATTTTCATCAGTTTCACCGGATGTCCGCGAGTGATTACATTGTAACCACTGGCAGGCAGCCGTGCAAGCCACTTCCGCCGGCCATCCGATTTGCGCGCGCAGCGGCACGCGCGCTCTAATGAACTTCGATGGCCACCACCAAACTTCGCAGCCAGGAATGGTTCCGCGACCCGGCTTACTATGGCTTCGCGCGGCGCGCGTGGCTGCGCGCGGAAGGCTTCACCGCCGACGTATTCGAGAACAAGCCGGTGATCGGCATCTGCAATTCCTGGAGCGAACTGAACAACTGCAATGCGCACCTGCGCACGGTAGCCGAAGCCGTGAAGCGCGGTGTGTGGGCGGCGGGCGGCTTTCCGCTGGAGTTTCCGACGATCTCGCTGGGCGAAATGTTCATGCGTCCGACCACCATGCTTTTCCGCAACCTGATGGCCATGGACGTGGAGGAGTCCATCCGGGCCAATCCGTTGGACGGCGTGGTTTTGTTGTGCGGCTGCGATAAGACCACGCCCGCGCAACTGATGGGGGCGGCCAGCGCGGACGTGCCGGCGATCATGGTCCCCGGCGGGCCGATGCTGGCAGGCCAATGGCGCGACCAGCGGCTGGGCTCGGGCACCGATGGCCGCAAGCTCTTCGACCTTTTCCGTACCGGCCGCCTCAGCGAGGAAGAGTGGTGCGAAATCGAAGGATGCATCGCGCGCAGCGCGGGCCATTGCACGGTGATGGGCACCGCCTCCACCATGACCAGCCTGGCCGAAGCGATGGGCATGACGCTGCCCGGCTGCGCCGGCGTGCCCGCGCCGGATGCGCGGCGGCTGGCCATGGCGGAAATGAGCGGCCGCCGCATCGTCGAACTGGTGAACGAGGACCTGCGCCCTTCGCGCATCATGACGCACGCGGCGCTGCGAAACGCCATCACCGTGGATATGGCGATCGGAGGATCCACTAATGCGGTCATCCACCTGATCGCCATCGCCGGGCGCCTGGGCATCGAACTGCGGCTGGATGAATTCGACCGCATTTCGCGGCGCACGCCGTATATCGCGAATATCAAACCTTCGGGCGAGTATCTGATGGAGGATTTATTCTATGCGGGCGGGTTGCCGGCGGTGATGAAGGAGATCCTCGATCTGCTCGATGGGGACGCGCTCACGGTGACGGGCAAGACGGTGCGCGAAAACGTAGAGCACGCCGAATGTTTCCGGCGGGAAGTGATCCGCACGGCCGCCGGGCCGCTCCATCCCGAGGGCGGGACGGCCGTGCTCTATGGCAACCTGGCGCCGGATGGCGCGGTGATCAAGCAGACCGCGGCGTCACCGCAGCTTATGCAGCATCGCGGCAAGGCTTACGTTTTCGAGAACTACGCGGAGATGCGCGCGCAGATCGATTCGCCCGATCTGCCGGTGGAGGCTTCCACGGTGCTGGTGATGCGGAACTGCGGACCGAAGGGCGCGCCGGGCATGCCGGAATGGGGACACATCCCGATGCCGCGCGTGTTGCTCGACCGCGGGGTCGCCGACGTGGTGCGAATCAGCGACGCGCGCATGAGCGGCACCAGCTTTGGCACGGTGGTGTTGCACGTGGCCCCCGAATC
Organism: Bryobacteraceae bacterium; assembly: GCA_050011755.1. Taxonomy (GTDB): domain Bacteria; phylum Acidobacteriota; class Terriglobia; order Bryobacterales; family Bryobacteraceae; genus Bog-159. Next base: position 4,571 of record JBEKIM010000384.1, on the reverse strand, counting down.
CGCGATCGGCGGGCCGCTGGCGGCGGTGCGTACCGGCGACGAAATCGTGCTGGATGTGGCCGCCCGCCGCATCGACGTGCAAGTGCCCGCCGGTGCGATTGCGGAACGCCTGGCGGCTTTCCGTCCCGCTCGGCCGCATTATGACCGTGGATACGGCCGGCTTTTCCTGGAACACGTGACGCAGGCCAACCGCGGCTGCGACTTCGATTTCCTGGAGGCGCCGGCGGGCGGTGTTCAATCGAAGCCGGGCCGGTAGGGATAATCGACGACGATCGCGCGGCCATCGGTGAGGGCCTTGACGGAATGGCGGGCGTTAGAGGGAACGATGGCCACCAAACCCGGCCTGACGATTTCAGCAACGCCGTCGATGGTCACTTCGAGCTCGCCGGCGATGACTTCGTAGACTTCCTCCTGCGGATGGAAATGCTCGTGGATGGATGCGCCGGACAGGAAGTCATAATGCGCGAAGGTCATGTTCGGCGAATGGAAATAGCGTCCGTGCCAGCCCGGCAAACGCTCAATCACGCGGAGGCTGGTGGTATCCACAAACGGCATGTTACCCTCCCTGGGAGCATCCTAGCATTCCGGGCGCCCGGGTCATCGTATACCGGTTTAAACAAGACGTTGCCGAGATTTCTTACATTTGGCATGGGGCGCAGGACTGGCGTTAGGCCGGCTGCCGGCCGACAGCCCGCCCGGGATGGTTTACCATGGCTTCGAGCTGATCCGCGGCTACCGCTGTCCAGCGAATGCGCGTCACGATTTAAAGAACCGCTCGATTCGGTATACTACGATGGCGCCGGTGGCCGTCAAATTGGATGTGCCGGCCACATACACGAGGGAGTCGATGGCATCCGGCACATAGAGCGTGGAACCGTCTTTGGACAGCACGGGCTGCTGCAATTCGCTGCCGAGGCCGGCGCTGGCGGAGATAGCGTGGATCCGTCGCCGGCGACCGCGCTGCCCACGAACGAGTAAGTGTGAGCGGGCCCAGGCGGATTCAAGGTACCCTTCACGCTGCCCGTCGCGGTATCGATGGCCGTCAGCACTTCGCCGGAAGTGTAAAGCGTAGTGCCATCGGGCGACAGGGTCAGGGTACCCGTGGCGGTCCAGGTGAGGGCGCGGGTAGTCTTCCAGGTGGCCGCCGCGGCGCCGGTCGAGACATCGTACGCGACGATGGTCTGGCTATCGAAAGTGGCATAGGCGAAGGAGCCGTTGGGCGCGACGGCCAGGCCCGGATTCGCCAGCCCGTCATTCGGCAGCGGCACCTCGCCGGTGGAGGCGCCCGTACTGGCGTTGAACACCTGCAGGTTCGAGGAATAATGGCTGAGGCTGCCGGTAAACATGCCGGTGACCACGTAGACATGGGCGCCATCGGGGCTGGCCTGGATCAGCCATGGCTGGAGCTTAAGCTGGATGGTGTTGCGGACCGCGCCGGTCTTGAGCGACACAATGGAAATGGTGTTGTTGCCCGCATTCGTCACCGAAGCCGTGCCGTAGTCCGGAAGAGCGATAGCGTAGCTTCCCGGGCCGGCGTGCAAGCTTCCCGAGACGCGGTTTTTCGCCGTGGAGACGACGGAGACTGTCGAGTTGGCATTGCAGCAGACCGGTATGTAGGCGGTGGTGGTGGCGGCCGGCAGGGCCACAGACCAGGCAGCCAGGCAGGCGATGTATTTCAGGGAGCGTTTCGGGTTCTTCATGGTCTTCTCCATTCTGCGCCAAGCGGGACTTAAAAGTCCCGCCGGCACGCTGCAGCGTGCGCCACGGGGCTTCGCGCGACCCTGGCGTGCTACTATCCGGGAGATGACAAAAATTACCCCGGTTAACAACGGCCCGATCCGCATTGAAGGCGAATTCACGATTCACGATCCGCAAGGCAGCGAGTTTGGCCTGGCGGGGCGCACGGTGATTTCACTGTGCCGCTGCGGGCAATCGGCGAACAAGCCGTTTTGCGACGGCGCGCATGCGCGGACCGGGTTTCAGGACACGTGCGTGGCGCGCGAACTGCCGCCGCCGAAACCCAAACCGGTATAAGGCCGGCCGGTGTTACGATCTGGGTATGCGTCTCCTCCTTTTTGCAGTCTTCGCCCTGGGCGCATACGGGCAGAGCGGCGAGTTCCCGCCTGAGATCGTACCGCCGGAAGTGTTCGCCCGCCGCGACCCTTTGAAAATCGATGCGAAACATTACCATCTGGATTACGAAAACGAGCGTGTGCGCGCGATCCGGCTCACGCTGAAAGCCGACGAAACGGTTCCGATGCACGACGACGTGGATGCGATGGCGGTGTGCATCGAGGAGTGCCATTTGCGCTTCACGAGGCCGGATGGACGCATCCAGGACGTACACATGGAAAGCGGCGAAACGCGCTGGCTTTACGGCGACACGCACGCGGCGCGGAATCTGAATACGAACCCGATGGAGATGCTCTTTATCGAGTTGAAGGCCGCGAGTAAAGGTCGATAATCCGCGCGATGGCGCGCCGGCATACGGCGCAGAAGCCGCCTTCGTCGCGGGTGAACATGATGCAATCGGCCTGCGGACGGAAGTAGCCGCGGGCCTCGTACATAGCGCCTTCAAAGGCCCCTACCGCATGGCCGAACGGACCCGAAGCAAGCAGGGCGGTATCTTTCTCGCGCTCCTCCCGGAACAGCGCCTCCATCTCTTCTTCGGGCCGATGGGCGGCGCGGATCTGGTGGCGGCGCGCTTGGATCTCTTTCTGCAGCGATTTGAATTGCTCCTTAGGCCAGGGAGTTGGCAGCGGCGTGCCGGCGGCGATCAAACCGCTCCACTTGGCCGCGTGCGGATCGGCGGTGACATTCGGCTCCCACGGTTCCGGCCGCGCGGTGGAGGCTTCATAGGCCACGTCCGATGTATAGTATTCATCGGCCAGGCCGGCGAAGTGATGGCCGAATTCGTGCACGAAGACGTAGGGGGTAAAGGCATTATCGGCCGCCACGGTGGCGTAGAGGTTGAAGATGCCTCCGCCGCCGTATTTGCGGCTGTTGACAATGATTTCGATGAACTCATAGGGCGCGGCCGAGGCGGCTTCGCGCATACGCTTGTTGTCGAAGGTGAGGACGTAACGCTCGGAGCCGAAGGCGTCGTAAGATGCGCGCAGAGGAGAGCGGCGATAGAGGCCATCGGAAGGGCGGGACACGCCGCTCTCCTCCGCCGGAGTATCCACGGCCCACACGTTGAAATCGGCGCGGCGTTCCTTGAAGGGCGAGGCGGCGAATAACGTTTCGGCCATGCGGCGCGCGTCTTTGTGCCACTTATCCATCTCGGCGGCGGTATAGCCATCGCCCATCAGGAGCAGATCCACCTTATCGCGCGGTTCGCCATTCTGGATGACGGCCCAAACCTTGACGTTGGCCGGAGGCCCGGAGCGGTCGATGGCCGGATCGGCGGGGTCGACCACGAGCGACCATAGCTCCTGGAACGCGTTCTGGGGATCGCGCCGTTTGACGATAATCTGGACAGGGGCTGTGGGGGCTGGGAAGCGCAGCGATTCGTGAAACTGGCGGCGGACGACGGCGGCTTCGGGCGTTTCCCGCCATTCGCCGAAGATGCTGGCGAAGCCGCGCGAGTAGAGCACGCGGTTGGTCTGGCGGTCGAGCACTTCAAAGTAATACTTACCCAGGTTGGTGTCGTCGATGGCGCGATCGAGGCGGCCGGGCCACGGGCCTTCGAGCACGAGGCTATCGAGGGACATGTGCTCTTCGGTGGCGGTGCCGCCGTGGAAGCAGTCGAGGCGCATGGTGCGGGGGTCGGCCGCCAGGAGGGTGGATAGCGCCATAAAGAATAAGATGGGAAATCGCAAGCCACCACTGTAGCGCAATGCGATTGTGGCACGGACGGTCATTGGCAGGCGATCTTTTCGACCAGGGGAAGGCCGGCGACGGTCTGCTTGGGGTTGTAAGTAACCGAACAAACCGTCGTGTTTTTCGGTAGGGCCCGGGAGAGCACGATCACAGTTCCGGAGTATTGGCAGGAAAGCCAGATGCCGCTGTTCGGGCCAAAACGCCAGGTGGCGACTTGTTTTCCGTGGAGCAGGGTTTCGCGATCGTAGACGAGCGAAGCCTGCTGTTCCGGCGGCCCATCAAAAAGGGTCACGCCTGCAAGGATGATGGGTAGAGCGGCCGTTCCCGGTTTCCAGCCCGGCTCCGGTTTGGCAAGACTTTGGTTGACGGAGACCGTTTCGGGACAATGGACTTCCCCGGCGAGGGCTGGCCCCACGGACGATCCGAGGATCGCGATGCAAGCGGCGATTAAATTGACTGGGCGCATAAAGTATTTGCGATCCGATAGCATCGCCAGTATACCTCAAGTAATTTCTCAGGCAGGCGACGCAGCGGCGGACGGTTCGGGGGCGGCTTTGCGGAGGCAACAACGCTTGAATTTCATGCCGCTGCCACAGGGACAGGGCTGGTTCCGGCCGGCTGGGAATTCGGGTTCTTCCGAAAATTCTCCCCGCGCCGACCCCTTTTAGGGTGAGGTGCTTGCAACAACGGTGGCGGCTCCTTTCGCTGTGGTGGTGCGCCGCCGTGGGCGAGGCGCTGGTCCGCGTTGC
>JBEKIM010000383.1:0-6805 GCA_050011755.1 Bryobacteraceae bacterium | reverse complement strand
GTCGTGCGCGCGGACGGCGACACTGGCGGATATCGCTGGGGCGGCGCGCGCAAGCGCCAGCTCCTCAAGATCGAATCGGGCGGCATTGGATAATGCGCGGCACCGTTGAAAACCCTGTGGGGCGGGCAATCCTGCCCGCAGCCGCCTTTTCAGGCGGCTAAGCGGGACTTAAAAGTCCCGCTCTTCACCGTGCGCAGTCCAGCGCCAATTGAAGCTGCCGGATAGACTCGTCCACCGTACGGATAGCATCCGCCTTGTGGCCGCAAAAATCGTGCGCGGCCGTTTCCAGTTCCCGGCGCGTTTCGCGCAATTCCCTCATCGCCGCACGCATATGCGGATGCGCCTCCGGCGGCGGCGCGGTGCGCGCCATCTTCGGTAAAGAAATCGCGCCAATCGCCAGCAGCGCGATCCACGGCAGTATGTTCAAAAGTCTTCTCATGCGATCCTCCTCGCAGCATTTTACTTGAGCACGCCAGTCACGGGCAAGCCCATCGCCAATAATGGATTTTCCGCCGCGCTACTCGACCACGCGGAATTCGATCCAGGAGCTGGCCGTGCGCGGCGTCTTGCCGCCGCGATCCGTCGCCATGGCTTGCAGGTAGTATTGACCGGCGGGCAAGCTGGTGCTCAGCCGCAATTCGCCAACTACAGCGCGCCCGTCCTGGCCGGGTAACGGGGCCACCGATACCGGTTTGTCGAGGATCGGCGTACGGTCGCGATAAAGCTGGATCTGGGTATCGTATTTATCCGCGGCCACCGCACGCCCCGGCTTATCGGTCTCGATGTGAAAAGCGAATGCCAGCAGGCTGCCGGCTTTGAACTCCCGCAATGCGGACGACACGTCGTTGAAGCGCGTATCGCCGGGCGCGGAGACATCGTCGAGCAGCGGAGTGGTCAGCGCCAGATGCTGCTTTTTCAGATCCGGAATTTCGATGTATTGTCCGGCGGATCCGGCGGCGCGCGACGTACTATCCAGAACGCAGGCGCGGACCTGGTAGGAACCGGCCTCCTTGACGGGGACATCCAGGGTAAGCAGCAGCCCGTCTTTCCGCAGTTTCGCCAGCTTCTCGTCGCTGGCGTCGATGGTCATATGGCGGCTGATGGCGGCCAGCGGATCGAGTTCGCGGCCGGAAGCCAGGATCACCACGTCCAGCGCCGCATATTGGATTCCGTAAAGGTCCGTGCGGAAGGTGATATCGCGCGGATCCACATATAACAGGTTGTGGACGAGGGTCTGGCCCTTGGCCGTCCGCCGGTAGAGCGCCGTCATCCGTACGTGCAGTTCCGACTTATTGAAAAGGGATTGGACCGTGGCCATCATCTGGGCCTGGCGCGTGGCATATTTGGGGCGCGCCGCTTCATCTGTCTCGCCGAAGAAGCCGGATCGGGAATGCGCCCGCAGGCCGTGCACATTCACAGTCACCCGGATCGAATGGTAATCGGTTTTCGACCCCGGAATCCCGGTAGCGATATTCTCCGGCGCCTTGAATCCGATCAGATAGTATCCCTTCTGCTGCTCCTCGATGCTCTCGAGAGCATCGCTCAAACCGTTGCCGTTGATGGCGGCGAAACCGCCGGTATCTTCGGCAAGCTGCAGCAGCCCCTGCTGCGACAACTCCAGGGCGCCGAGTTTTTCCGGCTCGAGGTACACGAGGCCGCGCGCATCCACGGTGTAAACCACGGCGCCCGAGCGATTGGCCTGGTCGATCAAGTGGCGGAAACGGGCGACCAGCGCCTCGTCGCGCGGGGCCGCAAAGGAATTGCCGGGCGGCGGGCCTCCCGGCAAGGTGACCCCGGGTAGGTCGATGCCGTCGGAGAAAAACACGATGGCTTTCCGGCCTCCTACCGGCCGTAACTCTTCTAAGAGCTGGCCCAGCGTGTCGAACGCGCCGGCCGTGGCATTAAGGCGGTTAAACGCGGCCTCGTTGGCGTTCGCAGCGCGCTGGTCCCGCAAGACGTTCGGTGGGCCCGGCGGTGGGGCGTCCGTTCCCGTGGTGACCATGGCCATCATACGATTGACGTTGGGTCCCTGCCTCTCAAATGGGTCGATCAAACCCAATCCGGCCGGATTCCAGCGCAGGTTTTCCACGGCGGCTCGCAATACGCGCCGGTCAGAAGTGAATTGCTGGAACACGCTGTTGCTGCGTCCGGTTTCCCAGAGCGCAACCAGGTCGCCGGGCTGCATCTGCTTGTCGATAAACTTGCGCAGCGCCTGGCGCACGGCATAGATGCTTTCGAACGAGAGGCTGAGATCGTCCACTACCAGCACCGTGCTGCGGCGGACGTCTCCGGGCTTCACGACGTCGGCGGTATTGGCGGACGGCAGCGGTTTGTCAAGCGCCTGCGGAGAGAGGCTCGCGCGGTTTACGTCCGGGGAATCCAGGTGAATATAGGAGAAGTTCGTAACCGCCTGCGGCTTGCCGTCGACCAGGACCTGGAAGTCGTCCGGCTTCAGGTTTGTGACTTGATGTCCCTTGGCGTCGGTGACTACGGAGTCGATCTGCACCAGCGTCGTAGAGACGCTGAACACCGTGGCCGGCGGCGCGGGCGATTCTTGTGCCGGAAGCAGGCACAGGCCGAGAAACGGAACGATCGTCCAGCGAGGCAACGGGATTTCCTCCTTGGTTAGGATAGCAGAGCCGCTTCAATTGGTATTCGGCAATACACGTGAATAAGCCGCTTGATGGCCCGTGAAATGCTCCTTCACCGTGCGGAAGGACTTTTTACCCATGAGCACAGCATTGTGGATTATTTTGATCGCCGTGATCTTGATCGCGGCCCTCGCAGCGATTGCTTTTATGCAAAAGCGCCGAACGAATTCCCTTCGCAGCCGTTTCGGTCCCGAGTACGACCGGGCGGTTCGCGACTACGGCGGCCGGATGCGCGCGGAAAAAGCGTTGGAGCATCGCACGGAACGGACGGAAAACTACAAAATCCGGGCGCTCACTACGGTGGAGCAACAGCGGTTCAGCGATGAGTGGCGCATTACCCAGTCGCACTTTGTGGACGACCCCCGGCTGGCGATTCGCGAAGCGGATCACCTGGTCTGCGAAGCCATGCGCACGCGCGGCTATCCGATGGCGGATTTCGACCGCCGCGCGGAAGATCTCTCGGTGGATCACCCGCATGTCATCCGAAACTATCGCGCGGCCCGCGCCGTCGCGGTAGCAGAACAGGAAGGCCGCGCCAGTACCGAAGACTTGCGCCAGGCTATGGTCTATTATCGGAATCTTTTTGACGAATTGCTGGAAGCGCAGGCGGCTGGCATGCACACCGGCGCGTACAGGAGGGTGTAAATTATGCCGGACATCATGGAAACGGAACTGACTACCGCCCATCTGGCGAACGTGGCCGCGCACCAACCGCCGGAAATCCGGATCGGCGACGCACATTCCGTTCCTTTGTTACAAAAGGACCGCTCGGACGATCTGCGCACGCGATGGGAGGCGATCCAGACAGAATTTGTGGACGACCCGCGAGTGTCGGTCGAGCGCGCCGACGAACTGGTCGCCACGGCCATCAAGAATCTGACTGAATCGTTCGCGGAAGAGCGCGCCAAACTGGAACGGGAATGGTCGAAAGGAAACGACGTTTCGACCGAAGACCTGCGGCAGGCGTTGCGCCGTTACCGGGCGTTTTTTCAACGGCTGTTGTCGGTGTAAACGAATGGGCCACGCCGCTGGCCGGCGTGGCCCACCTATCCTACTTATGTGAATTGAACCGTGCTTCTACCGCGGGCCAATTTACTACATTCCACCACGCGCCCAGATAGTCCGCGCGCCGGTTCTGATACTTCAGGTAATAGGCGTGTTCCCAAACATCCACGCCCAGGATTGGATACTTACCTTCCATCACGGGACTATCCTGATTCGCGCTGGAAGCGATCTCCAGTTTGCCGCCGTTTGAAATCAGCCACGCCCAGCCGGAGCCGAAACGGCCCATGCCGGCGGTTTGCAGCTTGGTCTTGAATTCGTCGAAGCTGCCAAATGTGCTGGTGATGGCTTCGGCCACGTGGCCGACCGGCGCGCCGCCCGCGCCCGGACCCATGATGGTCCAGAACATCGAGTGGTTGATGTGGCCGCCGCCATTATTGCGCACCGCGGTCCGGATGTTTTCCGGCACGATCGCGCAATGGTTCGCCAGCAGTTCCTCGATGCTCTTGCCAGCGAGGTCGGGCGCCGATTCCAGCGCCTTGTTGAGGTTGGTCACGTAAGCGCCGTGGTGCTTGTCGTGATGGATCTCCATGGTCGTCTTGTCGATGGAAACCTCCAGGGCATCGGGGGCGTAAGGTAGCGGGGGAAGCGTAAAAGGCATATCGATCTCCATTCATCTCGAAGTATTGTTTCAATTTGCGCCGGCGCGCTCGAAAGCGTCCGCCAGGCGGAACATCGTGGGCTCGTCGAAATGTTTGGCCAGGATCTGCATCCCTACCGGCAACCCGGCGGCCGTCTTGCCGCACGGTACGCTCATACAGGGGATGCCGGCCAACGAGCCGGTAATCGTGTAAATATCGGACAGGTACATGGCCAGCGGATCGTCGATCTTTTCGCCCAGCTTGAACGCCGGAAAGGGCGACACCGGCGCCACGATCGCATCCACTTCCGAAAACGCACGTGCGAAATCCCGCGCGATCAACGCACGCACCTTCTGGGCTTTCAAATAATAAGCGTCGTAATAACCGGCGCTCAGTACGTAAGTTCCCAGCATGATGCGCCGCTTGCATTCGGCTCCGAAGCCCTGGCCGCGCGTGTTCCGGTACATTTCGCTGAGCGTGCCGGAAGCCTCCGAACGGAAGGTGTACCGCACGCCATCGTAGCGCGCCAGATTCGAGCTGGCCTCCGCCGTGGCGATGATGTAATAGCATCCGATGGCATAATCGGTGGCCGGCAGGCTGATCTCGCGTACTTCGCAGCCGAGCTGGCGCAGCTTCGCGACGCCCGCCTCGATCAGATCCCCGGTTTCGCTCGTCAAATCTCTTAGATACTCGCGCGGCAGCCCAAGCTTCAAACCTTGGACGTTTCCGTCCATCGATTGTGTGTAGTCCGGCACGGGCGCCGCAGCCGACGTGGCATCCATCGGGTCGCGGCCGGCGATCGTTTGCAGCAGCACGGCGGCATCCCGCACGGTGCGCGCCAAAGGCCCGATGTGGTCGAGCGAACTGGCGAATGCCGTGAGCCCGTATCGCGAGACACGCCCGTAGGTCGGCGTGACGCCGGCCACGCCGCAAAACGAAGCGGGCTGGCGGATGGACCCGCCGGTGTCCGATCCCAGCGCCAGCACGGCGGTTCCCTGGGCTACCGCCGCCGCGGATCCACCGCTCGATCCGCCCGGCACGCGGTCGGGCGCCAGCGGATTGCGGACCGGACCGAACGCCGAATTCTCGTTGGACGATCCCATGGCAAATTCGTCGCAATTGGTCTTGCCCAGGATCACGCCGCCGGCTTCTTCCAACCGCGCGATGGCCGTGGCATCGTAGGGCGGCACGTATTCCGCAAGCAGCTTCGATCCGCAGGTGGTGCGCACGCCCTTGGTCAGGATGACGTCTTTCACCGCCACGGGAACGCCGGCCAGGGCGCCCGGATCCTCGCCACGCGCGATCTTCTCGTCCACACGGGCCGCGGCGCCCAGCGCACGCTCCGGCGAGAATCGCAGATAGGCATTGGTGGCCGTATTCTGCGCCGCCGCGAAGCGCAGGGATTCCTGGGCCAACTCGACGGCGCTGAATTGGCGCGCCAGCAAACCGTCCCGCACCTGGCTGATGGTGAGCGATCGAAGATCCATAGCTCAGCGCTCGATGACCTTGGGCACTTTGAAATAGCCGGCGCCCGACTGGGCCGCATTGGCCAGCGCCAGATCCGTGCCCAGCGGCGGCCGCTCGCGGTCGGCGCGCCAGGTGGCGGCATCGTCAGATGCGAAGAGCACCTGTGCCATCGGCTCGACGCCTGTCGTATCGATCTCGTTCAGACGTTCCACATGGCCCAGAATCTCGTCGAGGTCCGCCTGCAGCTTTTGCACTTCGGCATCGGTCAGGCTCAGGTTGGCCAGGTCCGCCACATAACGGACTTCCTTTTCCGTGATTTTCACGCCAGCGCCTTCTTGCGGGCCAGCTTGTACATATTGCGCATGATGGGATCGGCGATCTGGTCTGCATCGTCGGCCGCGCGCGACGGTTGGGCCATCTCCGCTCGCTGCGGATCGCGCCGCGGCGGCATGATACGGAACTCCAGATCGTCGACGATACCTTGTCCCAGGTGCCGCTCGAGATTCGCCAGGATTTGTTTGGACAGCGTAAACAACTGCTTCTTCCAGACCAGATCTTCCACTTCCACGATCAGCCGCGTGCGCACCATGCGCGCGGGCCGCGTACGCGCCGCGACCTTTTTTCCCACGGCCATGGGCCACGCCGCGCGGGCCAGTTCGTCGATGTCGATTGGGCCGGTAAGTTTGCCGAGGAATCTGCTGGCGCGTTCCATCTTTAGAGGGCGGTGAAGGGACCCGAATCATTGTAGCGCATGCGGGCGTCGAGGGGTCTCGATCGTGTGCGTAATAGGACAGATCCGATGCCGCTCTCGCGGCGAGTTGCGCGGGGTCCGCGGCGTATTATCATAATCCCGATATGGCTAAAGCTGCTCAACCGGTTCCCCAGGGCTTTAACACGCTCACCATCCACTTGACCGTGGCGGGCTGCGCGGATTACATCGAATTCCTGAAACGCGCCTTTAGCGCGGTCGAAATCAGCCGGTCGCCAGGACCCGGCGGCAAACTGATGCACGCCAATGTGAAGATCGGCGATACCATCATGATG
>JBEKIM010000382.1:0-6811 GCA_050011755.1 Bryobacteraceae bacterium | reverse complement strand
AGCCCAGCGCGATTTCTTCGGCGCCCACACTTATGAGCGCATCGACAAGCCGCGCGGCCAGTTCTTCCACACCAACTGGACCGGCCGCGGCGGCCGCGTTTCATCCGGCACTTACAACGTATGACCAGCCTGCAAATTCCCGCCGCCGGCGCGCTCGACCTGCTGTCGCTGGGCGCGCTGATTCATCGCTTCGATCCGGGCATCATCCCTTTCCGCAAGGCCGCCGAGTGCCGGATCCATGTGAGCGGGGGCGAATTCAATTGCGCCGCCAATTTGTCGGACTGCTTCGGCCTGGCCACCGGCATCGCCAGCGCCATGGTGGATTATCCGGTCGGCGATTTGATTGCCGAGCGCGTGCGGGCCATGGGCGTGAAGCCCTTCTACAAGCGCTTCAAACACGATGGCGCCACCGGCCCCAACATGGCGGCCGTTTATAGCGACCGCGGCTACGGCGTACGCGCGCCCGTGGTTTTTTACAATCGCGCCAACGAGGCCGCCGCGCTGCTGAAGCCCGGCGATTTCGATTGGAAGGCCATCTTCGGCGCGGGCGTGCGCTGGTTCCACAGCGGCGGTATTTTCGCCGCGCTCTCCCCGGCCACCGCGGAACTCATCATCGAAGGCATGCGCGCCGCGAAGGCCGCCGGTGCGGTGGTATCGTTCGATCTGAATTATCGCGCGAAATTATGGAACATCTCCGGCGGCCACGAACGCGCCGTGGCCGTGATCCGCCGCATCGTCGACAACGTGGATGTGCTGGTGGGCAACGAGGAGGATCTCCAAATGGGCCTGGGCATTCCCGGACCGGAGGTCGCCGCTAAGTCCAAGCTCGATCCCAGCGCCTTCTTCGGCATGATCGGCCGCGTGGTGGCGCAACACCCGCAAATCAAGATCGTCGCCACGACTCTGCGCGAAGTACATTCGACCAACCGCCACAGTTGGGGCGCGGTCGCCTGGATCGACGGCCAGACTTATGTCTCACCCACTTGCGAACTGGACGTGCTCGATCGCGTCGGCGGCGGAGACGGATTCGCGTCCGGCTTCTTTTACGGCCTGATGGCCGGTGAAGAGCCCGCGGAGGCCCTCAAGCTGGGCTGGGCGCACGGCGCCCTGCTGACGACTTTCCCCGGCGACACCACCATGGCCACGCTCGACCAGGTGCGCGCGTTCGCCAAGGGTGGCTCCGCCCGCATCCAGCGTTAGGCGGTCTTGTCAGGCTTCCGGCCAACCTAGTAACCTCGCCGCGTTGCCGTTGTAGACCTTTTTGAGGATCGCATCCGGCAATCCGATCCCGTAGATCCTCCAGCGCCCCTGCGGCGGCTTCTCGCTGGGTGCGTAGTCGAAGTACTCGTCCAACGTCTGCAGCCATCGGAAATAGATTTGAAACATGGGCGGCTTCAAGTCCTGCTGCGGGGTATGCGCTTCTCGCGCCGTCGCATCCGTGCCGAACATGATGCGGTCCTGGTAGGCATCAAAGAACGCGCGCGCCCGCCGCGGTTGGCGGCCGAGTTCTCCCAAGCGCGCCGCCGTCTCCACGTGCAGGTTGGGGAACTGGTCCAGCCAACCGGAGACCTCGTCGAGATTCTCGGGGTGATTGGCCACGTGCAAGCCCACGAAAGTGGTCTTAGGATGCCGCGCAATCACCCGGTTGCGCGCCGCCAGCAGTTCCGCTTTGGGCGGAAAATCCTTCCCGTAAAATGACCAGTCCGGATGTTCGCCCAACTCTTCCCAGCGTTCGTTGTAGCGGTCCACCGGGGTGAAGAAGGCGTCCGGATCGGAAGTGTGAATGAACACCGGGAGGTGCAATTGCCCGGCCGCGTCCCACATGGGATCGAAGCGCCGATCGTCGATCTTGACCAGCGGCCCCGTGTCCACATTCTCGCGCAGGTACAGCCCAAGCGTCTTCAGCACCTTCACTCCCACTGCCCCGGTCTGCTTGCCGCGCGCGATCTCATCCGCTTGCCATTGCGGGAAGCCGGATTCGCGCACGCGCTCATAAGCGGGTTCGACGCAGTTGAAAAACCGGCCTTTGTAACGCTCCTGCAAGTCTCGAACGTTGGCTTTCAGCAGATCGCCATAGCCGCCGGTGAGGTTCACCAGGGTCCGGATGTTGAGCGCCTCCATCCAGCCGGCGATGGCGTCCATCTGCCGGAAAGCCTGCGCCATCTCCGGCGAGCCCGCAGTCCGCCGCGTGGGCAAAGCCGACGACACATGCGTGTGTACGTCAATCACCGGAAACTTCGCCCGTGGCACCGGCTGCCGTGGGACTACCAACATACTCTTGGGCTCGAAATCCTTTAGCAGCAGGCCCGGCAGGGCGGGCGTTTCGACGGGCTTCTGTGCATGAGCCGGCTGGGCCGCAATAACGGCAGCGCCCGCCGTGCTACTGAGAAAGCTACGCCGCGATGATCCAAGATTGCGCATGATGGCCGATATATACCACGCATTCGTACTAAGATCCAAAAACAGCCATGCCCTTTCGTGGAGGAATCAATAGCTTGCCGGAGCCGCGTTAACGAAAAGCAGCCTTGACCGGATCGTGCTCCATCCCGACAATTGAGCATGTCTACCTTGGCAAGATTTCGGCGGCCGCGAGCGTAGCGGTTTTAGTCTGCACGATCTTCGGGATCGTTGCCGCCAAGAGCCGGGAATGACAGCTCGGGCGCGTCCTCGATTCGGCGCTCAGCCGTCAGGTTATTACGCTCGGCAGTATCACGAACAGTTCCGGAAGCGCGACCGCATCCGGGGTCGCGGCGGCGAACACCATCGGGACGGCAACGACGCTCGGCAATACTACAACCCTCCAGGGCGCGACAACCGTCAACAGCAGCGCTACGTCCAGAAGCCAGGGCACCAGCTATACGGCCATTCAGCGGGCCGCGGTTCAGAGCAATGAACTGCTCATTGTGACGGACAGGTACCTCTACATAATCGAGGATTCCCGGAGCTTTGTTCCTGGCCGTCCGCTCATGAACGCGATCAACAACAGGCATCATGGATGCCGGTTCATCGTCGGCGAGGACATCAAGTACGCCCAGGAAAAGGGCTACCTCTGGATCCTCGACCCCGACGGCGGAGAGTGTAAGGTGCCCGTTCTACGGCAGCAAGTCAAATCGCGTCGCCAAGCCCGTAGAAATTCGAGACTCAAGCCAACTTACGTCCTCCGGACAATGCGCCGCAACGCCTTGATCGCCTGCTCGCCGAGCGTTCCAAACGGCTGATCGGTAGTCACGTAAGTCCAGGTCGCTCCGCGCTCCATTCGCCCTTCATCCGCGAAATAGACGGCGCCATCCCGGACCTGGGCCGTCGCCAGCGCGTTCGCCACCTCCACCGCCAGATAACTATGGAAGCTGTCATAAATCTCCCGCTCGCCGAGCAGGAACTTCAGGAGCGGATCGCGCCCGCCCCACGACGCCCAATGGATACCCCCTCTTAACTCCGCGACATTCGCCAGGTAGTCGGACCATAGATCGTCAATCACGGCCAACCAAAGCTGGCGCCCAGCTTTCTCGAGCGCCTCTTTTCCGATCGCCTGTGCAAGCCGGACGTATGTCTCCGCGGGCGCCATGGAAGCCAGGCTCCATTCGGGCGATAGCAGAACCTCCCGCCGCAGCCGATACACTTCGCTTCGATGATGTTCCACCGCGCAGTCGTATTTCCAAAGTGTCTGCCGAATCTCCAGATTCTGGCCTTCCACGGTGCGCTGTATGCTATCGATATCCGGGTTCTCCGCAATCCCGAAACGCACCAGCAGGTCGTCGTCCAGGCTCACAAAGAACCGCGATGTGCCCGGATCGCCCTGCCGTCCGGCGCGTCCCCGCAGTTGGTTGTCGATCCGCCTGGCCTCGTGACGCGTCGTGCCCATCACGTACAGGCCGCCCAACTTTACCACCCGGTCGCGTTCTGTGGGCGGGTTCCCGCCCAGCAGGATGTCGGTACCGCGTCCCGCCATGTTGGTCGAAACCGTCACGGCTCCCAGCGCGCCCGCCTGCGCGATGATCTCCGCCTCTGCCGCGTCGTTCCTGGCGTTCAGCACGGCATGTCCGATACCGGCCGCCTGCAGGCGCCGGCTCAATTGTTCCGAGTCCTCCACGCTGGCGGTACCCACCAGGATCGGACGGCCCGTCTGGTGTACTTTACGGATTTCCGCCACCAGCGCCTGGCTCCTCGCTTCCCGATCGGCATAGACAATATCGGGCAGATCCTGGCGAATCACGGGCCGGTTTGGCGCAATGGCCTTCACCTGCAGCCTGTACATCTTCCGAAAATCTTCCGCTTGCGTGGCCGCCGTGCCGGTCATACCGCTGATTCGTTCGTACATTCGGGTCAGGCTCTGCACCGTGATCGAGCCGAGAATCCGCCCTTGCGTCTTCAGCCGCAAGCGCTCCTTGGCTTCCACGGCGGTGTGCAGGCCCGCCGGCCATCGCCGGTTTTGCGCGATGCGGCCCTTGAATTCGTCGACCAATTCGATCGACCCTGCCTTCACAACGTAATCCACGTCGCGCCGGAGCAGCGCGTGCGCGTGCAGTCCGTCCTGCACCGCCGTCAGAACATGCAGGTTTGGCGCGTCAAACAGGCTGCCGCAGCCCAGGGTTCCTTCCACGCGCTGGATGCCTGAATCCGTCAACTGCACGTTCCGTGCGAATTCATCGATCGAGTAATGGATTTGTGGTTGCAGCTCGGCGACCACCGCGTCCACGCGGTATGGCAGCGCGGAATCGTCTCGCGCGCCGCCGGCGATTACCAGCGGGATGCGCGCCTCGTCGATGAGGATGGAGTCCGCCTCGTCGATGATGGCATAGGCAAACGGCCTCTGCACCAGTTCCACCGGGCTGCGCGCCAAGCCGTCCCGCAAGTAGTCGAATCCGATCTCATTGGCGGTCGCATAGGTTACGTCGCACAGATAGGCGGCGCGGCGGCGTTCCGCGTCCATGTCCTGCGAGATATGCGCCACCGAAAGACCGAACCAATCGTAGATTCCGCGCATCCAGGCGGCATCGCGGCGGGCAAGATAGTCGTTGGCCGTCAACACATGCACGCCGCGGCCTTGCCCGGCGTACCAGATCGCGGCGGGAACAGCCGCCAGTGTCTTGCCCTCGCCCGTCTGCATCTCCGCGATGTGCCCGCGTTGCATCGCCAGCGCACCCAGGATCTGCACGTCGAACATCTGCAATCCAAGCACCCGCGCCCCAATCACCACTGCCAGCGCGAACGTCTCTGCAACGTCGGCATCCCGGCGCATGCCCCGCGCGGCGGTCCTGAGTTGGTCGTCGGATAATCCAGTAAGTTCCTGCCGCCGCCGGGTAATGGCCCGCAACTGAGCGGCGGACTCACGGTCCTGGAGCCCTAAGAAACGTAGTAAGTCGCTAAAAGACACAAGTCCTCTCCTTTTCGTTTTCTTGAAATAGCTTGTGATTACGACTAAAGAGAGGAAGCCGGAGGAGGCCGCTGGAAAAGAACGAAGGCCGCGGGTTCCGGCCTGGTGCGTGACGTATATGCAGGTGCGGGCTGCCGCGCCGCCGGGCGCACGCGAACGCTTCGCACCTCCCGTGGGGCCTGCTGTTCAGCCTCGCTGCACCAGACGATCTCGACAGGAGTTACGAAGCGAACGGACGGCGCCACGGCTGTTGACAGCAACGTCAGCAGCGCGCAGAAAATGTATTTCGCAACCGCTCGCGCCATTTCCCTTAGCGTCGCACAGATCCCGATGCCGTGCAAGAATCTTGGAACCCTGGCGCGAAACAGCGAGATTGCGGGCTCACAATTGTGTTAAGATTCCGCAGATCGGGGAGGTACCCATGAAAGCTGTCGCTACCCTTTTCGCCGTCGCACTCGCTGCCGCGCCCGCATGGACGCAGTGCCACAAACTCACGGAACTCAACGCCACCACGCCGGAAGGGCAACTGCTCCAAAAGGCCGGCCTGGAGGAAGATGCCGCCAAGAAACTGGCGCTCCAGGAGCAGTTTGCCAACGAATATCCGCAGCACGAAGCGGCCGGCTGGGTGGACGAGCAACTGCTAAACGCCTACGTCAAGGCCAACGACCCCGACAAAGCCCTCGCCATCGGCGAAAAACTGGCAGCCATCCCTCCGGAATGCGTTGAGGACGCCCAGCAGACCCTCAAGGCGGCCGAGATGAAAAAGGATCCCGACCTGGTTCTGAAATGGTCCGCACGCACCTCCGAGCTCGCCCAAAAGGTGGTCGCCTCCCCTCAGCCGAAGGAGGCCGACGAAGTCGAGAACTGGAAGGCCCGTGTCGATTACGCCCGCCAGGTGAACACGTACACCGAATATTCGCTTTACGCCATGGCGCTCGGAACAGCCGACCCGAAGAAGCAGATCGCCTTAATCGAAGCCCTGCAGCAGCGCAATCCACAGAGCGAGTACCTTGCCAAAGCGGTCGACACGCTGTTCGTCGCCTATCAGAAATCCGGCGCGGCGGACAAGGCGGTGGCTCTCGCGCAGCAGGTTGCCGCTACGGGCAGCCCCAGCGACGACATGCTGCTGGTTCTCACCCAGGATGCCGCCAAAAAGAAAGACGGCGCTAAAGTTCACACGTACAGCGCAAAGCTCGTAGAAGCCGCCGGCT
Organism: Bryobacteraceae bacterium; assembly: GCA_050011755.1. Taxonomy (GTDB): domain Bacteria; phylum Acidobacteriota; class Terriglobia; order Bryobacterales; family Bryobacteraceae; genus Bog-159. The sequence goes on along the minus strand of JBEKIM010000382.1, from coordinate 226 downwards.
CCAAACCCAAGCCCGATGGCGTCGCCGACGCCGACTGGACCAAGCGCAAGAACACCATTCTCGTTTTCGCCTATTCCACCAACGGCGAACAGTATTTTAACGAAGGAAAACTGGCGCCCGCCGACCAGGAACTGCGCAAGGCGCTGCCGCTTTTAGAGGAAGGCTCCGCCGTGAAGCCGGAGGTGCTTTTTTACCTGGGCCTGGCCAATTACAAGATGGAGAAAGC
>JBEKIM010000381.1:0-6825 GCA_050011755.1 Bryobacteraceae bacterium | reverse complement strand
GGTGTTATAAATCGCGTTAACAATAAGGCCTAAATTCCGGGCGTCCGGAAGGACCACGTCGTTCGGCAGATCCGCGGGCTGGGGCCGCCTGAGGGGCACACTGCGGCCAAAGCCCCATTCCCGGTAAATGCTAATTGACTTGAGAGACTCTCCCAGGAGGAACAACTCCGGATATATATCAGGGTCCTTGCGCTGCGAAAGAACGGATTGGCGACGATTAAAGCCGGCGGGAAAAGCTACCTCGCCATCCGCCAGTTCCTCCGCGCGTGCAGCGTCGCTAGCTGCGAGATCGCCCTTGTCCATCCTCAGCACAGGGCGGCCCTTCTGAATTCGATACAGAAACTCACTGCGATCGGGGGCGCCCTCAGTCCTCTTAAGTTTCTCAATGGTCTCGTCAGTTACTGTCCCGCCAGAGCCGCACACCAGTTGGTAACGCAGGAGTAAGTGGGATAAGCGTTCAACTCGGCGGTGATCGCGCCCTGACCCTTCCCGCCTTCACCTTTCCACAGCCATTCGCCAATCCCTCCGCCGTCGCGGAGCCACCTCGGCCAGATCCGTGGGTAACGCCTTCAGCAATTCAAATACTTCGATCAGATTCGACTTGCCGGAGCCATTGGGTCCGATCAAGACATTCAGAGGAGTAAGCGGTAGCGGCTCACTGTCCGGCGCAAATGAGAGCACACCTCGGGAATGGATCGTCTTGACGAATGGCTGCATGATGGCCGCCCCTTGAGATTACAACACGTCCGCGAAACCCCGCTTCATCTGCCGGAAGAATAGTCCGCCCGCCAGGAAGGTGGTTACCGCGAAGGCCGCCATAATCCCGAATTCTTCCAGCTTCGGCCAGCGCCCGGAGAGCAACAGTTCGCGATAGGCCCGCACCAGGTATGCCAGCGGATTACCCGCCAGCAGAAAACGCAGCCGGGCCGGGAATTGCCGCTCGGTGATGAAAATTGGAGTGAGCCAGAACCAGAACGTCAGGATCACCGTCAGTACCTGCGCGGTGTCCCGCAGATAAACCTGCAAACTCGCCAGTATCCAGCCGAAGCCGACCGCGAACATCCCCAGCAGCAGCATGTAAACCGGAAGCAGCACCAGGCCCGGACCGATATGATTAAGCCAGATGCCCACCGCCGCTACAGCCAGCGCCAAGGCGATCAGGTGGCTGACCAGCGACGAGAGGAAGATCGATACCGGCACCATCTCGGCGGGAAACACGGTCTTGGTAATCAGGCTGGCCTGCTCCAGCAGGCTGGACGTGGAGCGGAGCACGGTTTCGCTGAAAAGAAGCCACGGCAGCATGCCCGCGAAAAGGAAGAGCGGATAGCTATCGGTGACTTCACCAGCGGGCATTTGCTGCTTCAGGCAGATGCTGAACACAAAGGTCCAACTGGCCAGGAGCACTAAGGGCTGGATTACACCCCATATCCAGCCGACGGCCGATCCCACGAAACGCTGCTGGAAATCCCGCCGCACGAGCTGAAACAACAAGCTCCGCCGAGCTACCAAATTCAGTAGAAAAAGGGCCCCGGGAAATCGAAAAAACGTCCCCAAACGGCAACATTACCAATTTTTTCAATAACTTGCAAGCCAAACATTCGCTTGACACGGATGTGTAGGTCCTGTTACAGTCACCTTTCGCCAATTTCCAATAGCCCTCCGGGCCAGGCAGCGGGATTTCTCGCTGGCCGGGTCCGGCTGAGAAGACTATGCAGCAGAATTACTTCATTTTGGTGTTAGCCCATTCCCTGCGTGGAAAGCTGCGCCGCGTTCGCGTTCCGTTGACTGTAGTCTACGCCGTGATGGCGCTGGCCCTGTTCGGCTGCATTTCGATATTCGGCTTCTTATCCAGTTACGCACGCATGGCCTGGAAGGTTGCGAATTATAATGCGCTGCGCAACGAGGTGGAAGCTCTGCGCACGCGCTATCAGCGCCTGCAGAAGGTAACCAACCAGACCAACCAGCAGATGGCCAGCCTGGAAATGTTCGCGAACGAGGTTTCGATCGCCTACGGCATCAAGCAAAAACTGGAAGGCCCGGCGGGAATCGCGGCGGAGGGCCGGCTGCTGCCGACCTATTCCGATTCCGTGGCCGCCTATCGCGTCCTGGGCAGTTACCATGGCGCGGTGAACAGCTTCGCCCGCCGTTTTCACACCAACGTGCAGCCCAGCATCTGGCCCGTCGAGGGGCGCCTGATGGGCGGTTTCGGGGAGCGTACGGATCCGTTCTCCGGTGAAGGCGCCATGCATACGGGCGTAGATATTTCCGCGCCTCCAGGTACGCCTGTGCGGACCACCGCGGATGGCATCGTGACCTTCGCGCGGTGGAATAGCGGCTATGGCCAACTGATTATTGTGGATCACGGCAGCGGGTTCGAAACCTATTACGCACATCTTTCGCGCTTCGGCGTAGTGGAGGGCCAGGAGGTTCGCCGGGGCGAGCAGATTGGCGCCGTGGGAAGCACGGGCCGGGTTACGGCTCCGCATCTGCATTATGAAGTTCGCATCGGTGGCGCTCCCGTGAATCCCCACCCATACCTGGCCCGGGCCGGTGTCGTCCAGATCGTTAAGAAAGATTTTCCGTTCTAAACCTTTCGCGCGCCATCAAATTGCCATGAAGTCCGTCCATTTCCGCCTTGCCGCGGCTGCTCTTGGCGTCATGTTGCTGACTTCGGCCTACCACCGCCTGACCTCTTCCTCCCTCATGGCCGAGGCTGCCAACCGCTTTCTCGCCTCGCTCACACCAGAACAACGCGCCAAGGCTACCTTCTCTTTCGCGGAGGATGAGCGCCAGAACTGGCATTTTGTCCCCATCGAGCGCAAGGGGCTGGCTCTCGGTGAGATGACCTCCGCGCAAAAGCATCTGGCTACCGCAGTGCTTAGCGCGGGGCTCAGCCAGCAGGGCTTCTTCAAGGCGGAAACCATCATGAGCCTGGAAGACGTCCTGCGCATCATCGAGCACGGCACGGGTCCGGAGCGCGATCCGGAGAAATATTACCTCTCCATATTCGGCACGCCTTCAGCCGACGGAACGTGGGGATATCGCGTAGAAGGCCATCACATCAGCCAGAATTATACGGTAGCCGGAGGGCACGTAGCCGGCGCTCCCAGTTTCTTCGGCGCCAATCCCGCGGAGGTTCGAGAAGGTCCCCGCAAGGGGCTGCGTGCCCTGGGCGCGGAGGAAGATCTGGGCCGTGCCGTGATCCAATCGCTCGACCCGGAGCAGCGCAAGACCGCGATCGTCGACAAAGACGCGTACAAAGATATCCTGACGTTCGACAGCCGGCAGGCCGCGTTGAAGGGCCAGCCTTCGGGATTGCAGGCTTCCCGGATGAACGAGAAGCAGTTCGACTTGCTGCTGGCGCTGCTCGAAGAATACGCACGGAACATGCCGGAACAGATCGCCGAAGCCCGTGAGGCGCAGATCAAGAAGGCGGGCAAGGATATCTACTTCGCCTGGGCCGGCGGCACGGAAAAGGGCGAGCCGCACTATTATCGCGTGCAGACCGCGTCCTTCCTCATCGAATACGACGACACCCAAAACAACGCCAACCACATTCACACGGTATGGCGCGACTTCAACGGCGACTTTGGATTGGACCTGCTGAAACTCCACTACCAGGCCAGTCATCAATAGCTGAAAGCCGATCGCCGAAAGCTCTGTTACCATTTTCTTATGGGGGCTGTGCCCGCCGCATTGAGCCGCTGGACGCGCCGCGCTTTCCTGGCGTCCGGTATCGCGCCTTGGGCATTCGCGGAGCAGAAGGGCGTCGTGGTCCCGTCCGCCTGGCATCGATATTCCGACCCGGCTACCGAATTCGAAGTCCTGCGGCTCACCGACCCCGCGCATTCCTGCTGGCTCCCCGCGTATTACAATCGCGCGCTGGCGCGGCATGGTGGATTCCTGCTCTATGCGAGCGACGAAACCGGCGAGATGCAAGCCTGCCGCATGGATCTGCATGACCGGGAATCGCGGCGCTTGACGGAAGCCGTAAACCTGGATGCTTCCTCCATCGCAATGCTGCCCGAGGAGCGCGGCTTCTGCTATTTCGACGGGCGGGAACTTCATCATCTAACGATGGGTAATCTGCGCGCGCGCCAGGTTTACGAGGTGGCCGACGGTTGGGAGCGGTGCCCCGGATCGAGTGCCGGCGACGAGGGGACCGCGCTATTCGGCGAAAGCCGCGACGGCGCCTCCCGGCTGCGAATCGTCGGATTGCAAAAAGGCGGGGCCCGTACCGTAACCGAGGCTCCATTCGTACTGTCGCATCCACAGGCGCGGCCCAAGCGCGCGCAGATCCTTTACCGCCAGGCGGACGAGGCGCTGTGGCTGGTCAATATCGATGGCACCCAGAACCGGAAACTGCCGCTGGCCGACGGGCATATCGGTCCGGCGCGCTGGTCGCCGGATGGCCGTACCGTTCTTTATCTGAGTTTTCCGGACGATCGAACCCAATTGCATGCCATCCGGGAATGCTCCCCGGATCAAAACACGGACAAACTCGTGGCGCGCACCAGCCAGTTCGCCCACTTCGGATGCAACACAAACACATCCGTCTTCGTAGGCGCCAGCCAGAATCGTTCCGCGCCGTACATTCTGATCTTGCTGCGCTTGACGCGCCGCGAACTTTCGCTATGCGAGCATCGCGCCAGCAATCCGGCCATGGTCGCGCCGATCTTTTCAGCCGACAGCCAGCAGATCTTTTTCGAAAGCGACCGGGATGGCAAGCCCGCTATTTACAAGATTCACGTACAGCAACTAGTGGAAGCAACCGAGCCGGAATCGTAGCGCCGTTCGGCCGGCTTCGGGTTATGGTAGAATCCGTAATGCAGCCGCACATTCTGGTTTCCAAAACGTGTAACTAAGCGGTGGTTCGTTGCGTCCAAGCCTGTGAGCGAGCCTCTCACGCCATCGGAGGCGCCTGGGGACACGATGTCTGAGAACATGGAGAGCACCCCTTTACCGGAAGACAATAACGCACGGCAGTTCGACCCCGGTGAGCACCTGGATCATCTGTTGGCGCCGCAAGTAGAAACGCCCTGGTACAAATCGTTGATCGAAAGCGTGCGGGAACTGATTCACCCGACACCGCTGCCGCCTCTTCAGGTCACCTCCAAGCCGATTGCGGTCAAGGACATCTGGGGCCTTTACGGACGCAAGAAGCAGTCCGGCGCTTATTCGCTGGCGATCCATGCCGGTGTCATTGTTCTCTTGTTCACTTTGGCATCCACGAAAGCGGTTCAGCAGGCGGCGAAGGACGTGACCGCGCTGATTGCGCCCGTGGACCTGGAAGCTTATAAACCAAAAGCCGGACCGCAAAAGCCATCGGGTGGTGGCGGCGGTGGAGGCGATCGATCTCCGTTGCCGGCAGCCAAGGGCAGGCTGCCCAAGATTTCTCCGCGCCAATTCACACCGCCGGTGCAGGTATTCAATAACTTGAATCCGAAGCTGCCGATGGAACCTACCATCATTGCGCCGCCGGACGTAAATATGCCGAACGTGAATATGAGCCAGTATGGCGATCCTCTCGCCAAGATTGGTCCCCCCTCGAACGGTCCCGGTTCAGGGGGCGGTATCGGCTCCGGTTCCGGTGGTGGCGTAGGTCCCGGGAAGGGCGGCGGATACGGTCCTGGCGAGGGCGGCGGTTTCGGCGGCGGCGTTTTCCGCGTAGGCGGCGGAGTGACGGCGCCCGTGCCGCTCTACAGGCCTGAGCCCGAGTATTCCGAAGAGGCGCGCAAAGCCAAGTATCAGGGCACGGTCGTCCTTTATGTGGAAGTGGACGCTACCGGCAAACCGAAGAACCTGAAGGTCATGCGCAGCCTGGGTCTGGGCCTGGATGAAAAGGCCATCGAGGCCGTAGAGAAATGGAAGTTCCGCCCCGGCTATAAGGATGGCAAGCCCGTCACCGTAGCGGCCACTGTCGAAGTCAACTTCCGGCTCTTATAAAGCCGGCCGTTTACTGTTTTGTGGCTGTCCAGGTTCCTTCGCCCAGATCTCCGATTTCTACCTTCCCCTTCATCTTCTTGGGACTCTCGACGGTTCCGGTATAATGCGCGACGCCGCTTTGGCCGGAGTACGAAAAGTCGAATTTGAATTCGATTTGATCGCCCTTCACCGTTCCCGTCAGATCGGCTTTGCCGAATAATCCGGTGTAGGTGCCGGTGAGCTTCTCGCCATCCTGTTTGAAGACGAAGGAAGGGCTGCCGCTGCCCGCGGCGGTATCCACGCTGAATTCCCAGTTGCCCGAAATATCTTGAGCCAGCAGGGGCACGCACGCCAGCCCCGCCAGGAGTGTAACCAGCAGCAATCTCGACATGCGGTAGAGGATAGCATATGGGCGCGCGGGCGCGTTGCTCCTGGCGGGACTTTTAACTCCCACTGTTGGACATCATCCGGGGCGATTGACGATCAAAGCCTATCTGAGTGAATCTATGGGGGCTGGGTTGTGGGGGCTGGGGCCTGGGTCAACGGTGGTGGGTTCCGGTTTGACGGTTGCGGGTTGCGGGCGGTGGGTCGCGGCTTCCAAATGGTTGGTTATGGGACAGATTGGGCGGACTGCTTGGGGTCGTTTACCAGATTGTCAAAGAGCAGGGGGCAGGTGGCTAACGGGTGTCCTGGGAGATAGGGGCACACGAGAGCGGCTGGGCGTCCGGGGCGCCGGACATTACGTATGCGGGCGGCGGGGCGGGCCGGTACGCGGGAGCTGTGACGGCGGGCTCGGTGTGAACCGGCTGCACGGGCTCCGGCTGAGTGCCGGCGCGGCGCTCGTTTTGTAACTGCTTCAGTTCGCGCATGGCGGTACTGAAAGAACGCTCGAGGCGGGCG
>JBEKIM010000380.1:0-6825 GCA_050011755.1 Bryobacteraceae bacterium | reverse complement strand
CTGAGCGACTTCGGCTACACCTCGTCCGCGACGAAGTCCTTCTCGTGGCATGAAGATTCCTCGCGACGTCTCCGGCGCGCGCCTCGCCGGCGTCTTGTGCCGAAACTGGCAGTACGCGAGGGTGCACCAGGTCGGCAGTCATATAATTCTGGAAACCGCCCAGCCTACTCACCACCGGATCGCAATTCCGGACCACCAGGCTCTCCGACTCGGAACGTTCAATTCGATCCTACGCGCCGTGGCCCAGCATAAGGGTGTCCAGCGCGACGAGATCATCGCGGGCCTATAGGCGATCCGATATCACCTGCCGACTTTCGGGGAGTAATCGGGAACAGCGGGGGCCAAATGTCGCCCGGAAGCGATATGATGAACTCGACGGGGAACTAGGAGGAACTCTCCGAGCCCTTATCAAGAGTAGCGATTCACAGTTTGATCCACTCCGGAACTACTTCCGCCTGCCATCTTACTTCGCCCGCCTCCGCCACCAGAACAAGCCGAGGGCTGTCGCCGGAATTGTCGTAGAAGAGCGCGAAGTCCGCCAACCGGAGCGCGTTTGCGGCATTGGCGATGCTCCTGAAGTAGCGCCGCCTCACATCGGCATCTGGAACAAAATGACCGCCCCGCTCCGCCCTGTGGCGAATGCGCGCGATACATCTTTCCGGGCTGTCCATGGCAATAAACACCAGGTGGACCTTGTATCCTCGGGATTTGGCTTTGCGCAGGAGATCGACTCTGCCCCTGCTGGACAGAGTTGTCTCGACAGCGAAACTCGCGCCTTGATTGAGGTAAGCTGCGGTGCGATTGAGAACGTGTTTTGCCGTGGCAATGGCTGCCGCCGACGGATTCAGCGGGTTCAGTTGGATGGCAATCGCGTCGGGATCCAACAGCAGGTGGGCACGCTCTTTTTTGGGCCGCGTGCGCCGTCAATTCGCGAATGACTTCGTAGTTTTCTCCCGAAGGGGCGCCCGGAAGCCACCGAATCTCAAATCTCCGGCCATCGTTGCGCTCCATCACATCGAGACCCTCGGCGTCGATATAGAAAACGGGAACTCCAGAGGCAAGGGCTTCGGCGAAGGCTTTGCAGCCCGCGGCGCGCACCGCCGCGTCGAACTCGGCACTACCGAAATCGTACGCCACGGGCATACGCCATTATAGGCACTTCAGGTTGCCGGAATTCCCCGCCCCACAGGACGTCCTACGGTTGGAGAATCGTCTTGAGACTGGGCTTGACTTGGATATCGGCCAGGCTGTGAGAATCCCATCCGCCGCCGAGGGCTTTCACTAACATCACCGAAGCTACTAATTGACTGCCTTGAATCTGGGCGGCTTCGCGTTGATTGGATAACAAGCTCTGCTGCGCGGTGACCACATCGAGATAGGTAACCAGACCGCCGGTATAGCGATTCAGCGCGATATCCAGCGCGCGCTGGGAGTCAGCTACGGCAGTTGATTGCGACTTGGCTGCGCCGGCGAACACCTGGAGGCCGGCCAGGGCATCCTCGACCTCCTGAAATGCTACCAGCACGGTCTGGCGATATTGCGCCACCGAATCCTGGTAGCCGGCTTGGGCGAAATCCACGCCGGCGCGGATGCGGCCGCCGGATATGAGGGGCTGCGCCAGAGTTGCCCCGATGGCCCACAGCGAACTGGGCAGCGAGACCAGGCTGGCGATGCCGGTGCTTTCGAATCCGGCGCTGGCCGCCAGTTGCAGGCTGGGATAATAGGCCGATTTGGCGACGCCGATCTGGGCGTTGGCCGCGGCCATCAGGCGCTCTTGCCGCGCAATGTCGGGGCGGCGTTCGAGGACGTCGGACGGCACGCCCGCCGGGATCGCCGGCAGATACTTCTGCAGGGAGCCGGAGGGCACCCTGAAATCCGGAGCCGGCGCGCCGCACAGGACAGCCAGCGCATGTTCGTAGTTGGCGCGCAGTTGCCGCTCCAGGGTGGCTTGGGTGCGGGTGGCTTCGAGCAGTGCCTGCTCCTGCGCCAGGTCCAGGCCCGAGGCGACGCCGCCATCGTGCCGGTTTTGGACCAGGGCCGTGGCCTTCTCCATCGACGCTACCGTATCGTCCAGAATGCGGATCTCCGCATCCACCTCGCAGAGCGTGAAGTAATCCGCGGCAGCCTCCGCGGTGAGCACCAACTTTACGTTTTCAAAATCCGCGCCGGCGGCCTGGTAGGACGCATTGGCGCCTTCCACGCTGCGGCGTGTCCGGCCGAAAAGATCCGGCTCGTAGCTCAGCGCGAACGGCAGGTTCCAGGCATTCTGTGTGATGGGCCCATCCACCACTCCTCCCAGAGAAGGGCGGTTAGCGGAGAGGCGAAACCTCTGGAAAGAAGGCGACACACCAACCTGCGGATAGAAGTTGCTAATGGCCACCGAAGCCAGCGCGCGCGCCTGTTGCAGTCGCGCACTCGCCGAAACCAGGTCCTGGTTCGAAGCCAGCACCGCGGTTTCCAGACGATCCAGCTCGGGATCGCGGAAGGTGCTCCACCAGGCGCCCTTGGGGATCTGGTCTTGGGGATCTCCAGGCCGCCAGGGACCTTCCGTGTGCCACGCCACCGGTTGCGGCGCCGGAGGCGTATGGTAGTCGGGTCCCACCGGATGGCAGGCAGCCAGCAGAACGAGCGCGGCGGCCAAAGCCAGGGAGCATGCGTTTCTCATGACGGTTTCCGTTCCGATCCATCCGCGACCACGCGCACGGCCTGGCCGTTCTCCAGCGCGTCCGGCGGATTCTGGACGACGCGATCGTTCGCCCGTATGCCCTGCAGAATCTCCAGGCTCGTGCCAAAATCGCGGCCGATCACGATGGGCCGCAGTTCTATCCGATCGCCGGAGCCCACAACGGCAAGGCATGGACCTTCGGACCGGAAGAGCATGGCGCTCGAAGGCACCGACAGCCGCCTGCCGTTCACCGGCACGTCAAAGTGGACTTGCGCGAACGCGCCCGGCAAAAGGCGGCCCGCTTTGTTCGGCACATCCACCTCGGTCAACAGCGTGCGGGTATTCTGGTCGATGGCATTGGCGGTGCGCGCCACGGTCCCGGAGAAACGCGAAGCCGGAAACTCGGCCAGCGCGATCCACGCCCGCATGCCCGCGCGAATGGAAGGCGCATCGGATTCCGGAATGCTGACGTATACGCGCAGCGGATCGATCAGCGCGAGATTGAACAGTTCCTTTCCCGATCCGCCGTTGCCGGCATTCACCAGCGCGCCGATATCCACGTTGCGCCGCGTGAGCACGCCCGCGAAGGGCGCATAGACGTGCTTGAACGATTCAAGCTGTTGCAACCGCCTCACATTGGCGTCGGCGGCAGCCATGTTGGCCTGGGCCTGCGCGTAGTCGCTGGTGCGTTGATCCAATTCCTGTTGCGAGACCGAATCCGTGCGGCGCAATTCGCGCCAGCGATCCGCGCTGGTGCGCGCCAGATCCAGCGCCGCCACCATCTGCTGGCGCGCGGCCTGCGCCTGGGAGAGTTCCTGGTCTACCTCGGGAGTGTCCAGGTCGGCTAGCAATTCTCCCTTCTCGACGGTCGCGCCGATGTCCTTGTACCAGCGCAGGAGGTATCCATTGGTGCGCGCGTAAATCGGCGACTCCGTGTATGCTTGCACGCTGCCCGGCAGTTCGAGTTCATTCGACCGCGGCTCCGGCTGTGGATAGCCGGCCGAAACGCTGGTTACCGCCAGTTGTGTGGTTTCGGCGGACAAGGCCACCTGTTCCTTGGCCCGCGCTTTCAGGCTTAAGGCGCCCGCCGCGAAGAGGCCCAGGACAGTCACCAGCGCCGCTACGATCCAGCCCCTGACCTTTGGCGCCGGGTTGTTCAGCCTTTCAGGTTCTGGCTCGAGTACTTGCATCTGTTGAGTAGACATAAAATTACTCTCTGGCTCCGTGAATTAAACCGAACACCGTGGGAACGAAGAACAAGGTGGCAACGGTAGCGAACAACAATCCGCCGATCACGGCGCGTCCCAACGGCGCATTCTGTTCGCCGCCTTCGCCGAGGCCCATGGCCATGGGGGCCATGCCGATCATCATGGCCAACGCGGTCATCAATACGGGCCGCATGCGCGTATGCCCCGCCGCGACTGCGGCCTCCCGCGCGGGCATCCCCTCGTCCATGCGCTCGCGCGCGAACGAGACCATCAGGATACTGTTGGCGGTGGCCACGCCCACGCACATGATGGCGCCGGTGAGCGACGGCACACTCAGCGTAGTATGGGTCAGCAGCAGAGCCCAGGTGATTCCGGCCAATGCGCCGGGCAGCGCGGTGATGATGATGAACGGGTCGAGCCAGGATTGGAAATTCACCACGATCAGCAGGTAGGCGAGCACGATCGCCATAGCCACGCCAGAGCCGAGTCCGATGAACGATTGCGACATGGTGGATACCTGGCCGGTGACGGTCAGGTGGCTGCCGCGGGGGAGTTGCTTTTCAAGCGGCTGGATGACACGGCGGACATCTCTCGCTACGCCGCCCAGATCGCGGCCCTGCACCGAGGCGAACACATCCACCAGGGGCTGCACGTTGTAATGCGAAATCACGGCGGGCTGGTTTACATGCCGGAACGACGCCAGGTTGCCCAGGATCTCCGGTTGGGGCGATGACGGTGTGCGAATGGGCGTGTCCAGCAGGGCCTTCACCGAATCCACGCGATACTGCGGCGTCTGTACGGCCACGTTGTAGCTGATCCCGCTACGCGGATTCAGCCAGAACGTGGGCGAAGTTTGAAAGCTGGAACTCAGCGAGACAAGCAGGTTGCTGGCCACGTCCCGCTGGCTCAAGCCCACGGATTGCGCGAAGGTGCGGTCCACGTCCAGGTGCAGCGCGGGAGCATCGTAAGCCTGCTGGACGTGCACATCCACGGCCCCGGGGATGTCGCGTATGCGGTTCGCCAGTTGGCGCGCCACGTTGTAGTTGCCGGGTTGGTCGGCGCCGGCGATTTGCACGTCGATCGGCGCAGGCACGCCGAAGTTCAAGATCTGCGTGACGATGTCCGCCGGCTGGAAGAAGAACTGAGTGGCCGGAAAACGGCGGGGCAATTCCTCCCGCAGCAGCTTCACGTATGCGTTAGTGGGCCGGTGGCCCTCCTTGAGCGAGACCAGGATCTCCGCGTCCGGCGTGCCGATAGTTCCCGCGTTGCTGTACGAGAGATTGATGCCGCTATAGGGTAGGCCGATGTTGTCGAGCATGGTATCGAGCTCGGCGGGCGGGATCAGGGTGCGGATGTCGTTCTCGATTTCGTCGGTCAGGCGCGCGGTTTCTTCGATACGGAGGCCGGTGCGCGCGCGCACGTGCAGGCGCATCAGGCCCGCGTCCACTTGCGGAAAAAGGTCCTGGCCCAACACGGGAACGAAACCCAGCGAGGCCACACACAGCGCCAGAAACGCCGCGGCGAACCAGCCTCCGTGCCGTATGCAGGCCTCCAGCGCATTCCGGTAACTGTCGCGCAGACGCTCGAAGGCGTCTTCAAACCGCTGGTGGAAGCGGGCAAAAGCGCCGGTTTGGTGCAGGTTGTGATTCCGCAGCAGAAACATCACCATGGTCGGCACCAGCGTTCGTGACAGCAGATAGGAAGCCAGCATGGCGAAGATGACGGCTTCGGCCAGGGGCACGAAAAGGAAGCGGGTGACGCCGCTCAAGAAGAACATGGGCACGAAAACCACACAGATGCACAGCGTGGAAACGAACGCCGGCACGGCGATCTCCTGCGCGCCATGCAGAATGGCCTCGCGCAGATCTTTGCCGAGCAGGCGGTTGCGCTCGATATTCTCGATTTCCACGGTAGCGTCGTCCACCAGGATTCCGACGGCCAGCGCCAGTCCGCCCAGCGTCATCAGGTTCATGGTCTCGCCCAGTGCGCTCAGGCAGACGATGGAGACCAGGATGGCCAGCGGAATGGAAATAGCGATGATCAGGGTGCTGCGCCAGTTGCCCAGGAAGAGCAGGATCATGGCGGCGGTAAGACAGGCCGCGGTGAGCGCCTCGCGGATGACGCCCTGAACGGCTGCGCGCACGAAGATGGATTGATCGAACAGCGGCGTGATTTTGAGCTCTGGCGGCAATCCCGCGGCCATGTTCGAGAGCGCCGCCCGCACGTCGTGAACGATCGCCAGGGTGGATGCCGAGCCCGTCTTGTATACGCTGAGCAGCGCGCTGCGGTGGCCGTCCTGCCGTACGATATTGGTTTGCGGGGAGAAGCCGTCGCGCACGTGCGCTACGTCGCGTATATAAATGGTTGCGCCGTTGGCGGTCTTGATGGGGAGATCGTTCAACTCATTGATGGTTTGGGTGCTGCCATTCATTTCTACCTGGTATTCGAGCGGCCCCAGCTTGGCGGTGCCGGATGGCAGAATCAGGTTTTCCGCGCTGACTGCGTTCACTACATCGGTGGGAGACAGCCCCTTGGCCTGCATGGCTGCCGAATCGATATCGATCGAGACCAGCCGCATCTTGCCGCCATACGGCCAGGGAATCGAGGCGCCCTGCACGGTCGCCAACTGCGTCCGCATGGTGTTGGCGCCCAGATCGAACAACTGCTGCTCGCTCAGCCGGGTGCTGCTCAGGCCAATCTGCAGCACCGGCACGGTTGACGCGCTGTAACTCAGGATCAGGGGAGCCGTAGTCCCTGGAGGAAGCTGGCGAAGCTGCGTCTGGCAAATGGCCGTAACCTGCGCCAGCGCGGTGGCAATGGTGACAGACGGACGGAAGAACAGTTTGATGACGCCGATCCCGTTGTAGGATTGCGACTCCATGTGCTCGATGTCGTTCACCGTGGTGGTGATGGTGCGCTCGGTGATGGTGACGATGCGGTCGGACATCTCCT
>JBEKIM010000379.1:0-6856 GCA_050011755.1 Bryobacteraceae bacterium | reverse complement strand
CGCGCGCGCGGGCAAGCGCGAGCCGGCGCGGGCGGGCCAGATCCGCAGCTTCCGAATCGTCAAACTGGACGCGGGCGCCAAGAAAATCGAAATCGAAATCGCCGGTTAGGATCGAATTCACACTCTTCCCGCGTTCAAAATCGGGAGAATCCTGGATTTCGCTCTGTACGCTGTGGTACGGTGAATGCCACGGCGCATCGAGGGAACTGATTTGCCGGCTAATCTGGGTTTCGAGACGATCTGTTGACATCCCCACTTCGCGTAGCTCTCTTCGCGGATTGCTTTAGCGAGGCCAACGGGGTAGGCACGCTCTGCCGGCAATTCGCGGCTTATGCCACCCGCCGGCAGCTTCCGTTCCTGTGTGTGTACAGCGGACCGCGCACCCAGGCGGTGAGCCGGCGATCTTACACGGCGCTGGAGATCAAGCGCGGACCCGCCGCATTTCCGCTGGACCACGATTTATCCTGCGACCCTTTCTTGAGCCGCTACAAAAACTGGGTGACGGAGCAGGTGCGGCTGTTTCAACCGGACCTGGTGCACATCACCGGGCCGGGCGATATCGGCATATTGGGTCTTTGGGTCGCGCATACGCTGCACGCGCCGCTGGTGGCGTCGTGGCATACGAATCTGCATGAGTATGCCGGCCGCCGCCTGCAAAAGCTCTTCGCGTTCCTGCCGGATGCCTGGCGGGAGCACGTCGCCGCGGCGGCCGAACGGCAGAGCCTGCGCGCGTGTATGCGCTTCTATGGCTGGGCCCGCTTCCTGCTGGCGCCCAATGAAACCATGGTCGATTTGATCGGAGAGCGCACCGGCAAGCCCGCCTTCCCAATGGCGCACGGCGTGGATACCGAAGCCTATACTCCGCAGCGGCGGCGCCGCGGGGGCGGTCCGTTTTCGATCGGGTATGTGGGGCGGCTCACGCCGGAGAAGAATGTGCGCCTGTTCGCGGCTATCGAGAAAAGCCTTCTGGCACGGGGCGAGCGCGATTTCCGCTTTATCCTGATCGGTGAAGGAAACGAGAAAGACTGGCTGCGCCAGAACCTTCAGTCCCGGGAGACGCCGGGGATCCTGCGCGGGGAAGCGTTGGCGGAAGCGTTTGCGAACCTGGATGTTTTTGTTTTCCCTTCCACGACGGACACATTCTGGCTGGTATTGCTGGAGGCGATGGCTTCCGGCGTCCCGGTGGTGGTAAGCCCGGAAACGGGCGCCCGGGTGGGCATACGGCATGGCGTCACCGGATTCGATGCGCCGGATTTGGAATCGTTCACGGAAAGCATCCTGCAACTGATGAACAACGCGGGCCTGCGGCAGCGGATGGGCGCCGAGGCCCGCGCGTTTACGTGTTCCAGAGGGTGGAATGGCGTATTCGAACAGCTCTACCAGACCTACGAATACGGACTTGAAGCCAGTGGCTCTAAACTCAGCGATCGGGCTATCGCGGAAAGCCGGGCGGCATCCTAGCGCATGTTCTTCGTTCCGTTTCTACTGTTCCCCATTCACCCGCACCCGGTTCGCAAGGCGCCGGCCGGAACGCCGCTGCACATCCGCTTGACGACCACCGTGGGCTCATATGCCAGCGAGGCGGGAACGCCGGTCAGCGCGCTGCTGATCGCTCCCATCATGGTGGATGGCCAGACCGTCATGCCGGCAGGGAGCGTCGTATCGGGAACCGTGAGAAGGGCCGCGCGCGTGGGGCTGGGCATCCGCCACGAGACGGCCGCACTGGACCTGGAATTCAACCGCGCGCAACTTCCCGGGGGCGATGCGCCAGCGCTGCGGGCGCGCGTCACGGAGGTGGACAATGCGCGCGAGCGCGTTACCGCCGATGGCCGGATTCACGGCGTGCGGGCCACCGACAGCGGCTCCTACCGTATTAGCGGATACGTCAGGGATCTGCTCTTCCGCTGCGAGTTGCACACCAGGCTGGCCGAAGTGATCATCAAGGCCGCGGTGATCAACCTGCCGGAACCGGAGATTTATTTGCCGGCCGGCTCCGAACTCACGTTGTCGCTGAGCGAGCCGATCACGGTGGACTCCGCAGCCGAAGAGCCGCCGGACCGCGCCTTGCAGGACGACGAGCGCCAGGAGTTAGACCGGCGGATTGCCGCGATGCCCATCCGGACTTACGCCGCGGCACCCGCGCGTCCTTCGGATCTTACCAACGTGATGCTGATCGGATCGCGCGAGGAGATTGCGGACGCATTCGCGGCGGCGGGCTGGTCTGAGCCGCGCCCGTTAACCTTTGGGCGCCGCGTGCGATGGCTGCGCGCGATCGGCCTGCGACGGGGTTTCGATTCGGCGCCGATGTCCGCTCTGTTCCTCAATGGCGAGCCGGCGGACATGTCGTTGGAAAAGGGCTTGAACGACGTTTCCAAACGTCATCACATCAGGCTATGGAAGCAGCCGGAGAGGTGGTACGGGCGGGATGTGTGGATCGGCGCGGCCACCCGGGACGTGGATTTCGGCTACTTGCGGCCGGGGCGGGCCTTCACACACCGGATCGCCGCCGACGTGGACCTGGAACGCGACAAGGTCGGCTATGACCTGGCGTTTACCGGCTGCGCAGACACGCTGCGCTGGTCCGGACGCCCGAAGGTGCCGCGAATCACCGAGAACGGCACAGGCGACGCCATGACCACCGATACGAAGCTGGCAGTGATCGATCTTAACACCTGCCGTACGCCCCGGCTTTCCACGGAGACCCTCGATACGGCGCCGGTGCCCATGCACGGCGGCAAGGCCGCGTTGTTCGCGCGGCGGGAAATCCTGAGCGTGCGCAGCGATCTGCTGCGGAACAACTGGATCTGGCGGGGGTACGAGACCAGCCGATGGATCGGCGGTGTGATGCGGGCACATTGGCGGGCGAGCTCCGGGCCGCGATCGTTTTTGACCAGTTTCCGCCATTCGACGCCTCCGCCGCCTACTCTGCAGGCGGCGGCTATCGGGCAGTGAAGGCAGCAGCTGCCGGCCGCCTGAAGGGCGGCTTAGCGGGACTTAAAAGTCCCGCCGGCACGCTGAAGCGTGCGCCACGGGCGGGCTGGGGAGCCCGCCCTACAAAGGTCAGGGTAAGAGGTCGGGGCGGAGGCGGGCCGTTTTCTCCAATGCCGCCTTTTGGCGCCAGCGGCGGATCTCTTCATGATTGCCACTCAAGAGGACGTCGGGCACTTTCCATCCACGAAACTCGGCGGGACGCGTGTATTGCGGGCAATCCAACATGGCGCCCGCATGTCCGCCGTCCTGAAAGGATTCGAAGACGGCCGACGACTGGTTGCCCAGCACGCCCGGCAGCAGGCGCGCCACGGAATCGACTACGACCGCTGCCGCCAATTCGCCGCCGCTCAATACGTAATTCCCGATAGACAGTTCCTCGTCGGCCAGATGTTCGGCGACGCGCTCGTCCACGCCCTCGTAGCGGCCGCAAATCAACAATAATTCCGGCAACCGGCTATACTCGTTGGCCAGCTTCTGGTCGAACAGGCGGCCCTGCGCGGAGAGAAGGATTGTTTTTCCAGAGGGATGCGAGATGGACTCCACGGCCGCGAACAGAGGCTCGGGCTTGAGCAGCATGCCTTCGCCGCCGCCGAAGGGGCGATCGTCCACCGTCTTGTGCCGGTCGGAAGTCCACTCCCGAAGATTGTGAATGCGAATTTCGAGCGCGCCGGTGTCGCGCGCGCGCTTGATCACGCCATGTTCGAACGGACCAGCAAAGAATTCCGGGAAGATGGTGAGCACATGAAAAATCACGGCTGGTTCAATTCCTTCAATCCGGCGGGTAAATCCACGAGGATGCGCCTGGCTTCCGGCTGGATGGCCACGCAAATGGCGCGCACAAACGGAATCAGCAGCGTGCCGTCGACCTCCAGCACGCCAGAACCGCCGGCATCCTGCAAAGCCGTGACGCGCCCGAGGGAAACGCCGCCATCCCGCTCGACGACTTCACATCCGATCAGGTCGGATTCGAAATACTCGCCCGGCTCCAGCCGTATACGTTCACCGCGGGGCACGCGCACCTCGCGCCCGGAGAGCCGCTCGGCATCGGACATGGTATCGACGCCGCGGAACTTCAGGATGAGCCGGCTATCGTGGAACCAGGCCGACTCCACCTCATACCGGACGCCTTCCGGAAAGAGAAAGACCTCGCGCAGACTTTCGTAGCGCTCGGGCTTGCTGAAGGTGATGGCCGTGAGTTCCCCACGGATGCCGCGCGCACGCCCCAGAATAGCGACTGTGATCCAGTCATCTTCCATGATGGCGCGCGAAATCCGGGAATGCTACGAAACTCACTCGAGAATTTCCAAGGTGAAGCGCCGGTTCAATTTCATGCCGGCCGCTCCCAGAATCGTACGGATGGAGCGGGCCGTCCTTCCCTGCTTGCCGATCACCTTGCCCAGATCGCTCTGCGCGACCCGCAATTCCAGCACGGTGACCTGCTCACCTTCCACGACCCGAACGGCAACTTCTTCGGGGATGTCAACGAGCGCCTTCGCGATATCTTCAATGAGTTCTTTCATCGCCCCGCCTCCCTCCACCTCTATGGTAGCAGAGGCTTATCGCGGACCCATCGGCCTTGACCCATGCCGCTCGTTATTTTTCATACACTTAACAACGGGTTCAGGCGACCGGGGCGGGAGCAGGCTCGGGATTGTTCTTAATCAGACGGGCAACTGTCTCGGAAAGCTGCGCTCCGTTCTTTGTCCAATAGGTAATGCGTTCGCGGTTCAGGTCGACTTTGGCGGGGTCCGTCAACGGATTGTAATGGCCCACCACTTCCAGGTTCCGGCCATTACGGGCGCGCTCCTTCTCGATCACCACGATGCGGTAAAACGGCTTCTTCTTGGCGCCAAAACGCGCCAAACGAATCATCAACATTCACACTCCTAAGAAATTCGGTAATTTAAACTTGCCCATTTTCTTGCCCAGCAGCCCGCCGGAGAAACTCTTCATGACCTTTCTGGCCTGCGAGTACTGTTTGAGCAATTGATTCACTTCCTGCACGGTGGTGCCGCTGCCTTTGGCGATGCGCCGGCGGCGGCTGCCATTCACGATCATGTGGTTGGCGCGTTCCTTGGGGGTCATCGAATCGATGATGGCCACCACATGCGTGATTTCATTCTCATCCACTTTCACGTTCTTGAGATCTTTCAGAATACCGACTTGCGGCATCATGGACAGTACGGATTCGAGCGGCCCCAGCTTGCGGAGCTGCTTCATCTGATCGCGGAAATCGTCGAGCGTGAACTCATTGTCGATGAGCTTGCGCTGCATTTCGACAGCCTGTTTTTTGTCGATGACTTCTTCGGCTTTTTCGATGAACGAGAGCACGTCGCCCATGCCGAGGATGCGGGAAGCGGCGCGATCCGGGTAGAACGGCTCTAGCGCATCGAACTTTTCGCCCACTCCCACGAATTTGAGCGGCTGGCCGGTGACATGCCGGATGGAGAGGGCCGCGCCGCCGCGCGCATCGCCATCCATCTTGGTGAGGATGACGCCGGTGATGCCCAGCTTTTTGTGAAACTCGTCGGCGGATTTGACGGCGTCCTGGCCGGTCATGGCGTCGGCCACGAACAGGATCTCGACGGGGGTGAGCTGTTCTTTCAACTGCTGCAGCTCGGTCATCAGATCCTCGTCGATATGCAGGCGGCCGGCGGTATCGACCAGCAGCACATCGCGCCCGCTGTTTACGGCTTCCTTGCGCGCGGAGCGGACCAGATCGGCGGGAAGAGTTTCTTCGGGCATGCCGGTATAGATGGGCAGGTTCACGTCGCGGGCGACCACGCGCAACTGCTCGCGGGCGGCGGGGCGGTAAATGTCAACTGAGACCATCAAGGGCCGGTGGCCGTTCTTCGAAAGCCAGCGGGCCAATTTGCCGGTGGAGGTAGTCTTGCCGGAGCCTTGCAGGCCCACGATCAACACGACGCTGGGCGGCTCGTTGGCGAAGCGCAGCTTGGATTCGTGGCTGCCCAGGATCTTGATGAGCTCATCGCGGACGATCTTGACGACCTGCTGGGAAGGAGACAGAGACATGAGCACTTCCTCGCCCATGGCCTTCGCCTTGATGTTCTCGATGAGCTGCTTGACGACGCGGAAGTTGACGTCGGCTTCGAGCAGGGCTACGCGGATTTCGCGCAAAGCGGATTCCATGTTCTCGGCGGAGAGCTTGCCTTCGCCGCGCAGGTTCTTGAAAACCCGCTGTAATTTGTCGGATAGATTATCGAACATGGAAACTCGCGCGGGAGGGCAAACCTCGCCGCATGGCGCTTTTTACGCTTATTTGATTATACACGGTGAGACTGAGACCAGTGGCCCAGCGGGACTTAAAAGTCCCGCCAGCACGCTGAAGCGTGCGCCACGGCCCATGGGTCAATTTGACCCATGGTGGACGGCGGCTGGAGAGCGGGCTGGTTCCGCAAGACGATGAAACCGCGCATCAAGTAAAAGGCGGCAAGTTTTGGCAGGGGGATTGCTTAACGGGCCTTGATCATCATGCCTAAACTATTGTTACGTTACAAATACTTCATCGCGGTTTTCTGGGCCACTGCGGTTTACGGACAGGCAGTTGTCACCACCGTAGCGGGGGCCGGTTTCGTAAACAACGCGCCGGCGCTCCAGACCTATCTGGCCAATCCGGAAGGAGTGGCCGTGGACAGTTCGGGGAACGTATACATCGCGGACGCGAGTTCGGGCCACATACTGGTGGTTTCCGCCTCCAGCCACATCGTTTCGATCGTCGCGGGAGGTGGGACGTCGGCCACCAGCAACAATGACGGCCCGGCGCTTACTGTGCGCATCTCGCCCACCGATCTGGCCTTCAAGGGCAGCACTACCCTCCTATTCCTGGATAATTCCACGCTACGCC
>JBEKIM010000378.1:0-6864 GCA_050011755.1 Bryobacteraceae bacterium | reverse complement strand
CTTCCGCCTTGACGACTGCTGCCGGAACCGTGGCGCCCTCGGTGGCGCGGAGGTTGGATTCGGCCTGCGCGAGCGCACCTTTGCTCTCGGCCGCCGTATCGATCAGGTCGCGGTTCTCGAGTACCGCCAGAATCTGGCCCTGCTTCACGTGATCGCCGCGATTGACGTAAAACTTCTGGACCGGCGCTGAGATCTTGGGCACGATGCCGGCCTGATCCCTGGGGAAAATCGCGCCGTCTCCACCGACGATGCGGCGGATGGTAGCTTGCGTGACGGACGTCACTTGCACCGGGGCAGGCGCCTTCTCGGTTTCCTGAGGCTTGCTGCAAGCGGCCAGAAGCAGGAGGGGCAGAGCGACGAAAGGAATCCTGTAGAGCATGTTCAGAAGGCTCCGGTAAGTGTTTGCAGGCTGCCGAGCGCTACGCGATAGCGTACCAAGCCGTCGTCGTAGGCGTTGCGAGCTTGGATAGAGGTCGTCTGGGCGTCCACGAGTTCCAGAATAGTGGCCTCGCCGGCCTGGTAGCGGAGCAGATTCAAGCGCAGATTCTCGGAGCTCAGATCGACGGCGCTGCGCAGCAGGTCGACCTCCTGGCGCGCGGCCTGGGCCTCGTCGTAATAGCCGTGCAGGTTCCTGACGAGGGTGCGCTGTGCCGCGCTCAAGTCCACCTGGGCCTCTTCGCGCTTCAGTTCAGCCTGGCGTACCTTGCTACGCCTGATCCCCCAATCCCAAACCGGAATGTTCAAGCTGGCGGTGATAAAGTAGCCGAGGTTCGGCAGGGGGCCGGCTTCCTTATTCGACGCGACCGTGCTCCTCAGCGCAAAGGCGTTGGCCTCGATTCCGTAGACCGCATCAACCGTTAGTGTCGGCAGGTAAGCCTGGCGCGCTATTTTGATGTCGAGGCCGGCGCCGCGCAGGGCCAGCCTGGCCGCGCCGAGGGAGGGGTTCTCGCGCATGGCCATACCCTCGATCTCGCCCATGGCGGGCAGCGAGGGCGCTACGTCCAGGTCGTCCACCAGGGAGAAGTTCTCGCTAAAATCGCGGAACAGCAACACGGCCAGATCCATGCGCGAATTCTCCACGCCGAGGTTGGCCTCTCTCAGCGCCTGCTGTTGAGCGATGACCTGGAGCCGCGCTTTCACTACATCGCTGTGCGCCACTTCGCCGCCATGCTCCAATTGTTCGCTGATGGTAGACGCGCGCCCAGCCTGGTCGAGCGCCTGCTGCGCGGTGGCGTATTTTCGCTGGGCAACGATGAACGCATAGTAGCTCTTGGTGACCGTAGCCGCCAGACCGCGGCGGGCAATTTCCAGTTTAGCGTGGGCCAGCGCCTCGGCAGCCTGGGCGCGCTTCACGGCGATGCCGCGCAGGGTACCGGGCGAGAGATCCTGGTGGACGACGGCCCAGTCCCGGTAGACATGGACGCCGTCGTTGGTGACAAAGCGGCTTTCGGCCAACTTGCCGTTGCCCTCGGTGCCCAGGTATTCCGATCTTCCCGACAGCGAGGGATACATGCCGGCGCGCGCCTGCTTGCGATCCTCCGCGGCGGTCAGGCCGTCGCTCGCGGCGGCCAGCAAGGAGGGATCGTTTTTCTCGGCCAGCGCGAGCGCGTCCTTTAGCGTAAGCGTCGCGGGCGCCGGCTGCGCTAAAACCGGCGAAATGAAAAGAACGAGCGCGCATGTCAGGTTGAAAGCGCCGGCGGCAGCGCCCTGGAGTTGTGAGCGATGGAGATGCATGATGGCCTCCTCCTTTTACTATCATGTTTCCGGTTCACCAAATCGGTACCTTAAGATGGGCTTAACGCATCCACCTGATACAATTCAGTTCATCCGAGAGTCGAACATGACGATTTCCTTGCGCCCGAAAAAAGCAATGTGGCTGGCCGCAGCGTGGAGCATTTTGGCCGTGCCCGCTTCCCAAATGGCCACGGCCCAGCAAACGGCTGCCCCAGCAAACGGCTGCGCATCGGCCATGAATTGGACGGCGGAACAGGACCATCGGAACATGATGGATCAGTTGGGCATCAAGGCGGTCCGCCCGGGTCCGAGCGGCAACGAGAAAGCGCCCAATCACGCCAACTACGACGAATCGAAGGCGAATCCATTTCCGGACCTGCCGAATGCGCTGACGCTGAAGAGCGGGCAGCCGGTGACGTCCGCCGGACAGTGGTGGAATCAGCGGCGGCCGGAAATTGTGGAAGACTTCGAGCGCGAAGTGCTCGGCCGGGTCCCAGCGAACCCGCCCAAAGTGACTTGGGCGGTAACCAGCACCACGGATGCGAAGACAGGGGTCTTTCCCGTCGTTAAAAAGGAACTCGCCGGACACGCGGACAACTCGTCATGCCCGTCGATAACGGTCGATATTTCGATGACGCTGGTGACGCCGGCTAATGCCAAGGGTCCGGTGCCGGTGATGATGATGTTCGGCAGCGCGGCATTTCTGAAGCGCATGGCGGAGATGATGGCCAGCCGTCCCGAAATGAAGGCGGCGATGGGCACCGATCCGCCTGCGATGGAACAGTTGATCGCAGCGGGATGGGGCTACGCGCTGATCGACCCGGGCAGCATTCAGGCGGACAACGGCGCGGGGCTGACGAAAGGGATCATCGGCCTGGCGAACAAGGGTCAGCCGCGCAAGCCGGACGACTGGGGCGCTTTGCGGGCCTGGGCGTGGGGCGCTTCCCGCGGTCTCGATTATCTGGAGACCGACAAGAGCATCGACGCGAAGCGGGTGGGCATCGAGGGGGTCTCGCGTTTTGGGAAGGCCGCGCTGGTGACCATGGCGTTCGATACCCGCTTTGCGGTGGTGCTGGTGGGCTCGTCGGGAGAGGGCGGCGCCAAGCCCCACAAGCGCAATTTCGGAGAAGCGGTGGAGAGCCTGACGGGGTCCGGCGAATACCACTGGATGGCCGGCAACTTCATAAAATACGGGGCGTCCGAGGCTTCGTTCGGCAGCCGGAACGCGGGCGATTTGCCGGTCGACTCCAACGAATTGATCGCGCTATGCGCGCCGCGGCTGACTTTCATCAGTTATGGAATTCCGGAGAAGGGGGACGCCAAGTGGCTGGACCAGCAGGGCAGCTTCATGGCAACCGTGGCCGCGGGCCCTGTGTTCCGGCTATTGGGCGCGCAGGATTTGGGAGTCACGGGCGATTATCGCACCGCGCAGATGCCGCCGGTGAACCACGGGCTTCTGGACGGTCAACTGGCATGGCGGCAACATGACGGCGGCCACACCGACGCCCCGAACTGGAAATACTTCATTCCCTGGGCGGACAAATTTCTTAAATATCACGGGACGCCGTGGGAATTTGCAGCCGATCAGCCGGTCTTCCGCACCGATGCGAACTCCCTGGTGGCGCACTCGCAATTGCTGGCGAAGGCGAAGCAGGGCGGGATCGACGTCTACTTCGAAGGCGATTCCATTACACGGCGTTGGGGCGCCCTCGATTATCCGGAACTGCTGGCCAATTGGAAACAGAATCTCTTCGGTTGGAATGCCGCCGATTTCGGATGGGGCGCGGACCGGACGCAGAACATCCTGTGGCGTTTGGAGAACGGCGAACTGGACGCAGTCAACCCCAAAGTGGTAGTTTTGCTGGCCGGCACGAATAACCTGGGCAATCCATCGTCCGCAGCGGAGGCTGACGCGCGGGCAGACGATATCGCGCGCGGCCTGCAGGCGATTGTGGGCGCGATTCAAACCAAGGCGCCGGCGGCGACCGTGATTGTCATGGGGATTTTGCCAAGAAACGACAATATGGCCTTGATGCCCGCGATCGACAGGATCAACGCCAATCTGTCCAAGTTCTCCGACGGGCGGAAGGTTCGGTACCTGAATATCAACGGCGAACTCGCCGGCCGCGACGGAAGATTGTTCGACGGGATGATGAACGCAAAAGACAAGCTGCATCCGACGGAGAAGGCGTATCAAGTCTGGGCAGACGCGCTGAAACCCGTTCTTACGGAGTTGCTGGGGCCGCCGGGTGCAGAGGATCATGCGCCAGCCGCCACCGGCGATCCGAGCGCGGGACACCGTGATGGGATGCGGTAGGGGATATAATGCGCTTTCGAACCAGGCGACGATCCCAGGAGAAAAGCCGATCATGAAATTGAAAGTATTTGGAATGGGTGCGGCGTTGACCGCTCTGTTGGTGACCGGACCGGCGTATTTCGCACAGCAGGCGGCTCCCGCGAAACCTTGCCCGGCGGAAGGATTTAGCGGGGGCTTCAGCAAGGGCTGTCCGCAAAAGCAATTTGCGAATCCCGCGGACATCTCGGGCATGATGGCCGCGCTGCCGGATAGGCCTTATGCCGCGCCACAGAGCTTGCGGCACGTGCTGGTCCTGGGCCGGGCAGTCGGCTGGGTGCACACCTCGATCCCGTTGGCGGCGAAGATGGTGGAATACCTGGGAGACAAGACCGGCGCCTGGATGACGACAATCACCTACGATGCGGCCGCGATCACGCCGGAAAACCTGAAGCACTACGATGCCATCTTTCTCGATAGCACCACCGGCGAATTCCTGGACGACCCGAACGACAAGGCAGCCACGGATCTGCGCAAGCAGGCGCTGCTCGACTTTGTCAAAGGCGGCAAGGGTCTCGCGGGCGTGCATGCCGCGACCGACAGCTACCATACGAATACGCCCACGTTGACCGGCACGTGGCCCGAGTTCAACGAAATGATCGGCGGCTTCTTCAAGTTCCACTGGACCTATCCGACCCTGATCCCGGTGAAGGTGGACGATCCAAACAGTCCGTTGACGGCGATGCTGCCGGCGCGAGGGTTCGAGATGGTCGACGAGACCTACACGTTCGCGCAGGATTCGTTCAGCCGCAAGCGGGTGCATGTGCTCACCAGCATCAACTATGGCAGGATGAGCGCGGAAGACAAAGCCAAAGAGCCGGCCGCCACCAAGCGCACCGACGGCGACTACGCCTTGAGCTACATTCAGCGCGTGGGCAATGGCCGCGTGTTCTACGAGGCACACGGCCACGACGAGAAGATCTACTATTTGCGGCCCTTTGTAGCGCACATGCTGGCGGGCATCCAATACGCGATCGGCGATCTGAAGGCCGACGATAGCCCGAGCGTCAAATAGGCCGCGGCGGGCTCAGATCAGGGGAACCGTCAGCGAGCCGACGGCGTTGGTCTTCCGATCGAGGACGATCAGGCGGATGCGCTGCACCTGGCTGTCGAAGGCCTGGTCGTGAGCGATGGGGATACCCTCGTTCGTGGCGGCCTGGCGCTGGGCAGCGGTCAATTTCAGATCGAAAGATTCCAGGCTGGGTTCGCCGAGCGGCCCCGCAGCGCCCAAAATGGCGACCAGAAGGTATACGGACCCCTCAAACTGGCCATTCTGCTCGCGCAGCAGGATGTCCGGCGGATGGATGCGGATCTCTATGTGGCGAGCTTGGCCGGCCGGCGTGAGCCTCGCTTTCAGACCGATGCCGGCAATGTCAGAGGGGTTCTGAAGTGCCGCGCCCAGGGCGGCATGCTGACGATCCGCGGCCGGCCGGGTATCGGCCAGCGCGAAGTAGCGCTCCCGCACCTGCAGCTTCACTCCCGGCCGCAGGCAGGCGATGTGGATCTGGTGGAACTTGTTGTCCCAGTTCTCCGCCGACGGATCATAAGCAATGGAGTACGTGTTGGCGCTCTGGGCAACCTTGGTCAGGACGGTGGGAATGTCTTCGCGGAAAAAGCTATGGCCGCCGGTTAGAAGAGCCATTTGCTCCAGGTCGTGGCTGGCCTCCGGGGTCAGATCGCGGCTGTGCGACACGGGATTCACGGCTGTGCCGGCTCTATCCAGGGTGACGGCCAAGTGGGGCACGTAGAGTCCGCAGTCCACCCAGTCTCCTCCGGTTGCCTGGCCGGGCTCGATCGGGCGGCTCACGGGAACGTTGGCGGACATGTCGGGGCCCCCTTTTCCCGCGATATCGACGACCGGGACGGACGGTGGGACGACGAAGTCCAGGGTATGGCACTTGTGATTCTTGGGATCCCATACCCGGGGCACTCCGCCGGTGATCCATACAATATCGCGGCGGCCGGAAAGGGCGGCCAGTTGGCCGGCAAGGTCTTCGAACGCTTTGTAGGTTTTCTTGACCTGGTCTTCGGCGCCGAGTTGTACAGGCCGGCCATGGCTCGCGGCTTTCATGGCCTTGTCGAACTCGGCGGCCCTATCCCCGGCTTGGTTGGGGCCGGCCGCGTGAATCGGGATCAGGACGCCCTCCAGGTTGAGCAAATAGAAGTAGAGTGACTCGCCGGAGGGCGGTTGCGACAGGAATCTGTCAAGGTCCTTCCAACTGCTCAGGCGATCGGTCTGGTTCATATTGAGCATGTCGAGCAGGATCGCCGTGGCGTGCGGGATCACGCCGGCGGGACGATTGGAGAATACGCCTGGAGCATCCGGGAAGTCCGGTTCGAGGAGGGGCTTGCGATAAGCGAAGATGCTCTGCGCTTTGTTCTGATCGGCGATTTTGAATTCGTCCGCCGCAAGATCGGTGACCGGCCGGCCGCCGGCATCGAGGGCCAGAGGAAAAAGACGAACGAGCGGAGGCGGTGGGGCAACTTGGGCCAGAACTTCGGACGCGGCCAGGAGAAGGACGCAAAATGGAGTTCTCATTTGCCTTCCTCGCCCAGTCTAATACAGCGGGACTTAAAAGTCCCGCCGGCCCGGCTCATCTGAGACCCCATTGCCGCTCAATAAGTTAGCGGCTGTTTTTCGGAGCCGCAAAGATCATGAAAACCAAGAGTAGTGGGGCGGCCAATCTTGGCCCGGGGTCCCCGCTGGGGGCGGCTTTCCAGCCGGCTTAGCCGCCTGAAAAGGCGGCTGCGGGCATGATTGCCCGCCCCACGGTGAG
>JBEKIM010000377.1:0-6864 GCA_050011755.1 Bryobacteraceae bacterium | reverse complement strand
CGTGTCCGTGCCTTCCGGCAAGTTCAGCGAGCGGGCGCCGGCCGCGCCCATACTGTCGGAATCGGGCTTTTCGTATTCGAACGTGCCCAGGATGCGATAAAGACCCGGCGCCAGCCCGTTGAAATGGTACTGTCCGCGCACATCGGTGCGGGTGGTGCGCAGTTCACCCACGCGCTTTTGGCTATCTTTATCGAAGGCTTCCAGGTAGACGGGCGCGCCCGGCGCCGGGTCGTGGCCCGGACCGCTCACCAGCCCGTGAATCGAGGCCGGATGCGAGGACAGC
Organism: Bryobacteraceae bacterium; assembly: GCA_050011755.1. GTDB lineage: Bacteria > Acidobacteriota > Terriglobia > Bryobacterales > Bryobacteraceae > Bog-159. Next base: position 6,581 of record JBEKIM010000377.1, on the reverse strand, counting down.
TTGAACGTGACGGCGTCGAACCCGTGCAGCATGACCTCCGTCCAGCCTTGTTCGACGGCATAATAACCCGGCGGCGGGGCCACCGTCATCTCCCACCGTCCCGGCCCCAGCGACGCGCGATTGTTGACCAGTTTCAGAACTTCGGCCCGTCCGCCGCCATCCAGGTCCTTGCGCCGCGCCGTGATCCGGGCCGTGTCCGGATCCACCCGGTTGCCCTTCTCATCCTGCATGCGGAATTCGGTCTCGCGGAAGGAATTGAGGGGCAACTGCACCTCCTTGTCGATGTCGACATAAAACTCCTGGTAGGCGCCCAATTTTCCGCGGCCGTAGGGATCGTCGCCATCGGCAATGAGCTGATAGTTTCCCGGCGCAACCTGCTCGAAGACGAACGTGCCGGCGGTCTTGGTCTGTATGCGGCCCACGTCCGAGATCAGGCTGACGGTAACTGGAGGCACCGGCGGACCGGCGACCACCTTGCCGCTGACGCGAAACAGCTTTCCGGGGAACGGGCGAACGTCGGTATCGTCGGCCTGCTGATCGAGATCCACATCCACCGTCATCGACTGATCCACCGCCATGGTTTCCTTATGGAAAGTCGGCAGCAAACCCGAGCCGTCCTCCAGTAACTTGGCCGCCGAGCGGACATAGTAAGTACCGGGCTCCAGACCATGAATTCGGTAGATGCCGCGGTCGTCGGTGGTGGTGGCGGCCGCGATGCGCAGCGGCAGGATTGCGGCGTAGGCTACTACCTTCTGGTCGGGAATGCCGATTTCGTTCTCGTCGAGCACGGTACCCGAGATCGCCGCGTAACGGTGCAGGCGGATGTCCAGGTACAGCGAGCCGTCCTGCTCCACCGACATGGGCCTGCCCGCCGATTTCCACTCCTTCTGCCCATATTGGAAGGGTGCGAATCCGTCGCGTGTGGCGCGTAGCAGGTACATGCCGGCAATCACCTGGAAAGTGAACTGTCCGGCGCGGTCTGCGCGCACGGATTGGGGCCTGCCTCCGATGCCATCCACTGGCCGCAGCGTCACCAGCGAACGGGCCAGCGGGCGGCCGGTGGCATGGTCCAGCACTACGCCGCGAATCACAGCGGCATGCGCGGCGATCGCGCAGAAGGCGGCCAGGAGGAATCTGGGCATTCTCGAATATGACGCGCGGCGCCGCCGAAACGCGCATAAATTCGCCGAGCCGGCTCACCGGGGCGCGTATAATGATAGATCGCTTATCGCCATGACGCAGCTTTTCTCCGGCGTGATCGCCGCCGCCGTAACGCCCCACGGCAAACGAGGCGACGAGCCCGATATCGGCGCCACTCTCGAACTGATCGATTTCCTGTGCGCGGCGGGGGTCCACGGAATTGCTTTGCTCGGGTCCACGGGCGAATTTGTCAACCTGAACTCGGATGACCGCGTGCGCCTGGTCTATCTCGCGGTAAAGCGCAGCCGCGTGCCGGTATTGGCGGGCGTGGCCCACTCCACCTTGGATGGCGCGCTGGCATTGGGGCGCGAGGCTTGCGCCGCGGGCGCCGCGGGCCTGCTGCTGATGCCTCCCTATTTCTTCCGCTACGGGCAGCCGGAAATTCGGGAGTTTTACCTGAAGTTCGCGGAGTTGAACCACGGCGTCCCCATCTATCTCTACAACATTCCGGCATTCACCAGCGAGATTACCAGCGAAACCGCGATCCAGTTGCTGGCCACGGGACGTTTCGCCGGCATCAAAGACTCGAGCGGCGGCTGGGATAATTTCCAGGCCCTGAACCGGTATAAGCGGCAGCATCCGTATACCCTGCTGGTGGGACACGACGGCATCTACGCACCGGCGCGCCGCGCGGGCGCGGATGGCGTGGTTTCGGGAGTGGCTTGCGCCGTGCCTGAACTGCTGCTGGCGCTGGAGCGGGCCGTCATGGCGCGCGACGATGCCGAGACCGCGCGTCTGGACCAGCGCCTCCATGAGTTTCTGGAACGTCTGGGGCGATTCCCCACTCCCGTGGCGATCAAGGCCGCGCTGGCGGTGCGCGGCATCAAAACAGGTGCGCTGCCTGTGCCGCTCGCCCCCGCGACGCAGACTGCGCTCGAAGAATTCCGGGAGTGGTTCAGGGCTTGGCTGTAGGCGGCGAACCGCCGGCCGCCGCGCCCGCGAGCTTGAATACCACGCCTCCGCGCTTGCTCCCGCCGTAATAGGTCGTGGCGTAGAGGTTGCCCGACGAATCCATTAAAGCGTGGGAGTAAGGATAACCGCCGTCGGCGGCATCGGTGAAGCTGTACAAGACGGTCTCTTGTCCGCTGGTGTCGATCTTGAAGACGACTCCCCAGTTATCGGTGCCCCCCAGCGTGGTGGTTCCGTAGAGGTTTCCCGACGAATCGCGCGTGACGCCGCCATAGGGATAGCCGCCATCGGCGCCGTCCGTGAAACTATACAAGACCGTCTCTTTACCGGCCGGGCTGATCTTGAATACCACCCCACCGCCCGAACCCAGGGGTCCGTTGCCGCCCAGATAAGTCGTTCCGTAGAGATTACCCGCCGAGTCGCGCGCCAGATCGCCGATGGGGAACAATCCGTTCTCCGCAAATCCATTGAAAGTGTAGACGATCGTCTCTTTGCCGCCGGAGGCCACCTTGTAAACCGTGCCATCGTTCCCGGGGCCGCCGTAGTACGTCGTGCCATACAGGTTGCCCGAGCTATCCAGGATCACGCCGGCGTAGGGGAAGAGTCCATCGGTGCCGCCCGTGAAATTGTGAAGCACGGTCTCCTGGCCGGCGGCAGTTACTTTGAAAACCGTGCCCCCGTTGGAGCTTCCGCCGTAGGCTGTGACGCCATAAAGGTTGCCGGACGAATCGCGGACCACGCCGGAAGAAGGATAGGAACCGTCCGTGGTGCCGCCTTTAAAGCTATAGAGTACGGTTTCCTTGCCGGCCGGCGTCACCATGAAAACCACGCCCGCCCCGGCGGTCCCCCCCGCGGAAGCCGTCCCATACAGGTTGCCGGACGAATCCAGAACGACGCCGCCGAAAGGAGTCCTGCCGTCGGCGCCGCCCGTAAAGTTGTAAAGGATGGTCTCCTGCCCCGCGGCGCTCAGTTCAAAGACGACGCCGGCGTTTCCGGAGCCACCGGAGCTGGACGTCCCGTATAGATTGCCCGCTGGGTCTTCTACCAGGCCCGCCACCGGAAGCCGGCCATCGCCATTGCTTTTGAAGCTGTAGAGCACGGTCTCCGCGCCGGCCGCCGTCACCTGGTAGACCACTCCCAGGTCGCCGGAGTCGCCGGCGAAGGTCGTCCCAAAGAGCGTGCCCGAGGAGTTGCGGAGCAGTCCGGATTGAGGGGTGGCGCCGTCCGTGCCTCCCGCAAAATTGTGAAGGACCGTCTCCTTGTTGCCCGCACTGAGGGCGAAGACCACCCCCGCGTTAGCCGTGCCGCCCACCGACGCGGTGCCATACATCGTGCCGCTCGTTTCGCGGATCAGACCCGCGAGAGGTTGGCCTCCATCGGCGCCGCCGGTGAAGGTATACAGGACGGTTTCCGCACCGCTCGTGTTTACCTTGTACACTACACCGAAATTTCCGTCACCGCCGTACGGCGTGGTCCCATAGAGGTTGCCGGAAGTGCCGCGGGTGACGCCCGCGGTAGGGTACCCCCCGTCGGCGCCATCCTGGAAGTTGTACAGCACCGTCTCCGTGCCGCCCGCACTCACCATGTAGACGGCGCCGGCGCCCTTTGCGCCGCCCTGATACGCGGTGCCGTAGAGATTACCGGCTGTGTCCCGCACGACGCCCGCCTGCGGATAGCCTCCATCGGTTCCGCCCGTGAAGTTATACAGGACTGTCTCGACGCCGGACGGAGTCAATTTGAAAACCACGCCCGCGAAGCCGGTCCCGCCCGTTTGGGTGGTCCCGTAAAAGTTGCCGGAGGTATCCCGGATCAACGTGGCGTAGGGCGTTCCGCCATCGGTGCTCCCCGTGAAGTTGTACAGGATCGATTGGCCGCCCGAAGCGCTGATTTTGTATACCACGCCGCCGCCGTAAGTGCCGCCGATGCTGGCGGACCCGTACAGATTGCCCGCGGAATCGAGGATCACGCCGCCATAAGGCGTGCCGCCGTCGATCCCGCCGCTGAAATTGTGAAGAACGGTCAAATTTCCGCTGGGCGTCAGTTTGAATACCACGCCCTGGTCGCCTGTGCCGCCGGAAGAGGCTGTACCGTACAGGTTTCCGGCCGAATCGGCAACCACGCCGGCTGTGGAACTCGCGCCCGCCGGCGGGCTAACGAAACTATGCAGCACCGTTTCCGTCACCTGCGCCGGTGCTACTCCTAAGGCGGCGAGCAGGCATGCCAAGCATGGCAAGCATGGCAGCCCACGGCCCACCCATTTTCTCCGACGATGCATCTCTTGACCTCCCAATGCGGCGAATTCGCGAATCTTTGGTCAATTTAACCTTCGTCTCGCGCCTTTAGCAAGTACTGATGGCTGCGGAAGGGCGAAATAGAACGTCCCAATTTGGGTGTGCCCGAAAGTGCGATGAACCCCAACCGCTACTCCGGTTGTTTCGCCAGAAGAGTCGCGATGAGCTCAGGACGGCACCGGAAATTCGTCCGGGTCAGCAGGTCCAATGCGTCCCGCAGATTCACCAGACCTCGGGATGCGGCAAGGTCAAGCACCCCGAGCGTTCCGGTAACCTCGAAGCCTTTCGTCAGCGCCACGGCCGCGCCCTTGCGCTCATCGATCAGAATCAAATCGACCTTAAGCGACAGGCCGAGCGCTATCGCCGCTCTCTCGCCGGGGTCAGCCTCGCGAGCGTGGGATCATCGCGTCCGCACAGCGGCCGGTGCGGAGGGACGCCGCAGCTCCTCTGCCACAATTGAAGGAACTTTGATCTCTGCGAATAGCCGCGCCCGTAGATCTATTTGGCCAATCTGCACCAGGTAGCGAACTGGACTCGTGTCCGCGACGACAAGCAGCATCAAAGCCCAAGGCGCCGCAAGCCGGCTCGTTCGCGTTCCAAGTCCTCCAGCGTGTAATCAATCCACACTTCATGCGCGCGGAGGAAACTGTCGATTTGATCGCCGGTTTCAAACCCCAGCACCCGCCTGAGGTCGGGCTTCGTGAGATGGCCTTGCCTGTATTCCCCGGCCACCAGCGCTTCCAAGGCCCGGCGCGGCACATTCCCGCCCGCCTCCTGCAGGCGTTGAGCGACATCGTCGGGAATTTCCATCGTCAGGTTCATAACTCTCTCACCATGGTAACAATATGGCAGCGGGCGGTTGCCCGCGGTCACCCCCGGCGAATAATGATCCAATGGAGAAATGCCGCCCGAGGAGTTCCGCCACTTCGCCCGCGCCGCCGTCGATTGGATTGCCGATTATCTCACGCATCCGGAGCGCTATCCGGTGCTGCCAAAGATGGAGCCGGGGCAGTTGGTGGATGCTCTGCCGCCGGCCGGACCCGAGCAGGGCGAACCGATGGATCGGCTGCTCGAAGATTTTCGCAGCCTGGTGGTGCCCGCCATCACGCACTGGAACCATCCCGGATTTATGGCCTACTTCGCCAATACCGCGCCGGGACCGGGCATCATCGCGGAACTGCTGGCGGCGGCGCTCAACGCCAACGCCATGCTCTGGAAGACATCGCCCGCGGCCACCGAACTGGAGCAGGTGGCGCTCGACTGGCTCAGGCAGTGGATGGGGTTGCCCGACGGGCTGTTCGGGATCATCTACGATACGGCTTCCACCAGCAGCATGCACGCCATCGCCGCCGCGCGCGAGCTGGCCGATCCGGAAGCGCGCACGCTGGGCGCTTCGCGCGGGCTGACGCTCTATTGTTCCGAAGAGGCGCATTCCTCGATCGAGAAAGGCGCCATCGCCATCGGCATCGGCCAGCGGCACGTACGCAAGATTCCAGTGGACGGGGATTTCCGCATGCGTCCCGAAGCCCTGGCGGCCGCGGTGGAAGCCGATCTGGCGTCCGGCCTGCGCCCTTTTTGCGTGGTGGCCACGGTGGGAACTACTTCCACCACCAGCATCGATCCCGTGCCGGCCATCGCGGATATCGCGGAGCGAAACGGGCTATGGCTGCACGTGGATGCCGCATACGCCGGATCGGCCGCCATCGTGCCGGAGTTCCGCCACATTCTCGACGGCGTTGAACGGGCGGATTCGCTGGTGGTGAATCCCCACAAGTGGTTCTTCACGCCGTTCGACCTGAGCGCCTTCTACACGCGCCGGCCGGATATTCTGCGGCGCGCTTTCTCGCTGGTGCCCGAATATCTGCGCACCGCGCAGGACGGACGCGCGGTGAACTACATGGACTACGGTGTGCCGTTGGGCCGCCGCTTTCGCGCCCTGAAGCTGTGGTTTGTCATGCGCTATTTCGGGCGCGAGAAGCTGGCCGATATGATCCGCAGCCAGATTGGATGGGCGCGGGAACTGGCCGCCGCGGTAGACGCCGATCCGCTCTTCGAGCGCACCGCGCCTTCCCCGTTTTCGGTGGTCTGCTTCCGTTACAAAGGCACGGACGACGACAATCGCCGGCTGCTCGAAACCGTGAACGCCTCCGGAGAGTTTTTTCTCTCGCACACGGTGTTGCG
>JBEKIM010000376.1:0-6870 GCA_050011755.1 Bryobacteraceae bacterium | reverse complement strand
AACCGCCTGTTGCCGCCCGAAATTCAATCCGCGCCGCCCCAGTTCGTAAGCCAAAGCCGCCACATAAAACGACTCCAATAATCCCGGCCCCAAGGTCGTATGCACGCGATAAGCCGCATCGGCAACCAACCGAGCCACCTGATTCTCCGTCAATTTATGCCTTCTGCTTTGTTCTCTTAGCGCCATTCGCGGTAACCTTGGTCTCTTAGCGCCATTCGCGGTAACCTTGGCGCCTTGGCGAGAAACCCCTTCCTACGCCCGCGTAAAATACAAATCGGCGGCCCGGTCCAACTCGCCGCCCGTCACTACCGGCGCGCGTCCCTCGTATTCGCTCCTCCAAATCAGAATGTCGCACAAGTCCCCCGGATAGCACGCCTTCAAGGCGTCCCCATGCCGCAAGCACAACTCAGCCGCATAATCCGCGGTCGCTTCGTCGCACCGCAAGCCCCGTTCCTCCACCACCCGCCCCAGGATTTCCTGGAAGCACTCCCTGCTCACCGGCTCAACGTAGATTTTGTTATGTATGCGGCGCAGAAACGCTTCGTCGGCCAATTCAGACGGGTCCAAATTGGTCGCAAACACTACCATCACTTCGAACGGCATGCACAGTTTCTGCCCATGGTGCAAGGTCAGGTAATCCACGCGGCGGTCCAGCGGTACGATCCAGCGGTTCAGCAGGTCCCGCGGCGAAATCACCTGGCGTCCGAAATCGTCGATCACCAGAATCCCGTTGTTGGCCTTCATCTGCAATGGCGCGGAGTAGATGCCTGAGGTAGCGTCGGACCGCAGTTCCAGCATTTCTGAAACCAGCTCCCCCCCGGCCGCCACCGACGGGCGTTGGCAGAGTACCCAGCGCGCGTCCAGGTCTTCCGGCTGCTCCGCAAGCGGGCGATGCAGCACCGGATCGAACAGCGTGATGATATAGCCCGACAATTCGATCGCATACGGAATCAGCACGGCATCCTCATAGACGCGCAGCAGCCGCTCCGCCAGGCTGGTCTTGCCGTTCCCGGTCGGCCCGTACAGAAATAGCGATTTCTGCGAGATCAGCGCCGGCCCCAGTTGGTCCAGCAGACTCTCTGGAACGACCAGGTCGCCGAACGCGCGCCGCAAGCTCTCCCGGTTCACTCGCACGTGCGCGGCCTGCCGGCGCACCGCGCGCTCGTAAGCGGCCAGCGATACCGGGGCGGGGCCTGCGTACGCACAGATCGACGCGCGTTCCGCCGCCAGCGCCTTACCCGCGTTCGTGAGCGCAAAATAATAATCGTTGCCCTGCATGCCCTTCACGTCCAGATAGGCCTGCTGGCGCAACTGCCGGAATACGGGCTCCAGCACCGTGTGCGGCAGTTTGATCCGCTCGCGGAGCGAGCCCAGGCTCGACTGCCCCTGCTCTCGTACTGTGCGTACGAAAAGATCCTGCACCAGCGTGGGCGAGATATCCAGATCGGCTAGCGTTTCCGGCAGCGGCGGCCGGAAAGCGGGCATTCCCACCATCGGCGGAAGTTCGCAAGCGGTCATTTTTGTGCCTCCGCCGGAGGTTGAATCTCCTCCAGGCAGCGCTTGCGGCCCTGTCCGGCGAGCGCCATCGACGAAGTGAATTCCAGTCCGATCGAATACTTCAACGTCTGGCGCACACAATGGCGCACCGACGCGGTGCCCAGGCTGCCATACCGTGTGGAAGATAAGGTTACGCTGGTGCGCGCCGCGATGGGTGCGTCGGTCTCCAGGCGGGCGCCTTCAGCCGACAGGTCCAGGCACTTGGCGCGCAGATTCTTTACCAGTCCGCGCGAGTCTTTCCAGGATACCTGCAGCCAGGCTGCGAATGGCAGGCGGACGTGCCTGCGCATGTGAGATTTAGGCGGCATATCTTCTCGTGCCCGAAGCCGCCGGCAAATCTCAAGAAAAATACTCGATGCCGCGAAATCGTCTCATTCCGACCGCAGCGCGTTGGCTGGATCTACCGCCGTCGCCCGCCGTGCCGGCAGGTAACAGGCTAGCGCCGCCACCGCGATAGCGGCCGCCGCAACCGATATGAACGTCGCCGGATCGGTGGCGCTCACCTCGAAGAGCAGGCTCCACATCACGCGGCCCAGCGCCAGCGCGCCCAAAAGCCCCAAAGCCACACCCATCGACGCCAGTTTCAGGCCTTGGCCCACCACCAGCCGTTGCACATCCGCGGGCCGCGCGCCCAGCGCCATCCGCAAGCCGAACTCATGGCTCCGCTGGCTCACCGCATAAGAGATCACGCCATAGATGCCGATGGCCGCCAGGGTCAGCGCCAGGCCTGCGAACAAGGCCACCAGAAAAAGCGCGAACCGCGGCGTGGAAACGTTCGCGTCCGCGATATTGTCCATCGGCAGGATGTTCGCTATCGCCAGGTTGGGATCGAGCTGCCGTACGGCCTCCCGCAGATCGTTCGCCAGCATCGCCGCGCCCGCACTGCCGCGCACCGCGACGGCCATATTGTTCACCGAAACGGGCGTCTGCTGGATCGCCCACCACAGCGCCATTTCCGCCGCGGGACTATCCGGCTTATCCTTTACGTCGCCCACGATGCCCACGATAGTCATCCAATCTTTCTCCTTAGGATGGTCATCGAATGTGATGCGTTTGCCCACCGCGTTTTCACCCGGCCAATAACGCCGCGCCATGCTCTGGTTGACGATCATGGCGAGTGGCGCCTTCATATCGTCGCCCGCTGTGAAGAACCGGCCGCCGATCAATGGAATGCCCATCGCACGGAAGTAGCCGGGGCTGGCCACGTGATAGCGCGCGCGGAAGTCCTGGCCGGCCGCCGGCTTCTTCCCTTCGATGGTGAAGCCGCTGACATTGTCGTCGTACCCGGTCCACGGCAGATCCGTACCTACGCCCGCAGTCCGGATGCCTGCCACCGAATCCAGCCTTTCGGTCAACCGGCTCCAGAACCGCAGCGTCTCCAAAGGTTTGTAGGCGGCATCCGGCAGCGCCACCCGCGCCGTCAGCAGGTGTTCGGGACGAAAGCCCGGGTCGGCGCGCAGCAGATGCACGAAACTGCGCAGCATCAGGCCCGCCCCGATCAGCAGCAGGCAGGCGAGACTGACTTCACCCACTACCAGGACGCTGCGCAGCCGCAGATGCCCGCGGTTACTGCCCGCGCCGCGTCCGCCGGCGCGCAGAGCATCCTGTACGTCGGTGCGGGCTGCCTGCAGCGCGGGCGCCAGCCCGAAAAGGATGCCGGTGCCCAGGGCCACCAGAAGCGTGAATCCGAAAACCGCCACGTTCACGTGAATGGTATCGGCGCGCGGGAAATCGGCGGGCAGCAGGGCAACCATCGCCCGTACGCCTGCCACCGCCACCGCGATAGCGCAGGCGCCCCCCAGAAACGCGATCAGCAGGCTTTCCGTCAACATCTGCCGCACCAGCCGCGATCGGCCCGCGCCCAGCGCCGTGCGCACCGCCATCTCGCGTTGGCGGGCCGTCGCCCGGGCCAGCAGCAGGTTCGCCGCATTGGCGCAGGCGATCAAAAGCACCAGGCCGACCGCGCCCAGCAGCACCAGAAGCATTCGCTCGCTCGGTCCCACGATCTCCTGGTAAAGCGGAACTACCAGCGCCTGCCAGCCTCCCAGGGCGCCCGGATTCTGGCGGTTAACCCGCGCGATCATGGCGTCCATTTCCGCTTGCGCTTGCGCCGCCGTTTTGCCCTTCTTCAAGCGCCCGATCACTTCCATATAATGCGAACCGCGCTGGTTCGGATCGCCCCGGAATGCGAACGGCCACCAGATGTCTACCGTCTCGCCGTGCGCCACGCCGTTATATTCGTTGCCCGGATGATCCGTGCCTGGAGGCATCACGCCCGCGATGGTGAAGGGCCGTGAATCCAGCGTGATCTTCCGCCCGACGATGTTCGGGTCGGCGCCGAACCTGCCCCGCCACAGCCGATCGCTGATAATCGCCTGCTGTTCATTGCCCGGGATCTCGTCGCTCGCCCCGAACTCTCGCCCGCGCGCGGGGTGTAATCCCAACACATGAAAAAAACCTGCAGTGACGGCGAACCCCGTAAAGCGCTCCGGTTGGCCGTTTCCGGAAAGCTGTAGATCGGCGCGCGTAAAGCCGGCCAGCGATTCGAACGAACCGATCAGCCTGCGGAAATCGCGAAAATCGAAAGGAGTCAAAGGAAACTTGGGATAACTCGAGCTGTGAAAAAAGACGCGCACGATGCGGTCGCCTTCGGGGTAGGGCAGCGGCCGCAGCAGCACGCCATCGATCACGCTGAAGATCGCACTGTTTGCGCCGATGCTGAGCGCCAGCGTGAGCAGGATCACGGCCGTAAAGCCGGGGGTTTTTCCCAGCGATCGCAGGGCGTATCGTAAATCGCGCCCCAAAGTTTCGAGCGTATCGGTGCGTCGCATATCGCGGCATTCCTCCTGTATCTGCGCTACGCTTCCCAACTTGCGCAGGGCCGCGCGGCGGGCTTCGGCGGGCGGCATACCCGCCGCCAGGTTCTCTTCCACCTGCTGTTCCAGATGGAATCGCAGCTCCTTCTCGAGATCGTCTTCAACGCGCTTCCGGCGGGCCAGGGAGCGCAGCCGCATTGCGGCGATATCCCATTTGCGCCGCGCGTTCACGGCGCTACGGCTCCGCCGTCCGGATCACCAGTCCCACGGCCCGCGACAGGCGCTCCCACTGCGCCAGTTCTTTCTGCAATTGCGCGCGGCCGGCTCTGGTCAGTTCGTAGAACTTCGCTTCGCGCCCGGTCTCGGTCTTGCGCCACGCGGCGCGGATCCAAGCCTGCTGCTCCAAGCGGTGCAGCGCCGGATACAGTGCGCCCTGGCTTACTTGCAATACGTCCTCGCTCGTTTGCTCGATGCGCTTCGCGATAGCCCACCCATGCTGCGGTTCAAGTTCGATGGTGCGGAGAATCAGCAAATCGAGAGTGCCCTGGATTAAGTCCGATGGTTTGCCCATACCTAAACCATTTACAATACGCCGCGCCGACGCCACCTGTCAAGCAACGCCGGGAATTCCAATGGTTGCCTAGTCGAACGGATGGTCCCAGCCGGAAGCCACCTTTCCGCCGAGTCGCAGCCGATGTCAATGTACACTGGATCGCAGGAGGGGAACGATGCGACCCAACCAGCCGACGATTACCGGCACTGCCATTCGGCTTGCATATGCTGGAGCGCTGGCGCTGCTCATGGCACGCGGCGCGACTGCGCAAACGGCGGTCCTCACCACGCTATACAACTTTCAAGGGGCTACGGACGGGTCTTCGCCTGCCGGTGTGATCGCCGGCAAGAATGGAGAACTGTTTGGCGTGACCGAATTCGGGGGTGCACACCCCTGCGGCTACGGTTCTCCCGGGTGCGGCACGGTCTTCGAATTAACTCCGGCCGCGTCAGGCGCATGGTCCAAGAGAGAGATCTTCAATTTCAACGGAATCGATGGGGGACATCCAGGGTTTAACCCGGTGTTCGGCCAGGACGGAGCCCTCTATGGCACGACTCTCCACGGAGGAGTGCACCACGTAGGGCTCCTCACCGGGACCGTTTTCAAATTAGCGCCGCCGGATGAGAATGCGGGCGGGGACTGGACCGAGACTGTTCTGTACACTTTCCCGGAAACTTATACTCTTCAGACCTCGCCGGCCGGCGCGCTGTTCATCGGTCCCAGCGGGGCGATCTACGGCCCGGCATTCAACAACGGTTACACGCCCATCGATGGGGCGCCGGATGGCGGGGTCGTGTTCGAACTCACACCCCCAGGGATGGCGGGAAACAGGTGGACGGATCGCATCATACTCAAGTTTCCTGCCAGGAAAAGCCTCGGGTTGGGTCCGCAAGCAGCAGTGGTTGCTGTTGGGCAATCGTTGTACGGCACGACCACGTATGACCATTACTCCGATTACAACTTCTCCGGCTGCGGTGCGGTCTACGAGTTGTCGCCACCTGCGGTGGCGGGCGGCATCTGGATCGGAGGTACGATTTACGACTTCAAGGGAGGCGACGATGGCTGCAATTCCGTTGCCCCGCTTACTGAAGGCCCGGGAGTATTCTATGGCACAACAAACTTCGGCGGCGGCGGAGCGTGTGCGGTGTATTCCAGCGAAGGCTGCGGTACGGTTTTCCAGTTAACGGCGCCTGCGACGCCGGGCGGGGCCTGGACAGAGACCGTAATTTACAGCTTCACGGCGCTTAACGACGATGGAGCCTATCCAACGGCTGGATTGGTATTAGGAAAGAATGGCGTGCTTTATGGCACTACGAGTTATGGCGGTAGCGCCGCGACCGGTCTGGGATGCTACTACTGGGGAGCTACCGGGTGTGGCACAGTATTCCAACTGACGCCGCCACCGACGCAAGGTGGGGCGTGGACCGAGACCATTCTGCACAGTTTCACCGGTGAGAACGGCGACGGAGCGGGACCAGGGCAGCTTGTCTTGGGCCCCGCCGGCATACTCTACGGAACGACGTCCAGCGGTGGGAGTTCGGGATACGGCATCGTGTTTGCAGTCACTCCGTGACTTCTAGGAAGATGTGCCTCGCATCTAGCTCAAAAGTCTTTTTCGTTGGATGGATCACATGCGAGCGGACTTCGATCAGGCGTGCACTGCCTCAAAGACCACGATTTCGCTGCCTCGGAGCCCGCGTGTCCGAACTCATGCGGAAAGTCGGGCGGCATGGCGTCAGCCTCCATTCCTTGCGGCACTCCCACGCCACTAGTCTGCTAAGTAACGGCGTGCCGGTCACCGTCGTCTCCGAACACCCTGGGGCACGCGGACCAAAACATCGCCTTATCGATCCACTCGCACGCGTTGCCGGGCGATACGAATGCCGCGGCGAAGATCATGAACGACGCCATGGCGGACGTTAAAAGCTGGCGCGGTGCGGGCGT
>JBEKIM010000375.1:0-6880 GCA_050011755.1 Bryobacteraceae bacterium | reverse complement strand
GAAGGTCCCAACGCCAAACCGGATCCGCTCGCCGCGGCCATCGATATCCGGGAGACCTTCGGCCGTATGGCGATGAATGACGAGGAGACGGTAGCCCTCATCGCCGGCGGACACACCTTCGGCAAAGCCCATGGAGCTGCCGAACCGATCCAGTATGTCGGTCCCGAACCGGAGGCCGCCGGCATCGAAGAGCAAGGTCTCGGCTGGAAGAACGCCTTTGGCAATGGCAATGGCGTCCACACGATCAGCAGCGGATTGGAAGGCGCATGGACCACCAACCCGGTGAAGTGGGACAACAACTACTTCGACAACCTGTTCGGTTATGAATGGGAATTGACGAAGAGCCCCGCCGGCGCTCAACAATGGACTCCCAAGGACGCTTCCGCGGCGGGCACTGTGCCGGACGCGCACGACCCGTCCAAGAAGCATGCTCCGATGATGTTCACGACCGATCTGGCGCTGAAGATGGACCCCAGCTACACGGAGATTTCGAAGCGCTTCCACGAGCACCCGGAGGAATTCGCAGACGCGTTCGCCAAGGCCTGGTTCAAGCTGACGCATCGCGACATGGGGCCCATTTCGCGTTACCTTGGCCCGCTCGTCCCCGCGGAGCCGTTGCTGTGGCAGGACCCCGTTCCCGCTGTGGATCATGAATTGATCGGGGAGCGGGATATTGCCGATCTGAAGGCCAGGATTCTCGCATCCGGGCTTTCCATCTCCCAACTGGTCACGACGGCCTGGGCGTCGGCTGCGACATTCCGCGGCACTGACAAGCGCGGCGGCGCTAACGGGGCGCGCATTCGCCTGGCGCCGCAATCGGATTGGGAAGTCAATCAGCCGGCCGAACTGGCGAAGGTACTTCCTACCCTGGAGGCGATCCAGAAGGATTTCAACGGCGCCCAGTCCGGCCGGAAGAAGGTCTCACTGGCCGACCTGATCGTTCTGGGCGGCTGCGCGGCGGTGGAGGCCGCTGCGAAGAAGGGCGGCCACGACGTGAAGGTTCCCTTTTCGCCGGGGCGCACGGACGCGTCGCAGGACCAGACCGATGTGCACTCGTTCGCCGTACTGGAGCCGGCCGCGGACGGGTTCCGCAACTATCTCCGGAAGGGACACGAAGAATCGGCGGCCGAGATGCTGATCGATCGGGCCAGTCTGTTGACCCTGACCGCTCCCGAGATGACGGTGCTGGTGGGTGGCATGCGTGCCCTGGGCGCCAACGTCGGCCAGTCCAAACACGGTGTCTTCACCAACCGGCCCGACACCTTGACGAACGATTTCTTCGTCAACCTGCTCGACATGGGCACGAAGTGGCAGAAGTCCGCCGCATCTGAAGGCGTGTTGGAAGGGCGCGACCGCGCGACGGGCGAACTCAAGTGGACGGGCACAGTCGTGGATCTCGTCTTCGGTTCCAACTCCCAGCTCCGGGCGCTGGCGGAAGTCTATGCGTCGAACGATTCCGAGAAAGCGTTCGTCGATGACTTTGTGGCGTCCTGGAACAAAGTGATGAACCTCGATCGCTTCGAGCTTCGCTGAAAAAGCGAGCCGGGTTTGCCTGGGTGACGCCCCATCCGTCACCCATACCTGGGGCTGGCGTGGTGTGGAGGCGAAACCTTCAAAAGGTTCTTCCCCCACGCCCCCTCCTCCAACGCGCGCACTTCCCGTCCACCGGTCGCCCCACTGCCATTCCGATCCATGGGAAAACTCTTGCTCGGGGCCTCATTCTTCCTCTCTCCCTATCTGACCTGTGAGGGTGTGAATTCTCCTGCCCTGGTATTCGACGCATGTGCGTCCCTCCGTTTTTTCGACCTGTCCCACAGCCTAATGGCAGGCAAAGTGCATTGCTTGGCATTCCGATGATGCACTCCGCGACAGCTCGCGATCCGTTGGCGGGCGCCATGGAGTTCGATCAGGCTGGGTGGGACGCGGGCGTAGAGCGACGCAGAAGTCCTCGCGCCGCACTGCATTGGACCTTGTACCTGACGTGGTACGGCGCCGGGCACCCATTTCGCACCGAAACCAGAGATATCAGTAAGGATGGCTTCTACTGCCTTGTGGATCAGCCGATCCGGCCGGGTGAACAAATCGAATGCGATATTGTCGTGCCTACACATAACTCGCAGTATCCAGACGATGTGGTGTATCTGCGGTGCAGAGCCCAGGCCGTGCGCGTGGAGAAGATCGGGGCCGGGTCCGAATTCGGGCTAGCCTGCCGGATCGAAGAGTACCGCATCATTCACGTTTCGAACGAAGGTCAGCGGCTCGAAAATGCCGGGAACGCTTTCTAACATCGCTGCACCGCGCGGGACGGGTATTTCCCAAAATATAGCAAACGAAGTCCTACTTTTTGAGCTTTCTGAAAGGTGCGCTCAGACTTAGTCTGACCGTTTCCACTAACTGGAAGGATGGCATGATGCATTTCAACCGATCGGCGCGTGGGGCCGTGATCGCGATTCTGGTTTTCGCCGGATGCTCGCAGTCGCCGCAAGTGCGGGAAGCCCGCTATCTGGAAAAAGGCAGGAAAGAGTTTCAAAACAAGAACTACGCCGTCGCCATCCTACAGTTCAAGAATGCCGTGCAGGCGCAGCCGCGAGACGCGGAACCCTATTACCAGCTCGGGTTGGCCTATGGGGCGTCCAACGACTTCAACACTGCCGCCTCCTACTTCCGGAAGGCGACCGAATTGAATCCCAAGCACACCGGCGCGCAACTGAAACTGGCGGAGTTGATGTCTACCAGCCGCAGCAAGCCGGCCTTGGAAGAGGCCCAGAGACGCACTCAGGGCGTGCTGAAATTGCTGCCGGACGATGCCGACGCCTTGAACGTCCTGGCGATCACGGAATTGAAGTTGGGGAACCCGGAAAGCGCGGAATCGCATCTGGAGCAGGCGCTGAAGAAATCTCCGAGCAACCTGAGATCTTCCGTAGCTCTGGCTCGAACGCGGCTGGCGCGCAAGGATGTGGCGGGCGCCGAGGAAGCGCTGAAGCAAGCCGCCGCACAGGCGCCGAAATCGCCGGAGCCGAGGGTTTACCTGGGCGGGCTATATCAGGCTTTGGGCAGAACGCCGGAGGCCGAACAGGAATTCCGGCACGCCCTCGAAATCGACCCGAAACACGGGCCCGCGCTGCTGGCCTTGGGCGCGATGCAGGTGCGCGCCGGTCACCCCGAACAGGCGGAAGAGACCTATCGGCAGGTGGCCGCTCTGCCGCAGAAGCAATACAAGCCGATCCATGCGCTCTATCTTTTTCAGTCCGGCAAAGGAGCGCAGGCGGTGTCGGAGTTCGAGAAACTGGTCAAAGAGAATCCGGCGGACCGGAATTTACGGACTGATTTAGTAAAAGCCTATCTCGCGATGAACCGCGTCGGAGACGCCGAAAAAGTCTTGACGGCGGCGCTGAAAAAAAATGGGCTCGACACCGATGCGATGTTGCAGCGCAGCCGGATTTATCTGGCTTCGGGGAAATACAGCGAGGCCGAAACCGATCTGCATCAGGTGCTGCACTACCGGAACGAATCCGCGGAAGCGCATTACCTTTTGTCGAAAGTGGGACAAGGCCGTCAGGATACGGCCAGCCAGAAGGATGAGTTGGGACAGGCGCTGCGGCTGGACAAGCGCGCGCTCAATGCCCGCGTCGATCTGGCGCGGTTGTTGCTGGCGAACCGGGGCGCGCAAGCCGCGCTGCAGCTCCTCGATGAAGCGCCGTCCGACCAGAAGGACAGTGTGCCCATTGTATTGCAGCGTGACTGGGTGCTGTTGGCTCTCGGACAGCCGGCCGAAGCGCGTAAAGGCATCGATCGTCTGCTGGCCACCGGCCGGGTTCCGGATGCGCTGCTGCAGGATGCGGCTCTGAAGCTGGGCCAGAAGGACTATGCCGGCGCCCGGGCTGCCGCCGAGCGGGACCTCAGCCAGAATCCCGGAGATGTGCGGGCGCTGAACCTGCTCGTTCAAACTTATGCGGCGCAGAAGCAGATGCCGGCCGGTCTCGAGAAAGTACGGGAGTACGCGGTGCGCCAGCCGGCGTCGGGCCCTGTGCAGTTGTTCTTGGGAGAGCTCTTGGCCACCACGGGCGACCGGGCAGGAGCGCGCAAAGCGTTCGAGGCGGCCATCGCGGCCAAGCCTGGATTTCTCGAGGCGGATCTGGCGCTGGCCAATCTCGACACGGCCGAAGGCCGGCGGGACGAGGCACGCCGGCGGCTTTCCACGGTCCTCTCCGCGCATCCCGGCAGCATACCGGGGCACCTCCTGTTGGCCCAACTGGAAGACATGGAGGGGCACAACGCGGCAGCCGTCGAGCAGTACCGTAAAGTGGTAGCGCTGGACGAAAAGAATGTCTTCGCCTTGAACGGCCTGGCCTATCTGCTGGCGGAAAGCAGGCAACCGGACGAAGGTATTAAATACGCGCAGAAAGCCAAGGAACTCGCTCCGGAGAGTGCCGCCGTGGATGACACGCTGGGATGGACGTATTTTCAGAAGGGCTTGTATTCCATGGCGGTGACCTATCTGGAAGGCGCAACCGCACGGGAAGGTACTGCGCGGCGGAAATACCATTTGGCGATGGCCTATCTGAAAGCCGGAGATCAAAAGCGGGGACGGCAGACACTGGATGCGGCCTTGAAGATGGATCCGAATTTGCCTGAGGCGCAGGCCGCTCGACAGGTGTTTGGAATTGCCCGGAATTGAGTGGGGTGTTTGTTTTGGAAAGTTTCTGGACAGCCACCGTGGCCGGGTTGCGGCTGCCCGGCGGCCGGCCTCGTCCGGCTTGTCGCCGGGCTGAAATGGCCGCCTTTTCTGGAATCGGCAAACGTCATAGATGCCGAGCTGTTGGATCAGGCGGCTTTCGGCCGCCCAAAGGATTTCGTGACGTTCTACGCAATATCGTCGAGCAACTGGAAAGTCAGGCGCATGCTCGCAACCTTAATTGCCAGCCAGCGCCTTCAAGTCCCACACATAGGTCCAGGTCAGCTCCCCGCCCATGGCCAGTCCCGGCGCGGCGAAAGGCAGCGATGGCGCGCCGGCAGGCTGCGCCCAGGTAGTCTGCGACCAGACGGGGGTAGTGTCCTAATTTGATTAAAGGCAAATTAGGACACTACCCAGACGGGTGCCTGCGTAATGATGACCTCAACGGGCTGGCCGCCTGGAACCGGACCATTGCAATAAAGGTGAAGTCCCCCGCCACAATTGACGTCCACAGCCGAGATTGAAAGGGACCCGGCGGAGCCCAGCGCGGAGGCAACAGCTTCGAAGTGCCCGTTGAGAGCAAAGACCTGCCCACCACATAACTATCGTCATCCCCGCCGGTCCAGTAGAAGTTGTAAGTGCCGTAAGCGTCCGCCGTGAGTGCGGCGCCGGCGAGTTGTGGAGTATTCAGCATCGCTGGCGCCGGGATGTGACCGCTGGCAGTGAACGGGCCGACCTGGCTACCGCCAAGACCCGCTACCCGATAGTTACCACCCATAATGACTCCGCCCGGCGGAGTGATTTGATACGTCGCGCGCCCATATTGAAACCGAAGGCGACAAGGTGACGCCGCCGATTCCGGGACCGGTCAGCCCCAATTGACCTGCATCGAGCGTGCTGGGGAGCGATCCGCTGCAGGACAAAGGCGGACTGGTTGTAAACGGACTCGAGACACCCCACACCCACGGAATTGGCGCCGTAGGGACCCGGCGGCCAAAGGCCCAGGCCGTTCGATTGGATGAACTGGGCGACAATCGCAGCAGATGTGCAAATTTGACCGTAATCGCTGACGATGGTTTGGTGCCAATTGATGACGCCGAGCGCGTGCCGCCGTCGGGATCGGAGCGGGAACCGCCGCCCGGTTGGACGCTCACGTCCACTAACTGGCTGGTCGCGATCAAAGGCCCGGCAGAAACGCCGGCACGTGACAGCCCTGCGGAATCCCCCCAGTCGATTGACCCATCAGGTTGGCCTGGTCAATGCCCACGGTGGGATCAAGACTATTCCGCGGCGGATTCAGACTGACGGTGCCGTCCGCATGGACGTTGTATGCTACTGCTTGCCCGCAGCCCGTCGTATCCCGTGTGAAAAACACCTACATTCTTAATAAGTGGATATCGGATCGGGTAGGGACTGCTCGCTCCAGCCGCGGCGGTGACAAGCACGCTGTAAGTTTGGCCGGCAGACACGGACGCACCCGGCGCCTGTACGTCAAGTTGCTGTGGAGAAGCATTATAAGAACGGTGCCGGCTGTCCATTGAACGAGACCGTGGCGCCGCCCAGGGTGTACGGAAGCGGATAAGCGCCGGCGGTCTCCGTGGAAGTGGCCAGGTTTTGCCCCTTGATGGCGATCAACATCCGGGGCGAGCCAGAAGTTAGAATGACGTTAACTGGCGGTGTTTTCGACACCACCACTCTGAATCACGGGCGCCTGACCAAATAGATCGGCCGCGAGGGATAACGTGACGCGGCAAAGCACGAGAGATGAACAGCGCATAAATCTTCACGCCTCCGTTCAAGAGCGATTATACATCTTAGGGTTGAGGAGAGACGGTACGCCGAACAAGGATGTACCCCCGAACAAGGATCGGATTTCCGTGTCCTTCCGCCGTCGGCTGTATCCCAGCCAGATCATCCATCTCGCTTCCAGAAAACGTCCCATCGAGTATTTTGGTCTTCCTTTGAAGACACGAGCGCTTTGTACGATATACTAGACGAACCGGAAGGCCGATTTTCCGGACTAATCTGTGCGAGAGTGGTGGTCCGATGGCGAATCCCAGTTGGTGGAGCGCTCATAAGCCGGTCTGGTGGGATGCGCTGAATCCGCGTTGCCAGCAGTTAATGGACGGGGTGGCAGCCGTGGTCCAGCGCGGCGGCGTCATCCACTACTACAAAGGGAAGCGTACCGATACATGGGCGCAATGG
>JBEKIM010000374.1:0-6927 GCA_050011755.1 Bryobacteraceae bacterium | reverse complement strand
GACTTTATTACCCGCATTTTCTCCTATGGGATGGACCGTCGCTGGAAACGGCGTGGTGTCGAAATGGCAGGGCTGCCGGAGCGCGCCATCGTTCTGGATCTGGCCTCGGGAACGGGAGATTTTTCCGAGCTCGTGGGGAAGTGTTGCCCCCAAGCCAAATCCATCGCGGTGGATCTTACCGAGCGCATGCTGCGCCTGGCCCGGGAACGTGGCATCCGCTATGCCGTGTGCGCCGATGCGACCATACTGCCCTTCCCCGAGCACACTTTCGACGCTGTGTTTATCGGCTACGGTCTGCGTAATTTTCCGGATCTGAACGCCGCTCTCAGGGAGATCGAACGCGTGACGAGGCCGGGGGGCCTGCTGGTGACCCTGGATTTCTTCCTTCCCGCCAATCCGGTGCTCCGCCAGTTGTATGTCGGGTACCTGTATGTGCAGGGCGGTTTTTGGGGGCTCCTACTGCACGGCCGCCCCCGCATCTACACATACATTCCCGATTCGCTGCGCTCCTTTGTCTCCATACAGGATTTCGCGGACCGGCTTCGGAAGCACGGGTACGCCTCGGTCAAGGCCCATGGTTTCATCTTTGGCGGTATCGGACTGCACTGGGCGGCGAAGGCGGACAATTCCGCCAAGGTCGCTGCGCCATAAAATCAGCCTTCGCTCACCCATTCTTACCGTCTCAGCACGCTTCTTTCTAGCGTTCTGTGTGCAGGTAATGTCCAAATACTAAACACTTTGCCATAGAACTGGTTTTCGTCAGGCGACGTAACGGTTCGGCATTCGCGGCGTCTGGTGATACAAATGGCCAGATTCCGCACTAATGTTCCGTCCGAACCGATGTCATTCGGGACGGCTTGGTGAGGGTACGAACGCCTGAAATGTAACTTTTGGCATAGTACCGGACTCTATATATTTTGTTTTGCAATTTGGCCCAGGAATTGCTACAGTTGTTTCCCGTGCGGGACGTTCTGAGCCAAAGGGCGACCGTAGTTGAGCCGAAGAGGCTGAGATTTTTTGAAACTTTTGGAGTGAAATTTCGTCTATTCTCTGTCGGGCAAACGAACCCGGCAGGATAGAACGAAAAAAGATAGGAGAATGATCATGAACAGAACCGAGCTCGAAAAATACAAGACGATCCTACTGGCCAAGCAGGCCGAACTGTCCGGTGGACTACGCAATCGCGACGAGATCCTGATCGAGAAGACTCCGGATGCGTTGGATGAAGTGCAACTTGCTGGAGAGAGGGAACTTGCGATTCGCAATCTGGACCGCGAGGCGAGTCTGCTGCGCAACGTCCGGGCCGCTCTTTTCCGCATCAACGACGGCAGTTACGGCGTTTGCATGCATTGCGAGGAGGATATCAAGCCCAAGCGCCTGGAAGCGGTGCCGTGGGCGGCCTTCTGCATCCGATGCCAGGAAGCTGCGGATCGGAACGAGTTTGCGGCCGCCGAGTCGATCGACGATCTGCTCGCCGCCGCCTAATCGCAATCTTTGATTCACCCAGGGCGCGGGAGCAATCTCGCGCCCTTCGTGCGTCCGATAGGTGTGTGTAAAGAAACTCACTTATCGCCAGGTTTAACAGTTTTGGGTTTGTTCGCTCAGTTCAGCCGACACAGGGGAAAGCCCTGGCATCTCGGGATACTCCGGCAGCTTCAACCCGCCAACCGGAGCCCATGGCGCCTGCCGAAGCGGCTCTCCGGGATTTTCGTTTGTTGCCAGATCACCGGCCTTCGGCATAATCGGCGTAAAGCCGGTTGATGTGCGCGCTGGATGCATCCCCCGGATGGATTACTACGCGGTATCGAAAGCGCAGAGTCTCGCCAGGCGCCAGGGGCAAGCTGCCGTTTTTGCTCTTATCGTTTTCGAAATCCCGGAGACCGAAGATATTGGCGGCGAATAGGCCGTAAGCACGCGCGTGCCAATATGTCGGATGTCGAGGATTCGACGGATGGTCGAAGATCGCGATGCCCAGCCGCTCTCCGTCGATGACGCCATCGTAATCCACCCAATCCGCGCGTTTGCCCCAGATCTGTTTTTCACCCTGGCGGCCCTGCGAGTCGACCATATGGGCGCCGCGCGCCTCTTCCAGGGCGGACGCCACGCGCACCGCGAAGGTGCCCTCCTTGGTGTCCCCAAAAGTGACCGCTTCGCGGGCGGTCAGGGCAATGTCGAAGTCGATGGTGCGGGACTTAGGCTGGGCATAAAAAATCATTTTGCGCGCCTCGCTCAGGAGCACCTTTCCGTTGGGGTCGGACCAGTCGAAGGTGGCATCGATGGCGCCCGAGTCTTTGCCGTCCGACAGGTTGTCGATTTTTGACAGCACGATGCGGCCGAACTTGGCGCCGCGGGTTTCGTTGCCCCAGAAGTCGAACCCGTTCACGTCTCCATGGGAGAACCACAGGCCGCGATGATGCGGGTGATCGTGCGACTCGCCCGGGATCTCATCCATCGGGTAGCCGCGCGTCACAATCTTGCCGCTGGCCGAACGCAGCGGGTGCAGATAAGGCTTGTTGGTTTCCGGGCCGATGAAGAACTGAGTGAACGGCTTCCCCTTGATATCGACCGAGACGTACTCGATACCATGGCGTGCGACATGCACCTGGGCCGCCAGGGGCGCGGCCAGCACGACTGCCCACAGGACTGGCTTCATGGCAACAGTACAACATACAGCGGGCCGCCGGGCAAATGCCGGCTACTCGACGTGCATGGTTTTCTTCAACCAGGCGACCATCTCGGGCTTCCATTGCTGCATTTCCGGCGCGCGCCAGCCGCCCATACCGTGCCCGCCGCCTTCAATCGCGATCAAACGGCAGGCCGTACCCACATTCCGGATAGCATCGCAAAACGCGGTGGATTGCTCGAAGCTCACCTGATCGTCGCGGGTGCCGTGAATCACCAGGAACGGCGGCATGCCCTTTTGTACCGCGGCGATGGGCGCCACCGCTCGCAGTTTTGCGAGGCCCGCCTCGTCAAGCTGTTGGACGCCGAAGAAATGGATGCCGCCTCCGTTCGCCGCGTGGCGTTCGATGGTAGCCATATTGAAGTGGTCCGGATGGGCCCGCCGCTCAAGGGCCAGTTTTCCGTAGTCGGACGGCCCGTAGAAATCCACCACGGCCGCGACGCGGGTAGCCGGCGTCTGGTGAGTTCCGGCATAATTCACGAAGAAACCGCCCGCGGATTCGCCGACAATCGCGAGGCGGGATACATCCACTCGGTACTCGGCGGCATGCGCTCTCACCCACCGGATGGCGCTGTTCACGTCGTCCATGGCTTCGGGGAATTGGACCGCCGGCGCCAGCCGGTAGTCGATGCTGAACCAGACGAAGCCGGCCTCGCTGAGAGGCTCGAAGAGCGGCCGTACGTTCGTGCTCTTACTGCCTTGGTCGAAACCTCCGCCGTGGATCAGAATGGCGGCGGCAAACGGTCCCGCTCCATCCGGCACGTGCAGGTCGAGCAGCAGGGGATGGCCGTCCGGGCGGCCGTATTCGACGTCTTTCTTGTCGAGAGGCGCGGCGGACAGGGCAGCGGCGGCTGCCAGCGCCAGCATAAAAGCCGATCTTCGCATGGAAGAGAATTGTATCAGTGCGCCGCGGCCGGCGGGACGCTGCCGGTCAGCCCTTCATCCATGGAGACGTTGTTTTTTTCCAGAGTCTCGCCCAGCACCTGATCGAGCGACACGCGCGCGCGGGCATACGTCGCCATGGCTGTAACTTCGGCGATTTGGGCGGCGACCAACGCGCGCTGGTCGATGATGATGTCGTTGAACGTGGAGATTCCGTAAGAAAACTTCTTGCGCTCGGATGCCAGCAACTCCTCGTTCAAAGCTCGCGTGTCGCGGGCTACCAGGTATCTGGCGCGAGACTGGCGGAGGGCGCTGAGCTGGTTGGAGATATCCACTACGATCTGGTTTGTCTCGCGCTCGGTCGAGACCTGCCCTTGGCGGTATTGCAACTGGTCGATGCCGTAGTCGCCTTGCGCCTGCCGGTTTCGCAGCGGAATGGAAAGCCCCAGCGATCCGGTTTCATTCGGGAAATCGCGGCGAAAGATCTGCTTGAGCGCCGTGCCGTAACCACCGATGAAATATGGGTTCGGTTGGTACTGGGGCGCGCCCGCCGCGCCGCGGTCATAGGTCTGCAATTGCAGGGTCAAGTTCGGCAATAGCGGGTTTTCCGTTCCGACCAGGGCGATCTCCTGGGTCTGGCCGCGAAACTTCGAGACCGCCACGTCGGGGCGCTTCTGGATGGCGGTCGCGACCAATTGGCGCAGCGGGGGCAGGTCCTCGTTCTCCGGCACTTCGATGCGGTCGAGCGTCACGATCCCGGCGGCTTCGATTTCGGGATCCGGCATGCGGGTGATGGAGTCCTTCAGCATGTGTTCCCGCTGGCTGACATCGTACTGTGCCACCACAACGTCCTGCAGACGGCTGGCCGCCTCGGCCTGTGCGCGCGGCAGCTCGACTCGCGGCATGGCGCCCGCGGCGATCTCTTTCTTGGTGTCCTCGAGAAACTTCTGGGTCGTCTCCAGGGCGCTTTGCCGAACCTTCAGTTCGGCGTGGGCGCTGACGAGGTCCCAGTAGAGGTTCAGGACGCTAGCCGTCAGATCGAGCAACTGGGACCGGAACGACTCGCGCGCGGCCACCGTGTTGATTTGTGCGATGCGGATAAAACGGTTGTTGAGCTTCACGCCGAAGCCCTGGAGGAGGTTGTGCCGCACGGCAAAACTCATGTACGGAGCCACGGCGGGCTCCAGACTGTCGCTGGGAGAATTCTCCTTCAAGTATTGTTCGTAGTCGCGGAATTGCACGTAGCCACCGGTCAGCAAGCCTTCCTGGAGCACCGTGTTATAGGTGTGGACGGACTGGATCAAGGCTGAGGTCTGGCTGACAACCTCAAAAGGCTGCGGCTGGCTCAGGTGCGCGAAAGTCGTAGTGTTTTGAACAACGGGGTCGAGGTTCGGCGTGACCGCGCCGACCTGTTGAATCACCGCGCCGCCGGCGCTGCCGCCGTTCGATCCGCCTGAGTTGCCGGATAGGCCGGCGCTCTGCACGCTGCCGTTGACGCCCAATCCGCTGTCTACACTGGCAACCTGGGCGCTGGCGCTGGGCACGCCGCGCAGCGGACCTCCGGCCTTGGCCCGCTCGAGAGCGGACTGCGCGAGCAGCGGCCCATAACGATCGACTTCCAGGTTCAGATTGTTTTCGATGGCCAGCGCGAGAGCGTCTTGCACCGTCAGGTAGAGCTTGCCCGCGCGCAGCAGATCGTGCAATCGTTTCGAGTTTCCCAACCGGCTGGCAGGCACGGACGGGGGCGCATACGAGCGGATGGGAATCGGCAGATGGGGTTTCTCGATCGCGAACTGCTGGTCCTGCGCGGAACAGATGGCGGCCACACAGAGGTAGGCCAAGAGCGAACGGGAGGTGGCCTGCGAGGCCGCCGCAGGCAGAGTGCCTGCCCCGCGTCGAGGGTTCTTCATCTCGGCAACTCCTGCTGCTCGGGCAGAACCGACGACCGCGCGACGCGTCCCGTCGCGGCCTCCTGCATGGAGATGTGGTTTACGTCGAGCGTCCGGCCCATCGCCATGTCAAAGGCAATCTTGGCGTGCGTATAGTTCGCCATGGCCTGCACCTCCGCGTCTTCGTCGTTGGCCAAGTCTCTTTGAGCTTGAATCACCAGGGTGACGCTGGATACGCCGTGTTGAAACCGGTTCCCTTCGTCCTTGAGGCTTTGTTCCGCCAGTTTTCGGGTATCGAGGGCCGTCTCATAGCGCGCGCGAGCCTGCTGCAGCCCGATCAGCGCGGTTTTCACATCCACGGTTACCTGGTTGGCGGCGCGCTGTAATCGCAGTTCGGCTTGCCGGAGCTGGAGTTGGTCGGTGACATAATCCGCTTGTGCGGCGCGATTGCGGAAAGGGATGGTCAGCGACACGCCGGCGGAGTAATTCGGAAAATCGCGGCGCAAGACCTGGGCCAGCGCGTTTCCGTTTCCGCCAATGAAGTAGGGATCCGGTATACCGCAGCCGCTGCACAACGTCGGGTTCACGGGGCCGCTGAGGCCGTTGTTGGTCAGTTCCAGAAAAGCCTGTAAGGTGGGCAGCAGTCCGTTGCGGGAGCCGCGGATGGCGATCTTCTGGCTATCGACGTTTACTTTGTCCTGCTCGATCTCCACGCGGTTCGTCATGGCTTCGGGGAGCAGTTCCGGCAGCGGCTTCAACTCGTCCGTCTTGGGAACTTCGATGCGGTTCAGCGGCACGATATGTACGTCGTCGAGCCAGGCGTTGGCCATGGCATTGCGGCTCAGCGCGTTCTTCAGGACGATCTCCTGTTGCTGCACATTGGTCTGGGCGATCAGCAGGTCCTCTTTACCGACCGAGACCTGGGCGGCGGCGCGCGTCACCTCCACCGCCGGCAGGGAGCCGATCTGAACCATTTTCCGGTCGTCGTCATAGAGTTTCTGGGATGTTGCCAGAGCTTGTTCTTTGATGCGCACGGCGTCGATGAAACTGACCAGATCCCAGTAAAGGTTGAGCGCCGCGGAGACGGTGGTGGCTACTTGCAGCTTGAGCTGCAGGTTGCTCACCTTCATATTATTCTTGGCAATCCGGATGTCGCGGTTATTGACGCCGATATTGAATCCCTGCAGGAGATTCTGGTTGATCTGCAGGTCCAGGAAGGCCGAGAGCGAAGGATTGAACAGGTTTGTGGGACTGTTCTCCAGGCTGCGAGAGTCGTAAAAGGTGAACTGCGCGTTGGTGCCGGTGATAAACTGCTGCGAAAACTGAAAAACAAAATAGCGGTAGTCGTTGGTCAGCGCGGCGGTCTCGTCGAGCAACTGGTTGGTGAGGGGCGTGGTGGTGTGACCGATATACCCTCCAAAGTACAGGCTTGGATCCAGGCTGGGAGGTACGGGGCCGATCTGACTCACAATA
>JBEKIM010000373.1:0-6984 GCA_050011755.1 Bryobacteraceae bacterium | reverse complement strand
CGCGTGATGTCGCGGAGCTAGTCGGGGACACCGAACAGGTGGTGCTCGAGCACTACGCGCGGAAAGGCAAAGAAATGACGATGGTGTTGGTCCAGGCTGGCGGTGAGGGTGGGATTCGAACCCACGGAACCCGCAAAGGTTCAACGGTTTTCGAGACCGCCCGATTCAACCGCTCTCGCACCTCACCGTTCCCTCCAATCTACCCGATTTGCCATCCCTAATGCAATCCGCTCCGGTGGCCGTGTGATACGCTAATTCAGCACCACCCCATAGAGGAGCACTCCCGATGATCATCGGCGTTCCGAAAGAAGTCAAAGATCATGAAACCCGCGTGGGCCTTGTGCCCAGCGGCGTCACGGCCCTGCGCGAGGCGGGCCACCAGGTGTTGGTTCAGTCCACCGCGGGCGCCGGCAGCGCGCTCACCGACGGCGAGTACATAGAAGCGGGCGCCGACATTTTGCCTAGCGCCGCGGAAGTCTGGCAGCGCGCCGACCTGGTCGTCAAGGTTAAAGAGCCGCAGCCGGCCGAGTACGGCTTTATGCGCCCCGGCCTGATCCTGTTCACGTATCTGCACCTGGCGCCGCTGCCCGAATTGACCAACCGCATGCTGGAAGCCAAGGTCAATGGCGTGGCGTATGAGACGATCCACGACCCCGATGGCTCGCTGCCGCTGCTCACGCCCATGAGCGAGGTCGCGGGCCGCATGGCCGTACAGGTGGGCGCGCAATATCTGGAAGCGCCCAATGGCGGGCGGGGCGTGCTGCTGGGCGGCGTCCCCGGCGTCGCGCCGGCCAACTGCGTGATCATCGGCGGTGGCGTAGTAGGCACCAACGCGGCCAAAATCGCGCTGGGAATGGGCGCGCACGTAATCATGATCGACCGCAATCTGAACCGGCTGCGGCAACTGGACGACATTTTCGGCGGCCAGATCGTCACGCTGGCCTCGAACCTGTATACCATCCGTGAGACGCTGAAGAGCGCGGACCTGGTGGTGGGAGCCGTACTGATTCCGGGCGCGTCTGCGCCCAAAGTCGTGCGGCGCGAGATGATCGCCAACATGAAGCGCGGCGCGGTGGTGGTGGATGTGGCGATCGACCAGGGCGGCTGCTTCGAAACTTCGCATGCCACCACGCATACCGAGCCCATCTATTTTGTCGAAGGAGTGCTGCACTACTGCGTCTCCAACATGCCGGCCGCCGTACCGCATACTTCCACCTTCGCGTTGACCAACGCCACGTTCCCCTATCTCCTGGAACTGGCGAATAAGGGACTGGCGCGGGCCTGCACCGAGCACCGCGGATTACGGGAAGGCGTGAACACTTACAACGGCTTTGTGACGCACGCCGCGGTAGCCGAGTCGCAGGGCCGCGAGTACCGCGAACTGGCGGGTGTAGTATAGAAAATAAGCCATGCCAGCCAGCGCGCAGCAAACCGAAATTCCCCCACAGCCTCTCACCGCGTTGACGGAAGAAGAGAAGCTATTTCAAACTACCGTGCGCCAGTTCGCGCGCGAGCAAATCGGCCCATACGTCCGGGAGATGGACGAGGCGGGCGTCTTCCGTAAAGACATCATCCGCCAGTTTTTCGAATTGGGATTGATGGGCATCGAGATCCCCGAAGAATACGGCGGCAGCGGCGGCAGTTTCTTCCAATGTATTCTCGCGGTGGAGGAGTTGTCCGCGGTGGACCCCTCGGCCGGCGTGATCGCCGACGTGCAGAATACCATCGTGAACAACGCGATTCTGCGCTGGGCCAATGCCGCGCAGAAGAAGAAGTATCTGCCGCGCCTGGCTACCGACACGGTGGCTTCGTACGCGCTGTCCGAAGCCGGGTCTGGGTCGGATGCCTTTGCTCTGGCCACGCGCGCGGTGGACGCCGGCGACCACTTCCTGTTGACCGGGCGCAAGCTCTGGATCACCAATGCCGCTGAGTCGGGCCTCTTCCTGCTCTTCGCCAACGCCGATCCGGATGCCGGATACCGCGGCATCACGGCGTTTCTGATCGAGCGCGAGTTTCCGGGATTCCAGGTCGGCAAGAAGGAAGACAAGCTGGGCATTCGCGCTTCCTCGACCTGCGAACTGATTCTGGACAACTGCCGGGTGCCGAAGGAGAACGTGATCGGGGCGGTGGGTAAGGGCTACAAGATCGCCATCGAGACGCTGAACGAAGGACGGATTGCCATCGGCTCACAGATGATCGGACTGGCCCGCGGCGCGCTGGATCACGCCGTCGCATATGCCAGGGAGCGGAAGCAGTTCGGCAAATCCATCGGCGAATTCCAGGGCGTGCAATTTCAGCTTGCGGTGATGGCCACGGAAGTGGAGGCGGCCCGATTGCTGGTGTATAACGCCGCACGTTTGCGCGATGCCGGATTGCCGTTCCAGACCGAGGCTGCCATGGCCAAGTACTTTAGCTCCGAGATCGCGGAGAAGGTGGCTTCGAAAGCCATCGAAGTGCATGGCGGCGTGGGCATCACCAAGGATTATCCGGTGGAGAAACTCTATCGGGACGCCAAGATCGGCCGGATTTACGAGGGCACCAGCAACATCCAGTTGCTGACCATCGCCAAGAAGTTGCTGGGCCGGTAGCGAAACCCGCAGGCCGCGGCGAACGTCTTTTTCGAGAGGGGAAACATGCATCGACTTGCCCAGACAGCCCTGTTGGCCGCTCTATGTGTGCCTGTTTGGGGAGATGACGGCAACAAGGCCGCCACCGCGACGGCCGCCGCTGCAACTACGGCCGCACCGGCCGCTACTACGGCTGCGCCCGATGTCAACGCCGACGAGATCATTCGCAAGTTCGCCGCCAAGGAGAAGGAGTTCGCCGCGGCGCGCCAGAACTATACTTACCGCCAGACCGTCAAGGTCCAGGCACTGGATGACTCGGGCGCTCCCGTGGGCAAGTATGAGTTGGTTTCCGATATCATCTTTTCGCCGGACGGGAAGCGCACCGAACACGTAGTGTACGCGCCGGTGTCCACGCTTTCGGATTATCTGCTGCTGACTCCCGAAGACGAGCAGGATCTGCGCAATGTACAGCCCTTCGTTTTAACCAGCGATCAGATTCCGGAGTATGACATCCGCTATTTGGGCAAACAGAACGCGGACGAGATCGCCTGCTACGTGTTCGCAGTAAAGCCCAAGAAGCTTACGCAAGGGAAGCGGTTTTTCGAAGGGCAGATCTGGGTGGATGACCGTGACTTTCAGATCGTGAAGACCTATGGTAAAGCCGTCGGCTACCTGAAAAGGGGCGACGATCAGCAGTTTCCAAAATTTGAAACGCTGCGCGAACAAATCGACGGGAAGTACTGGTTCCCCACCTATACGCACGCCGACGATACCCTGCACTTCAAGAACGATCACGACCAGAAAATCCGCATGCTGGTGACTTACAAAGACTACAAGAAGTTCGTAGGCAAGTCGACGATCGAATTCGGAGACGTGGTGGATCAGCCTAAGCCCGAGCCGAAGAAGCCGTAACTACGCGGCTTCCATATTGACCATCTGAATCAGGGCCCGGATATACCCGTACGCGAATGCGAAGGCCTGCTTGCCGGCGGCGTCGCCTTCGATGACGGGTACGTGGTCGGGCATCAGCATGCCGTCGTAACCCACTTCCCTATAAACGCGCATGGCGCGGATCATATTCACGTCGCCATCGTCCGGAAACGTTTCCTGGAAGTTCAGGAAGCCGCCCCTGATGTTGCGGAAGTGTACGTTGAAGATCTTGCCGCGCGTCCCGAAATAGCGGATTACGTCGAAGATTTCGTCGGCCGGCTTGGCGAGCATCTCCGAGACCGTGCCCTGGCAGAAGTTCAGGCCGTGGTAATGGCTGGGCGAGATTTCGATAAAGCGCTTCAGCCCCGCGACGCTGCCGAGCACGCGATCCACGCCGCGAAAGCCTTTGCCGGGCGGCATGCCGGGATCGTGCGGATGGCATGCCATTCTGATTTTGTATTCTTCCGCTACCGGCATCGCCCGCTTCAGGAAATAGGAGATGCGCTCCCACATGGCATCTTCATTGACCGGCCCTGCCTCGGTCAGCGGCGGGACTTGCGCCGCCTTCTCGTAGTCGAACGTGCTGTAGCGCGCCCCTCCGCGGCCGCGCGAAGGCGCCGATCGCACCACGCCCAGAATGGTCAGATTGTATTTGAGGGCGGGGATGCCGGCGCGCGCGGCATTGCGAATCATCTGGCAGATGGTGTCGATTTCCCGGTCGCGCGCCGGGCTTCTGCCCAACATGATGTTAGAATTCTCGGATTTATCGATGGAACTGGAACTCAACGGAAGCGGGATCATCTCCAGGCGAATGCCGAAAGACTCGACCCGCTCGCGGAGGCGGGTTAGCCCTTCCACGGACCAGTTCGCGTCCATGCGGGCCGACGGCAGCGTGCTGCAAATATGATCGACCCCGAGAGCGGCCAGTACGCGCAGCGCCGGGTCGGATGAATCGTTCTGCGTGCCCAACTTCAAGGCGGCTTTGCGCGGCTTGGCCGGCGGCGTCTGGGCCGGCGCACCCGCGGCTGCCAGGGCCAGGGCGGCGGTTTCCACGAAAGTGCGGCGGCGCATCGACTCCCCTCTTCAACGAATCGGCGAAAAATCGAGCGGGCGAAGGATGGAGTTGCCGATGTTGGAGACGATCTCGGCGTCCGCATAACCTGGTTGCGCGCGCAGTTTTTGCCATTCGGCGTCCGCGCCGAAAGCGCCCCAGAGTTTGTCGCGGGCGGCCAGACTCTCGAAAGAAAGCATGTAAGTCAGGTTAGGAAGATTGCGGCCCACCAGGGTCTCGCCGAAGAAGACGGGGGCCATGCCCAGCCGCTTGAATATTCCGGCTTCGCCTTCGTTAAACATGCGGATCTTGCGCTGCGCGGCCAGGGCGTTATTGGATTCGTAAGTGCGTAGTTCGAAGATGCGGGCGGGACGGTCGCCCGCCGGCGGCACGGCGATCGACGGCATGCAGTCGAAGGCCCGCAGTACGGAGTTCTCCATGCGGATGTAGCTCAGTTCCGTCATGGAATTGTACTCCTCGAAGCCGTGCTGGAATTCTTTGTCGGAGGCCAGCCGTTCCATACTGGCGCCGAAAGCCGCGGCCGACGGGTAGCTCGCCAGTGACAGGATAAACGGACTGCCCTCGGCGATCACGGCGCCAAAAAATCCCAGCGGCCCAATCCCCAGGCGTGCGGCGGCGGGAACAAAGTACTTGCTCAGAAACTCGGAGGTGCGCTCGGTCTGATGGCCGGTACGCATGTGGTAATAGCGCAGCTCGAGAAAGGCATTCTGTTGGGCGGCGGAGGCTGGCGTTGCGGCCAGGCCGGCCGAAGCCGCGGCTCCCATGAATTGACGGCGTTGCATCACGCCATACTTATAACAGATTGCATGCCGGCGGGAAGTGAGCGCGCCGCTTTGGGCTGCCCTATAATGCCGGGTGTTACACTCCGGGCATGGCTCAGTACCGCATTGACCGCGGCGCTCCGAAGCATGGAGGCCGCGGCGCGCGCATTACTCTGATCGTCCTCGCTATCGTGATTTTGCTGGGGGCGCGCTCACTGGCTTCCTTCTCCATTGAGTTTCAATGGTGGAAAGAGTTAGGCCAGCTCGACACCTGGTTCGCCATGCTGGCCTATGGCTTCGCGCCGATGCTGGCGGCCACGCTGATCGCCTTCGGCGTGCTGTGGGTGGCGCATGCGCGCGCGCTGAAGTTCGCCGGTACGCGGCTCTCCGAGCATCCTCTTTATGCCTGGCTTTCGAGCGTGGGTCTCCTGTTTCTCGGATATCTCATTGCGGCCGGATCGATCGAGACCTGGACGGTCGTGCGCTATCTTGGCGCGCGCGGAGTGCCCGCGGAGGCCAATGCATGGCGCGATTCCGTTTTTGGCCTGCCGCTTAAGTTCTATCTGTTCGATTTGCCTTTTTACTCCGACCTCCGCGGCTATCTGCTGGCGCTCATTATCGTCAGCGTGCTGGTTTACTGGGTTGCGGCGCGCGGCTGGCAACTGCGCTACAAGTTGCCGCAGATGGGCGACCTGCGCCAACTCGACCCTTCCGTCTTTCGCCTGGAAGGCGGGCTCGAAAGCCGCTTCCTGCGCGGCGCGCTGGTGATCTTCCTGATGGCGCTGGCGCTGCGTTTCTTTCTGGCGCGCTATGAAATGGTCTATGACGACCACGGGTTCATGGTGGGCATCGACTATGTGGACCTGCACTTCGCCCTGCCGCTGCAGTGGCTGGCGATCGTGGCGTGCCTGGCGGCGGCCGCGCTGGTATGGATGCGGCGCTGGGTCCTGGCCGCCAGCATGGCGATCTCACTGGTAGTGTTGTTCGTGGTGCCGCGGCTGGTGGACTCGCTCTATGTGCGGCCGAACGAGATCTCCATCCAGCGGCCCTTTATCGGCACGCATATTCACGCCACGCGCGCGGCCTACGGCCTGGAGCAGCACATGACCGAAAGCGAGTTCAAGGTGCATCCGGACGCCGCCATCGATCCGGAGGCGCACAAGGGTACGCTCGACAACGTGCGTTTGTGGGACGTGGACGCGTTCCATAACACCATTACGCAGATCCAGGCGCTGCGTCCCTATTACGTTTTCTCCGATACGGATGTGGACCGCTACACCATCGACGGCGCATACCGCGAGGTGTTGCTCACCCCGCGCGAGTTGGATATCAATCAGTTGCCGGGCGCCAGCAAGAGTTGGATCAACCCGCACTTCGTCTATACCCACGGCTATGGAGTGGTAATGGCGCCGGTCAGCAAACTCACCGCGGACGGACTGCCGCAATTGCTGATCGAGAATGCGCCGCCCGAGATCAAGACTCCCAGCCTGAAGCTCACACGCCCGGAAATCTATTACGGCGAGGTGGTGCAGGAACCGGTTTTTGTGCGCACCGCGCAGGCCGAGTTCAATTATCCTTCGGGCGAGGACAACGTGTTTTCGCATTACGACGGGATCGGCGGCATCCCCATTTCTTCCGGGGCGATGCGGGTGGC
>JBEKIM010000372.1:0-6985 GCA_050011755.1 Bryobacteraceae bacterium | reverse complement strand
AATGAGTTTGTCGGTCACATGGCCCCAGATGTGGCCCTGGAAGCTGGAGATCGCGCTGTTGTTTGGAATCCAGGTGTTGCCGAGGGAGTCGATCAGGAAGGTGATGTCACCACCGGCATTCGAGCTGCCGGCACTCCGCGCCGGATTGCTATCCATCGTCGTCACCAGAGTAGCAGTCGCCGCCGCTGAGGTGGCGATCAGCAGATGGCGACGGGAAAGCTGAGAGAGGCGTTCGGTCATAAAGATATCCTGATGGCTGGGCTTACGTATTGGGACGGTAAGGACTGCTGATCCCCTCCGCTGTCCTGGCGAGCGGCGGTGCGGGGGAGACCACCGCCCGGGCATGCAGGTCTGCTTGTGGGCGCGGTTCCACGTTCATACGATGCGATCCTAACGGTAGAATATACGATTTTTTGGAGTATGATATTTTCAGCGAGCGATTGCAATGTATCCCGCTGGATAATTACGGACATAAATAGTGTGATTGCCGTTTCCGTGGCTGCCGCCGGATCATAACCTATCATCGCCTGAGTCGGATGCTCCCGAAACACGATACGCGCCTGCATCATTCGCGCCGTCTCTGTCCCGCCGACATCCAGAAGGGCGACAGGGACGATGCCGCGGAACATCATCACGATGCTCATGTTCGCATCGGAGGACGCGCTCCGTACACCGCGCGGCGCTGATCAGGTCTTTTGGGTTGCCGGATATGACAGTGCCCCGCCTTCTTTTGAGTGGCCAGTTGATCCTCTGGTGCCGGGACTGCAGTCGCGGGGCGGGTTCAGGACGGGCTACGCAGCCGGACCGCCGCGGCAAAAGCGGTCCGGTTCGGCGCGGCTGCCCGATCGCCATCCGGCTGCCACGCACCGCTTCTCGGCTGCTCCGGTGCTAAAGGCCGCCGAATCGTCGGATTATACAACGTTTTGAAGAGGTGTTATCTATTGACATTCCGGCCAGCACACGTGAATACCGGGTGCCACCACGATTGCCGGGCCCTCCAAACGAGCCCTCCGAGGCAAGCGAAAGGCGGATTTACGGGACCACGAACAGCGGATTTACGGGACCACGAACATGAGACGAGCGCGCGGCGCTGTAAAGGACGTTTGATGACCGCGACCGCACGCACGGACGTCCTGATTATTGGCGGAGGCATGGCCGGTGCCTGGGCGGCGATCGCCGCGACCCAGGCGGGTGCGTCCGTGACGTTGGTCGAGAAAGGCTATTGCGGCACCTCCGGCGTTACCGCCTCGGCCGGGCCCGGCCATTGGTGGGTGCCGCCCGATCCAGCCTCGGCGAGGCAGGAGGCCGTCGCGGCACGACTGCGTGCCGGACAGGGCCTGGGAGATGGCGCCTGGATGCATCGCATCCTCGATCTGACGTGGTGCACCCTTCCGACGCTGGCGCCGGAGTACCGGTTCCCCCAAACCGATGACGGTGCGACCAATTACCGAGCCGTGCGCGGACCGGAATACATGCGGGCGCTGCGCGCACGGATCGACAATCTTGGCGTGCGGGTGCTGGATCACCACCCGGCGCTGGAGTTGCTGGCCTGGTCCGATGGCAGCATCGCCGGAGCGCGTGGCATTCGGCGTCAGCACGGCAACAGCACCTGGGAAATTCACGCCGGCGCCGTCGTGCTGGCCGCCGGCGGCACCGCCTTCCTGTCCGGCCTGTTGGGGTCCCGTAACAACACCGGCGATGGCTACCTGATGGCGGCCGAGGCGGGCGCCGAACTGTCCGGCATGGAATTCACCGCCGCGTTCACCATCGCCCCCGCGCGTTCCAACATGACGCGGACGATGTCCTATTCCTTCGCCACCTATTACGACGTGGACGGGCGGGAACTGAACGCACCGCCATACGGCCCGGCGCAGACGCGGTTCCTGGCGCGTGCACTTCAGAACGGCCCGGTGCTGTGCTCGCTGCACCGCGTGCCTGACGACATCAAGGCACGGCTACATCAGATTTCGCCTAACGTGCCGCTGGTGTTCGATCGCTGGGGGATTGATCCGTTCCGTGACCGGTTCGAGATCACCCTTCATACCGACGGCACCATCCGCGGTCTGGGCGGCGTCAAAACAGTTGGCGACGACTGCGAGACCGCGGTGCCGGGGCTGCTCGTGGCCGGTGACAATGCCGCACGCGAGCACGTGGCCGGTGCGATCTCGGGTGGCGGCAATGTCAATTCGGCCTGGGCGTTGTCGTCGGGCCTGCTCGCCGGCCGGGCCGCCACCGCACGATCCAGGCGCCCGCGCGCGACGTCGGGCCACCCGATTGGACTAGGCCGAGCGGGGCTGCTGCCGTCGGGTTCGGCGCGACCGATAGATCTCGAGCCCGTGGAGGCCACGCTACGGCGCGAAATGCGGGAGTTCGATCGCGCGCTGTTCCGCTCCGCCGCCGGACTGGAAGCATCGCGCCGGACGCTGGATGCGGCATGGCAGGAGATCGCGGCGCATGCCCAGGGCGATAATTTGAAGACGCGTGAGGCGGCGGCGCTGCTGGCCACCGCCCGTTGGTCCGTCGCCTCGGCACTGACGCGGCGGGAAAGCCGCGGCATGCATCTGCGCGTGGATGCGACGGAAGCGCGGGATGAGTTCAGCAAACGGCTGCTGTCAGGCGGCCCCGACGACGTATGGACGCGCTGGGAGAACCCGGTGACGCGGACCCGGCAAGTGTCAGTGGAGGCCGTGTCATGATCAGCCTTTTGCTGGCGGATCGCTGCACCGCTTGCAATGTTTGCGTGCGGATCTGCCCGGCCAATGTGTTCGACGCACATCCCCAGGGCCCGCCGGAGATCGCTCGCCCCGGCGACTGCCAAACCTGCTTCCACTGTGAACTCTACTGCGAGGCCGATGCGCTTTACGTCGCGCCGGATTGCGACCAGTCCGTGACGGTTGAGGCAGGCGCGGTGCTGGCGGGCGGCACGGTTGGACAATACCGACGCCACTCGGGCTGGCACGAGTGGGAAGGTGCGTATCCGAATGAACAGTGGCTGATGGAAACCGTCTTCCGTCGAGCGGCGGAAGCGGCGGCCAGGCCGGATGTCAGGCCGGGCTCGCCAATCGAGGGGGGTGATCGTACCATGCGCGCCCAACATCTTTGAAACGAGGCGCGGATGGCGGTTTCACCATCTCGTTCCAGGTCCGCGCTGCTGATCGTTGACCTTCAGCTCGGCATGTTCAATGGGAAAAGGCTCGCGCCGATTCACGCGGGCGAAACGCTACTGCTGAATACGCGAATGGTTATCGAACGCGCGAACCACGTTCGCGTTCCGGTCATCTTCGTCCGGCATGCCGGACCGGTGGGACACCTTCTCGAAGAGGGGACGCCGGATTGGCGAATTCATCCCGCGATCGCACCGCGAAGCGGGGAAAGAGTCATCGACAAACGCACGCCGGATTCGTTCCATGAGACTTCACTTTCGTCCGACCTCGCCGTCGATGGCATAGACCGGCTGATTGTCATGGGAGCGCAGACAGAGGTTTGCGTGGACACGACTTGCCGGCGTGCTTTTAGTCTCGGCTTCGGCGTGACATTGGTCTCAGATGGACACAGCACATGGGATAATGCCACGCTGACGGCTGACCAGATCATCCGACACACCAACGATACTTTGGCCGGATGGTTCGTGCGTCTGGCCCGCGTGGGCGAAATCGGAGAATATCTGCAATAATCTTGAATTATACACGGCCGGTCCGCCTCCGCGCGCGAACCGTTCACCCCGCCCCAGTCGACCGCGCCGAAGGAAGCGGCGCACGTTCGCATAACCGGAATAACACGTCTGGAAAAGGTGGGCTTTTAATGGCACGGTGACCCGACATAATCGGAGGCTTGCCATGAGCCAGTTCAGCATCAGCGACAACAACGTCGCGCCAGATACCGAGAGAGCTTCGTCGGCCTATGTGCCGCCGCTGCAACGCACGGCGGGGTAGCCTCCGCCGGTCGCGGCGAACGGTGGCCTGTCTTACATGTCGTTCGACCGGGACGGCGATGCGGGAACCACCAAGGCACTCGAGGACGCGCTCGCTCTGATCGCCGAGGGCGAGGGCCAGCGCGTTGCCGACATGGTCAACAACGCGCCACCCGGAGCGCCGATCAAGACCAAATGGGGCATCGGATTCCGCAAATTCGAAGAGTGCGCGGACTACATTCGCAAGAACAACGCCATCAAGGCCCCTGAAGGCGGCCTGGCCCTGCCGATGCCCTATACCGTCTACGAGCAGCCGACATACTCCGTGGTCCCGTCGAACGCGGTTTGGCGGGATCCGGCGCGCGCCGAGACGGCGCTGATCCTGCGCAAGAACGAGGAGAACAACCGGAAGCGGGACCTATGGTTCCCGCAGGTGATGCGCGACGCGCGGCGCATCGGCGAGTACCATCCGGGCCTTTCGCCCAACAGCCCCGAATGCATGGACCGGCTCGGCGTCTCTCTGGCGCACCTCGAGTCCAAATGCTCGAATTTCTACGATTCGGCGGAGGTGGAACGCGTGTTCTACCCCGAGATCGAGCAGCTTCTCCTTGAATTCTTCCCGGATGCCACTGACGCCCTGGTCTACAACCACGACGTCTTCGACAAGGACTACACGGGCGACCGGACGGAAGATCAGGACAACAAGAACCCGGGTGTCAACGCCCGTTACGCGACACTCGTGCACAACGACCTGAACGACAACAGTGGTCGCGTGCGTTGCCGCGAGCTGCTCACGAAGAACCTGCGGAACTTCGGGCGCGAGCAGCACTACACGGAGGCGG
Organism: Bryobacteraceae bacterium; assembly: GCA_050011755.1. GTDB lineage: Bacteria > Acidobacteriota > Terriglobia > Bryobacterales > Bryobacteraceae > Bog-159. Next base: position 2,233 of record JBEKIM010000372.1, on the reverse strand, counting down.
AGGCCGACGAGAAGATGTCGCGGCGGTTCATGTCGATCAATCTCGCCAAGCCGATGGAGACAGTCGAGCAGTTTCCCTTCGTGCTCTGCGCCTGGCCCTCGTTCGCGGATCAGCCGTACATCACCAACTATCGGATTTACGACGACCGCGTCGGAGAAACCACTCGCTTTACCTACCGTCCCGACCATGAGTGGTACTGGTTTCCCCGGCAGACACCCACCGAAGTCTCGATGCTAAAGTGCTATGACTCCGTGACCGACGGCTCCGTCTCGCGCTGGTCTTTCCATACCGCTTGCATCGATCCAACCGTGCCCATCGACGCGCCATGCCGCAAGAACGTCGTGGTGCGGGCCTATGTCTTCTTTTAGGAAGGCAGAGATCGGCGGCGGGCGGAAGGAACCAGCATTGGTGTCGTGACGCCTGACATCCGGATGGCCTCTTGATACGATCGCCGATACGTACGGAGTTCGAGGGTGGACGTGGCACCGGGCGATGGCGTGGCGGGTCGATCGCCTCGGTCATCGAACGGTGGGAGATTATGCGATGGTGGCGCTGATCGGTCGCCCGCCGCCGACCATCAATGTCCGCGCCGGCCACGTGCGTCCGGCGATCACCAATGCATCGATTGTCGCGGAGTGCGGGCCATGGAACGGCCGTGGCATCGGCGTGGTCAATATGAATATGGCGAACGAACGTGGCGGGCTGCATCGGCCGCGCGTCTCATGCCACGGAGAGCTGATGATGATTGACGATGAAACGGTGATGCTGCCACACAGTTCGCATTGGGGAGCGTTTTCCGCGCGCTCCGACGGCGAAAAACTGGTGCTGGTACCTCACCCGAACGACCCGGCTCCGTCGCCGTTGTTGCAAAATATCCCGTCGGCGCTACGCCATCCGGCGCGCATTGCGCGGCCGATGGTTCGTCGTGGTTGGCTGGAACGTGGACCGGGCGCCAGCCGCCGACGCGGACGCGATGAATTCGTGCCCATGGACTGGCCGGAGGTCATCGCACTGCTCGCCGAGGAATTGCGGCGTGTCTACGCCAAGTATGGCGCGGGTGCCGTGTTCGGCGGTTCCTATGGTTGGGCCAGCGCCGGCAGGTTCCACCATGCACAGAGCCAGGTGCACCGTTTCCTGAACACACTTGGTGGTTATGTGCGATCGGTAAATACCTACAGCGCCGGGGCCGCCTCGATCATTCTGCCGCATGTACTGGGCAGTTACGAAGACGCCGGCCGACGCGATGTCTTATGGTCGGACATAGCCCAATACACCGACGTTGTGCTTGCCTTCGGCGGCATGGCGGCGAAGAACTCCATGGTGAGTGGGGGCGGAACGAGCCGGCATATCGTCCGAAGCGCGATGGCCGCGTCACGTGCGCGCGGCACGCGGTTCATTTCGGTCAGCCCGCAACGCGGCGACATGCCAGAGGAATCCGAGGCTGAATGGTGCTCGATCATCCCCGGCACCGACACGGCGTTGATGCTTGCGCTGGCCCATACACTCGTCGTGGAAAACCGGCATGACACAGTGTTCCTGAACCGATACTGCGAAGGCTACGACGTGTTCGAAGCCTATCTTCTCGGGCGTAACGACGGGCAGCCGAAAGACGCGGTATGGGCATCCGCGATCACCGGCATCGCACGGGATGACATCGTTTCGCTCGCGCATGCTTTGCCTGGCCGGCGGACGGTGATCACGGTCAGTCACTCCCTGCAGCGCGCCGAACATGGGGAGCAACCGGTCTGGGCCGCTGTCGCGCTCGCCGCGATTCTGGGCCAGATCGGGCTGCCCGGCGGCGGTTTCGCCTATAGCCTTGGCGCGCTCGCCAATCTCGGCAAGCCGGCGTTGGCGGTGCCTCTCCCGACGCTGCCGCAAGGCCGCAATCCCGTCGATGCCTTTATCCCCGTGGCGCGGATCGCCGACATGCTGCTGAAACCCGGGGAAGCGTTCGACTACAACGGCCAGCATCTCAGCTACCCCGAGATCAGGCTCGTGTACTGGGCTGGCGGCAATCCGTTCCATCATCATCAGGACATTGGCCGGCTGCGGGCCGCGTTCGCACGGCCCGAAACCATCGTCGTGCATGAGCTCGGCTGGACCGCGACGGCACGCCACGCCGACATCGTTCTGCCCAGTACCATGAGCATGGAGCGCGACGACCTCGGCGGTGCCGCTTATGATCCGCTGCTGGTGGCGATGCATCGGCTGGTGAACCCCTACGGGCTGGCGC
>JBEKIM010000371.1:0-6989 GCA_050011755.1 Bryobacteraceae bacterium | reverse complement strand
ACATTTATGGAGGTACTGGATTCCTCGATCGCCAACGTGGCTCTGCCGCATATCGCCGGCTCGCTAGGCGCATCGTACAACGAGGCGACCTGGGTGCTGACCAGTTACCTGGTCTCAAGCGCCATCGTGCTGCCGGTCTCCGGATGGCTTTCCACGGTAATTGGCCGCAAGCGCTTCTACATGGGGTGCGTGCTGCTGTTCACGATCTGCTCGTTCTTGTGCGGCATCGCCAACAGCCTGCCCTTGCTGATTGTTGCCCGTATTCTGCAGGGCGCGGGCGGCGGCGGATTGCAGCCATCCGAGCAGGCCATTCTGGCGGACAGTTTCTCCACCGAGAAACGTGGCATGGCTTTCGCACTCTACGGCATGGCAGTCGTGGTGGCGCCCGCCATCGGGCCGACGCTGGGCGGTTGGATCACCGACAACTTCAGTTGGCACTGGATTTTCTTCATCAACCTGCCCATCGGAGCGCTGTCCCTGTTTCTCACGTCGCGCATGGTGGAAGATCCGCCCTGGCTTAAAGGCCGCCGCCGATCCGGCATCCGCGTGGACTACATCGGGCTTGGCTTGATCGTGCTCGGCGTGTCGTGCCTGCAGGTCGTGCTGGACAAAGGGCAGGAAGTGGATTGGTTCGCCGCACCCCTGATCCGCATCATGTTCGGCTTGGGGCTGCCGGTGCTGGTCGGATTCTTCCTTTGGGAGTGGTATCACCCGGACCCCATTGTCGACGTGCGCCTGCTCAAGAACCGGAATTTTGGCACCGCCGTGTTTTTCTCGTTTGTGCTGGGGATGGTGCTGTTCGGGTCGACCGTGCTCATTCCGGAGTTCCTGCAGGTCAGCCTGGGCTATACCGCGGAGCGTGCGGGCATGGCGCTATCGCCGGCAGGTTTCGTATTGATGCTGATGATGCCCATAGCCGGCCGCATCACGGCATCCAGGGCCGATCCTCGTATCTTGATCTCCATCGGCTTTTTGGGAACCGCATTCATGCTCTACCGGTTCACCATTATCAACCTGCAGATCGATTTTCATACGATCATGTACCTGCGCATGGCGCAGGTGTTATTCATGCCGCTGATCTTCATCCCCATCAGCACGCTGAACTATGTGGGCGTACCGCGGGAGAAGAATAACCAGGTATCGGGTCTCTCCAATTTTGCGCGAAACCTGGGCGGCAGCATCGGTACTTCGGTTCTCAGTACGTTTCTGGCCAGGCAGAACCAGATCCATCAAATGAACTTTGCATCGCATACCAGTCATGGCGATCCGAATTTCGAGCGATGGATCGCCGGACTGAAGGCCGTATTCGTCGCCCAGGGCTACGACGCGGTTACGTCGGGAAGAAAAGCGCTGGCGTTGGCATATGCCGCGGTGCAGGCGCAAGCCAACACCTTGAGTTTTGAGAACAGCTTCTGGGTGATGTCGCTGGTGATTGCTTGCCTGGTTCCGTTGCCCATGATTATGCGGCGGCCGAAACCTGGCGAGCGCCAGCCGTCGATTTCACATTAAGCACGGCAGCTCCGCGTAAATGGGGGATGGCGCTACTCTGGACCAACCGGAACGGCGTAGAACCCGATCTCCGGCCAAACCTCCGGCGCAGCCTGCGTGGAACCCCACACCCCGGCGATCGAAGCCTTTGTCCCCGGCCCAACCGAGGAAACCGGGTCGAAGCGCAGCATCGTCCCGTGTTCCTCCTCCCAATACGGATTCTGGCTCACGTTCAAGTAAACATCCAACCACCGGCCCGCTATCGGCACGACTCCGTTCACCCCGCGCCCTTCGATCTGCTTTCCAAAAAACGCGTCGATCCGGTCCGCCTTTTCAAAGCGCACGCGAACAATCAGCGTCGAGAACCGCCCCAACTCCGGCCCGATATCGAATAGCAACTGCGGATCGTCCGTAGTGGGCGTGACTTCGATCCAGTGCGGACGCGGCGCAATCAGCGCGTTAGTGGCCCGCGGAGGGCGGTCGCCGGGAAGCCAGAGGCGCGTGAGCGAGCCTTTCGGAAAAGGATATTCCGGATGGCTTACCGGCGGCTCCTGGCCAGACTCCGCGACTCGCAAACTCGACCACACGATAGGAATCTCCGCAGCATACTCATCGGGTTTATCCGCATGAAAACGGACCGAAACGATTCGCTCCGAGGAATCCGGAAACAGATCCGGCCGGAACAGCGGCTCCAGCTCCCGAAGTTCCTGTGGAAATGGACGAATCGGGAAACCCGCTGCCAGGTTCCGCGGAATCGACCGCCAACGCAGCGTTCTGCCGGAACCGAAAAAGGCATCCATGTAGACCCCTGCCGATCGAAAGAGCATCGACTCCACTTTCCCATGCAGGCTCGGGCGCATCTGAGGGCCCATCACCAATATGCCCGTGCTTTGCGGCACCCGCACCATTTCGTCCCAATGCGCGGTAGACTCGCCCACCCGCGCCATGGGTTCATAGCGCGACCGATAACGGTGCCGCAACAGGAACCCCGATTCCGTGGGCAGCACCAAGTCGTAGCGATCCAGCAGCGCGTGCCACGAATGCGGCGTCTCCAGGAACGGATGCCGGCCATCGATTGACAAGAATTTCAACAGCACGAAATCCGCGGTGTGATCGCCTTCCAGGTGCTCCGCGTTCAGCCCATCGAGCATCGGTGTGTACGCGACGTAGGATTGAAATGCGGGCCGCGGCAGCCATCTCCAGCCATTGGCCTCGACCACGTCGACATCCCACGGTTCTGCATCCACCGTCCCATTCCCCACCATCTGGTGATATCGCGCCGGCAGGCGCAAATCGCCCCGCAAAACATGTTCGACTGCGCCGACGTTGGCCCAGGTAGTTCGCCAATTCCAGAATGCCGCCAGCGTCTGCCCGGTCATTTTCAACTCCGCGCGGTCCCGGCTATCGGATGCGTATGTGGGGAACGCCGCGACTGAGATGGCATAACCCATGGCGATCGAGAACATTGCCAGCACCAGGACTAGCCGCCGGTCCCGCGCCAACTTGGCGCAGACCAGCAAAAACAGCAGGCCGCATGCGAATCGCACGTGGAAGTACACCGCATGTGAATCCTGCCGGACCATGGATTGCTTGAAGCTGAAGAATGCCACGATCAATGCCGGCGCCAGCCCCGGCAGGAGGGCGCGCAAATCGACAGCCGTAAGCAGAACGGCGCTAAATGACAATGCAATCGTGGCCACCGCCAATGCCACCGGCCACAACGGGCCCGTCAGGCCCATCGCTTCGGAGTGGCCCGAACCGATTTCCCATCCCGATCGAATGTAGCCGGCCAAGCCCGCCAGCGAACCTGTCGAAAGCCAATAAAGAAGCGCGCCGCACAGAGGCAGGCAGGCCAGCACGGCGAACCACAACCGCCTGGCACGCGAGTCGCGTAGGGGGTAGGCTGCCGCCATGACCGCCAGGAATACGCCAATCCATTCGGCGCCTTGATTCAGTTTCACCAGCGATTCAAAAGCCGCCAGGGCGGCCAGCACGGCCAGTTCCAGCCATCGCCACTTGGACCGGTCCGCCAGCGCCAGAATCGCTACCACGGTAGCCGTCATCACGTCCTGGCTCTGCATGGGTGACACAGTCAGTGCGAATGCCAAGCCGAGCAACACCGTTATCCAAAAAACCGTGGCTTTCGACGCATGCACCAAAACCAGCCGGATAAGTGCCGCCATCGCGATCAAGTACAGGCCGGCGCGCTCCAGCAATGCCACGATCGGCGTTCCGGAAACCGGGTCGGGATAGATCAGATATCCCAGCGGACCATAAGTGAATACGATGTCGCGGCCGGCGACCAAGCCTTGGCGATGCGCCAGGTTAAGCGCCAACAACCAGCTCGCATCCAACCCAGTCCCGTACGGTACCCACAGCGTCGGCAGGCTGACCAGAGCTACGTACGCGACCGCCAGCAGTAAAAGTCCCCGCGCGAAAATGGACCCATGAAACATGCCAGATAACGGTACCATCGTGCGAACCGGCGCTGTGCTTCCTAGGCCCGTGGCGCACGCTTCAGCGTGCTGCGGCGGACTTCAGTCCGTCGTGCATAATCGTTAATCTGTGTGACGCACCACACTAGCAACCATTCGCGATGCTACCGAGCGTCAAGCCCCGCAGATCTTCGAGGAGAATATCAGGGCCGTAGGCGAGCAGATCTTCGCGCGTCGAAATTCCGGTGTGGACGGCGATGGAACGGATGCCGTTGCTCTTGGCGGCCATGATATCGCTGGGCGCATCGCCGACCAGTGCGATGGGCCTGCCCTTCGCGATCCAGCCTTCTGCGCGGGCGTGCCGGATGGCCAGGCGGGCAAGTCCAGCGCGGTCTTTGGCCATTTCGCCAAACGCTCCGAAACGGAAAAAAGGCTTCAGGCCGGCGCGGTCCAGCTTCTTCCATCCAATGCGCGTCAGGTTTCCGGTAACCAATCCGAGCAGTACGCCTTGGCGTTCCAGGCGGCGCAGCAGGGGCCGCACGCCGGGGCAGGTCTTGCGCTGCAGGTTTGGCAGGCCGCGCACGTACAACAGTTGCGCGCGGCGAACGATCTCGGGCATGTCCCGCCGGATGGAACGGGGAGACGCGCCGGCGTCGCGCAGCATGCGCGTGAGGATGTCGGGATCGAGCATGCCGTGGACGGGGATGTGATCGGTGCTGGTTTCTAGGCCGGTCACCGCGCGCACGGCATCGACCAGCGCCTGGCGGTGGTGCGGGCCGGCGCGCCAGACCAGAGTTCCGTCGATGTCGAAAAGGACGAGCGCGGGAGCTTGCGGCATGGTTCGTCGGCCGGTCTTTCATCATCCGGTAGTGGGTCAATTTGGCTCTTGGAGGGCGGGCAATTCTGCCCGTAGCCGGCTTTCAGCCGGCTCTGGCCGCCTAAAAGGCGGCTGCGGCCAAGAAGGAAACTAACCCGCTACCCATCATCTCGAAAACAGCTAACCAGCGCAAGGAGATCGTGGCGCACGCTTTGAGCGTGCTGCTGCGAACTTCAGTTCTCCGTGTTTAGACCGGAACGTGAACCGGTCCAGCATTGTCACTTTAATTTCACCGGATACGGCGCGTGCTCGGGTAACTTCGGATTGGACGTTTCGAGCGCCTTGAGCAGCTCCGCCACCCCGCGCTCCAGTTGCGGGTCGTGCCCTTCCATCAGCGACTTCGGATCGTTTTCGACCACGATATCCGGGTCCACGCCGTGGCCTTCGATGGCCCACTTTCCGTCCGGCGTGGCATAGCCGAATTCAGGCACATTCACGGATCCCCCGTCGATGAGCTGGCCGTGATCGTTGATGCCCACGACGCCGCCCCAGGATCGTTCGCCGATCAGCAGTCCAAGTTTGGAAGTGCGGAACATCCAGGGAAAGATATCCCCGTCCGACGCGGAGTTGCCGTCCAGCAGCACGGCCTTCGGACCCATGAAGACGCTATCCGGGTAGGGCTCGGCCGTCGCGATGTTGCGCGGAAAGTCTACTCCCAGCAGGGTGCGGTTCAAGCGCTGGATAACCATGCGTGAGATATTGCCGCCGCCGTTGGCCCGGTCGTCGATCAGCAGGGCCTCTTTGCGAAGCTGCGGATAATACCACTTGATGAACTCCCGAATGCCGGCCTCGCCCATGTCGGGTAAGTGCATATAACCGATGCGGCCGTGAGACATTTCGTCCACGCGGCGGCGGTTCTGCTCCACCCAGTTGAAGTACACCAGGTCGGTCTCACTCGTCAGCGGCTTGTAAGTGACTTTGCGGGCGCCGGTCAGCGACGGCGCGCTATTCAGCATCATGATCACCGGCGCGTCGCCGGCGTGGCGCAGGAACTTGTAGATGTCGTCCTTGCTGGTCACCTCTTCGCCGTTGATCGCCAGGACATAATCGCCCACCTTGGCATCCACTCCAATTTCGGTCAGCGGCGAGCGATAGACGTCTTCCTCGTTCTCGCCGCGGAAAATCGTGGCGATGCGATATCGCCCCGACCCGGCGTCGACTTCGAACCGCGCACCAGGCAATCCGGCGTGCGGGCGAGGCGGAATCTGCACGTCGCCGCCGTCGATATAGGCGTGTTGTACGGTCAGTTCGGAAATCATTTCACTGATCACGTAGTTCAGGTCGGTGCGATGCGCCACGTACGGCAGAAGCTGGCTGTAGCGCTGCCGCAGGGCCTCCCAATCGTAGCCGTGCATGTTGGAGGCGTAGAAGAAATCCCGGTACCGCCGCCACACTTCGTTGAAGATATCGTTCCATTCGGCGACCGGATCTTTCTGCAGCATCAAGCCGGCGGTGGAGACGCTCTTCTTGCTGCTTCCGCCCGCGGCGGTTGCGTCGTAAACATTCCAGGCCTGCTCCTGCCGGACCAGCACTTTCGAGCCGTCGTGCGAGACGACGAACCCGCCGATATCATCGACCAGCTTGGTCTCCTTCCGGTCTTTGAAGGTGAAGATGCGCAGCGAAGCCTTAGTGGCCGCGGACCGGCCATAATAAAACTCCGGCGTTACGGCATAAACCAGCGCATCGGCAGTGACTGTAAGACCGAAGTAATTGTCGGCGTCCAGGGGCACGCGGGCTACGCGTTGCTCGATGCCGTCGAAGTCAATGACACTATCCTTGGGCTCCTCGGCCTTCTTCTCTTTCTCGTCTTTGCTTTTGTCCTTGTCTTTGGCCGCATCCTTGCCGCTGTCTTTGGCGGGCTCGTCTTTTTTGGCGGAATCGTCTTTAACCGTGACTTCGTCGCTCTCCGGTGGAAACGGATTCTTGGCATCCTTGCGCAGCGCCATCACGAACATGCCGCGCCCCCGGTTCGTGGCAAAATCGAACTCGATTTGAGAAAGCTGCGGATGGAATTCGTGGAGGGCCATGAAATACAGGTAATCGCCGCCGGGATGCCAGGCGGGCGAGAATTCGTTGAACAGCCCGCTGGTCACGCGGTGCAGTTTATTTTCTTTCACGGACCAGATGTAGAGCGCGGACAGCCCCCGGTTGTCGTTCATGCTGAACGCCAGGTAGCCGCCGGCGGGCGA
>JBEKIM010000370.1:0-6999 GCA_050011755.1 Bryobacteraceae bacterium | reverse complement strand
CCATCGAACGCGGCATGAAGCACCTCAAAGCCCTCCAGGCCGCCCGCAACGCGCAGTGTCCCGCCGTCCCGGAAGCCCCGCACGCCCCCGAACCCCCCGCCCCCGAACCCCTAAATCCGCCCTCAACGCCTTCGGATTCAAAGAATTACGAAGGGAACCCAGAGCCCGCCGCATTCCCCCAGTTTTTCCCCGCTCCGCCCAGCCTTGCGACCCGCCAACCCTCCCCCACACCCCCGCCGGTATCCCCAAACGATGAAAAACAATGAATAACTACCGCAAATAAAAGAATACGGTCTGCCCCACACCACGCTTCTTGACACGCACGCCTGTGCCGCCATAATATGACGATATGCGACATGTCGCGAAACGAACTATCGGCGAGCCGGTCCTGTTGATCCTGACCAGCCTGGCGGACCAGCCCCGCCATGGCTACGCGCTGCTGAAGGATATCGCAGCGCTCAGCGGCGGTCGCGTGCGCTTGAGCACGGGCACCCTCTACGGCGCGTTGCGCAGGCTGCTCGAAGACGGCTCGATCGAGCGTTTCGCGCAGGCCGACACCTCGCGCGAGAAACAGGCTTACCGGCTGACCGCCGCCGGACGCCGCCAACTGGAACTGGAATTGGACCGCATGCGGCACTTGACACGGCTGGCCGGCGCCCGCCTGCGTGCGCCGCTCCCCCGGGAGACTTGACCATGAAATCGGTCTATCGGGCGTTGTTGACCCTCTACCCATACGATTACCGCGCCGCGTTTGCCGCGGAAATGGCTGCGGCCCTGCAAACAGTAGACGCGCGTCGTCACGGCCCGGAGCTGGCGGGGCTGCTCGCCGGCGCCGCGGCCGAGTGGAGCGCCAAGCTCACCACCGATCCCGGCGTGCGGGCGCGCGGCCTGCCCGACCTGCGGATGATGCGGCCGGCCGGCATGCCTCGCGAATTGTGGTTCGGAGGGACGCCATGCTCGTCGGACACATCGCGGTAGGCCTGGCCGCCAAGCCGATTGCGCCGCGTGTCTCGCTGGGGACGCTCCTCCTGGCGGCCCTGCTGCCCGACCTGCTGTGGTGTATGTTCCTCCTGGCGGGCGTCGAACACGTCGCGCTCCAACCCGGCCGCGGCGCCGCGAACTACTTCGGCGCATCCGACATCGAGTTTAGCCATAGCTTGCTGATGGCTGCCGTTTGGGGCGCGTTGCTGGCCGCCGTCTACTGGTTCGCGCGCCATCGTGCGCGCGGCGCGTGGATCCTTTTCGCGGCGGTGATGAGCCACTGGCCGCTCGATTTCCTGGCCCATCGGCCGGACATGGCGCTCGCGCCGGGCGTTCACCGCTACCTCGGATTGGGGCTTTGGCGTTCCGCCCCGGCAACGGTCCTGGTCGAGGGCGGCCTGTGGATAGCGGCGATCGTCGTCTACATGCGCGCCACGCGTCCCGCAAGCCGGCTGGGCTCATACGTCTTCTGGATCGCGGCCGTTCTCCTGACGCTGGTCTGGTACCGCAATATCACCGGGCCCCCGCCTCCCGATCCGCACTCCATGGCGGCCGGCAGCCTGATCTTCTTCTCCTTGGTGGTGGCCTGGGGATATTGGATGAACCGGCTTCGTCCAGCCTGCTACAATTCGGTGTGATCCGAACCCTGGCTATCCTCTTCGTGGCCGCCTCCACGTGCCTGGCGGCCGATCTGAAGCCCGAAGCCGTGCAGGCTTTCGATCGGTATACACACGATACCGAAGCGCGCCTGGCCGCCGCCAAACCCTTCCTTTGGATGGACGCATCGCCCGAGCGGCTGCGCCTCGTGAAACAGGGGCAGGTGGCCGTGGAACCCGCGAAAGGCGACGGCGACACCTTCGTGAATGGCGCATCCATTCACGACTGGATCGGCGCCATTTTTATCCCCGGCGGAACCCTGGAAAAGACGCTGGCCGTGATGCAGGATTACGATCGCCATAAAGACATCTACAAGGACGTGCCGGAATCGAAACTGCTCTCCCACAATGGCAACGATTTCAAATACTACCGGCTGCGCGTGCTGCATAACGGCCCGATCAACGGAGTGTTTCGCACCGATCTCGACGCGCAATACCAGCAGATCGACGCCACCCGCTGGGTTTGCCAGACCCGCTCCACCCGCGTCGTTGAAATCGAAGACTACGGCAAGCCCAAGCGCCATGAGCTGCAGCCCGGCCACGGCAGCGGCTATCTCTGGCGCTTGAACGGCTACTGGCGGCTGGAGCAGCGCGATGGCGGCGTCTACCTGGAGTGCGAAACCACGTCTCTCACCCGCGGCCTGCCGCCCATCATCGGCGGGCTATTTGTTTCTTCCACCCACACCATTGAACGCGAGGGCCTCACGGACACCCTGAAGGCCACGCGGGACGCCGCGAAGAAGTGAACCAAGCCGTGACTCGCCTGGCAATGGTCGGCTATGGCAACGTGGCGCGTGCGCTGGCGCGGCTGTTGCGCCGGCAGCACGCCGGCTTTCCTTTCCGCATCACCGGTATCCATACCGCGCGGCATGGCACCGCGATATCGGCGCGCGGTGTGCCTCCCAATCCTGTGTTCGGCCCGGCGGCGGCTTCGATTGACCAGTTTCTGGAGGCGGCGCAGCCACATATCGTGGTGGAACTGACTACCCTGAACCCGGCCTCGGGCGAGCCGGCCATTTCGCACATCAAGGCGGCCTTTGCGCGCCGCATGCACGTAGTCACCGCGAACAAAGGACCCATTGCACACGCCTATGCGGATCTACGTGACATGGCCGCCCGCCAGGGCGTTCAGTTCCGCTTTGAATCCACCGTGATGGATGGCGCGCCGGTCTTCAACCTGGCGCGTTACACTCTGCCGGGCGTCACCGTATTGGGCTTCACCGGCGCGCTGAATTCCACCTCGAAGCTGGTGATTGAGACCATGGAACGCGGCGGTTCTTTCGCGGATGGCCTGGCGCTGGCGCGCAGCCTGGGCGTGACGGAGGCGGATGCGAGTTTCGACGTGGAAGGCTGGGATTCCGCGGCCAAAACCGCCGCGCTGGCCAACGTCTTGATGGATGCGCGGACCACGCCGCAAGCGGTTTCGACCCGCGGCATCACCCGCCTCACTCCCGAGCGCATCGCGGAACTATCGCGCGTCGGCAAGACCGTGCGGCTCATCAGCCGGGCCCGCCGCGGCGCGGGCCGCATCACGCTGCGCGTCCGCGCCGAGGTGCTGGAAAAAACCGGCGTGCTGGCCTGCGTGGGCGGCACCTCGAATGTGCTGCTCCTGCACACGGACTTGATGGGAACCATCGCCACCATATCGATTTCACCCGGCGTGGATCAAACCGCGTACGGCGTGTTTGCGGATTTGGTGGACGTAGTCCGGGCGGCGCAAACCTAGGAGGCCTGTTCCTGCATCTGCCGACGCAACTCCTGCACCGCCAGGTACTTCGCTTCGTCGTCCGCGCGCAGAAATCAAACCACCACCCGCAGGCCGAGGTGCTTGGCAAACGGGTCAAAGTCCCTGTCGTTGTGCAGCAATTCATACCCGCTCTCGATGCATCGGGTTGCAATGATCGTGTCGATGGTCTTGCGCGCGGTCACGCCGATTTTCCGAAGCGCCCGGAAGTTTCTCGCCGCCTGAACTGCGATCCCCTCGCCCCCCAATTCCACGACCGGCAATGCAGTCAGCATCTCCAGGGCTGTTTTGAAGTCTCGTTCGTCAGCGAAGCCTTGGAGAACCTCCGTTAGAATCAGATCGCCAATGGCTAGAAGTTCCTGGCTGAGCAGGGCATCCAGTTTATCGGTCTGCAACGTGACGGCTCCCTTGAAGAAATCGATCCAGACGCTGGAATCGACCAGAATCACCTGTCGCTCCGCATCGTGTTGAGATCGCCCTGCCAGTTCAACTTGCCGCGAAGCCGGCGGATCCCATCCTGTCTCCTCAGCCGCACCAAGGTTCGCAGAGCCTCGTCAACCGTCTCGCGCTTTGTCTTCAAACCTGTGGCGCGGAGCGCCTCACGCATCAACTTGTCGTCAATTACGATATTGGTACGCATCCTATGTGTACTCTACTAGTTAATTATACACACAGCGGCGCTCAGCCACCGTGCCGGGCATCACACTGGCGCCTCGCTTGCCCATTCATTTGCGAGGTATTTCTATGCCCTTGCTGTATGTCATTCTGGCGCTGGTCGCCGTCGCCCTTCTCGCATCGCTCATCAATCGTTACATCACGCTGCCGCGCAACGCTACCGTGATTCTCAATATCGTCCTGGCCCTGATCGTCGTGGGAATCGCTTTGTGGCTGATCAATACTTACGTCCCGATGGCGGGAAGCATCAAGGCGATTCTGAATATCGTGGTCGTCGTCGCCACTTGCGTCGGCGTGCTCCAGGCTGTCGGCCTCTGGGGAGATGTAGTCCGAATCTGGAACAACCTCGTCGCGGGAGTTCGCCACTCCGCCGCTACATCGTCCGCGCCGACGCCAGATAAACCGCGTTCAACAGGAATTTGAACGTGCCGAATGGCTGCCCGCGGAACTGCGGCCGGAACGCGAACATCACCACGTGCCCGCCGCCGAAGCGCGCGTCCACCAGCGCCGCTTTGCCCAGCACGGCCTTTTCTCCGCTGACATAGCCGCTGGCCAGCAGATCCTTCGCGGCAAAGCGCGCCGCCACCCGCACTTCACGGTCGCCCACGTTGTATTCCGGCGCCTGATTCACGTCGAAAGCCTCGCCGCCCGTCACAAATGCGATGGCATCCGGCGGCATCCCAAAGGCCAGCGGTTGCGATGGATCCACCGCCATGCGCACCAGCGATCCTGGGCATACGAATGGCGCTCCGCCTACGTTCAGGAGGGGCAGCGGAAAGAACTCGCGCGGCAGGTCGGCCGCTGTATCCAAGGCGATCAGAGTGCCGCCCCCGCGCACGAACTTCTGCAATTCAGCCAGGCCCTGCGGACCGATCCCGCCCGTATATTCGGGTCTTTGCACCAAGGCCTCGGACTTGGCGCCCTCCCGCCGCGGCGAAGATTCCCCGTTACGCCATCCGTTCAAAATGGATGTCGCCCCTTGCGATGCCAGGATCAGGCTGTCGAAACGCGCCCGCAATTCGCCTTTAACGACGTCCTCGTTGTGCAGCAGCGTGTAAGGTACGTGATAGCGGTCGAGCAGCCACTCGGTCCAGCCCTCGTCGGAATTAGCGGTCCAAGGCTGATACAGCCCCACCCGCGGCCGCCGCAATTCGTAGACCGGCTTGGGCGCGCTGTCCGCCAGCGTCACGCGCACGTTGAACTGGCGCGCGAAGTTCTCCGCCCTGCCGCCGTTCTCGGTGTAGGCGCTGTCCACCTCGATCATCCCGTCCGCGGCCCAACGCACCGCGCCTTCCCGATCCATGAAGAACGATGTGGCCAGGAAGGCGTCGTTCTCGCGATGATCCAGCAGCAGCACGGAACCCTGGCCGGCCGCCGCCCCCTGCGCCCGAAATTCCTTCACCGGCTCCAGATCCGCTTCAAAACGCGCGTCGATGCGGTCCACGGTCACGCCCATCTGCATGGGCAGCGTCCACCCCGTGATGTCGTAGGGCTTCTCTTTCAGGTTCGGATAGTGCTGCGGTTCCAGCAGGTCGATCAAATACGGGCGGAACGGTTGGGCCGCGGGAATTACCAGCGTGCCCGCCCCGTATTGCTTGCCATTGGCGCGAAACTCCAGGCGCGCCCGCTCGACCTCAATTCCCGCCAGCGACAACCGCTCCAGAAAATCCCACGTGGTGGGCCAGTCCCACTGCTTCTCCGCGATTGCGTATGCGTACGGCTTGCCCTCCGCGCCCGCGGCAATCGACTGGCGCGCCATCTGATAGCTCTTCAACAGGTAGTCCTGCCGGCGCTCGGCGGCTTCGCTCAGGATCGCCATGTCCGCGGTCAGCATATATTCGATCGCGTCGCGCAGGCCCCATTTCCCGCCCAGCCACGGGCGTTCGTAGAATATGGAAGCCTCACGCGTGGCCATGCCGTTGGCGAATGTCGCCTGCAAGTCGTCGGCCTGGTAAGTCTTGGGCGTAGCGTAGGCGTACCCGGCCGTCTCCGTCAGGATGCCGTGCATATTGTGGAAGGCGGGCGCCGAGCGCAGGCCGCCATTCCACCAGGCGTCAAAACCGAAGTAAGAGAGCACGCCGGCCTTGCCCTCCCGCGCGAAACGCTCCCGCATCGCGGTACCCAGCTTGTTGATGCCTTCCATCACGGCCGCTGGAATATCCGGGTTCAGCGGCTCGGCGTATGGCGGAACGAAGATGCGCGCCGGAAAGGGAGGCGCCTGGTGCTGGTTGTAGACGATATGCGGAAACCACTCGCGGAACAGCAGGCGCGAGACGTTGCGCGTCTCTTCCAGGTTGAGCATGAACCAATCGCGATTGTTATCGTGCCCGCAGTATTTCTGGAAAAGCCACGGCATGGGCGCGGTCTCGTAAGGCGTGCCCACGTTTTTCCGGTACCAGTGCGCCACCATATCCAGGCCATCCGGATTGATCGCCGGCACCTGCATCAGGATCACGTTGCGCCGCACCAGCGCCACTTCGGCGCTCTCGTCGGTGAGCATCTTGTAGGCCAGCAGCGGCGCTTGCTGCGCGGGCGCGACTTCGCTGGCGTGCAGGCCGGAGTCGATCCACACTACTGCGCGGCCTTCTTCGGCAAGCGCGCGCGCTTCGCCGTCGGCGGCCTGACCCAGCGCCAGCCGCTGGCAGATCTGGCGATAGCGGTCCAGTTTCTTCAGATTCTCCGGCGCTGAGATGAACGCGACGTACATGGGCCGGCCTTCCGAGCTACGGCCGAATTCCTGCAGCCGGATGCGGTCGCTGGCGGCGGCAAGCTTCTGGAAATAGGCGTAGATCTCGGTGCTGTCGGCCAGTTTGTAGTCGTCACCCGGAGTGTAGCCGAAGTGCGATGCCGGAGTGGGCACGGCGGCTTGGCAGCAAGCCAGGCACAGTACGAGCAGGAGGCCGGCGTGGACGCCGGCCGCAGGACTGGAGTCCCGCCCCACAA
>JBEKIM010000369.1:0-7008 GCA_050011755.1 Bryobacteraceae bacterium | reverse complement strand
GCCCGAACAGTTCCGACGCCAGCAGGGTGGCCGGAATCGCCGCGCAATTCACCTGAATCAAGGGTCCCTTGGCCCGCTCCGAGCGCCGGTGAATGGCGCGGGCGATCAACTCCTTGCCCGTGCCGGTTTCGCCGGTGATGAGCACCGATGCATCTGTGGGGGCCACCTGTTCAACAGCCTCCAGCGCCGCCCGCAGCGCCGGCGAATCGCCGATGATGTCTTCAAACCAGGGCGCCTGTCCCAACTGCGCGCGCAGGGCGATGTTCTCGGCTGCCAGTTGATCGCGTAGTTTGCGGATCTCCTCGTTGGCCAGCGCGTTAGCCACGGCCACGGCCAACGCCCGCGAGATGTCCGCCAACACGGCTTTCTGCTCGGCGTGGAAGGGCGCCGCTTGGCTCCGGGAGAATACCGCGGTACCGATCAACTCGCCTCTCAGAAAAAGGGCCGCCGCGGCGTAGGAGCGCACGCCGCCGTACGCCAGGTAGAAATCGTGCTCATACCAATCCTTCCTCTCCATGATGTCTGCGACGGCGTTGACTTGGCCTGCATGCCACTTCTGTGAGGGTTCGTAAGGAATCAACCTATGGCCCTCCCACTCCAGCCGTAAAGCCTCGCCGGCCATTTTGTGCATGACGTTTTCGGCCAAGGGTTGCGGCGACGCACCCACAATGTGCATGGCATAGAGATCGTGCCGCGCGCCTTCGAACGATACGATGCCGATCGCTTCGAATGGCACCACCGGCGCAATGACATCCGCCACCGCGGCCAGCACACCGGCCAGGTCGCGCTCCACGTTCACCGCCTCCCAGACTCGTAGAACCAGAGCGTGATGCGCGGGCATCTGGCTTAAGATTACCAGATCGCCGGGTGCTTGTGAACTCGCAAGAAGTTGCGAAAGTGGGCGCGCACCCACATGCCGGCGTAAAGCGCTTTCAAGGGTTTACGCCGCTTTCGCGATTGGACCGGACGTTGCAATCACCGCCGTCATGAAGCGGCAATGGATGAGCGTGGCGATCGCGATGGAGGAAGCATGCTTCGGCATTCGCCGGTAAGCTTCGGCGCTTCGCCGAAAATCGCGGGACTCCCAGCGGGCCCGCAGTCTATTCTGCAAATGGAGGCGGGCATCGGCCCGCGCGGGGTTTCGGTCTCGCGAACTAACTAACGATGAAGTATCTACCACTTATCCTGAAGAATAGCCTCCGCAATCGCAAACGCACCAGTCTGACGGTCGCGAGTATAGCCGTCTCCTTCTGCCTGTTAGGCTTTCTGCTTGCCATGTATCGCGTCTTATTCTTTGGCAACGATCCTACACCGGCCCAGGCGCTGCGTCTACTGACGCATCACCGCGTCTCACTCGCGCAACCTATGCCCGCCTCATACGAGGACAAGATCGCTAAAGTGCCGGGAGTAAAATCCGTCACGGAATGGCAATGGTTCGGCGGAGTCTATAAAGACGCGCGCGACACTCGGAACTTCTTCATGCGCATGGCCGCGGAGCCGTCCAAGCTATTCACGATATTGTCCGAACTGCAGATACCGGACCGCCAGAAAGAGACATTCCAACATGACCGCATCGGTTGCATCGCGGCAAAATCTCTGGCGGATCGCCAGGGCTGGAAGCTGGGGCAGCGTATCACGATCATGGGCGATATCTTCCCCGTCAACCTGGAGCTTACCCTGGATGGTATATTCGACACGCCCGAACACATGGAGATGCTGGTCTTCAATCGCGACTATTTGCGGGAGGGTCTGCCGCCATCCGCAAAGGATGTCGTCAGCTCTTATCTTGTCCAGGCCGAGACGCCGCAGGATGTGCCGCTGGCGGCGCGCGCCATCGATAACATGTTCGATAACTCCCCGGCCCCTACTAAGTCGGAAACCGAGCGCGCTTTTCAACTAAGCTTCGTCTCTTTCCTCGGCAATCTGAAGCTCTTCCTGATGGCGATTTGCGGCGCGGTTACCTTCACGATTTTGTTGGTCTCCGGCAACACGCTCTCGATGGCGGTCCGCGAGCGGGTGCGCGAGATCGGCATTCTGAAAACGCTGGGCTTCACTTCCGGCACGATCCTGGGCATCATCCTCGGCGAAGCCGGAGTCGTGGCTGTCGGCGGCGGCGTGTTGGGCTGCGCGCTGGCCGTCTTGATGTGCGGTATGCTGCGCAACGCCGTGGTGGGCGTGCAGTTTCTCAAGATCCTGCGCGTCACCCCTGAGATCGCCGCCATCACTCTGGCGGTCGCGTTGTTCACCGGCATCGTCAGCGCGCTGCTGCCCGCCGTGCGCGCCGCGCGCACGCCGATTCTCACTTCGCTGCGCTATACAGGGTAACGCCATGGCCATACCAATCGCTTACAATCTCCGCAACCTGGTGGTCCGCAAGACTACCACGGTCATGACTGCGCTGGGCATCGGGCTCACCGTCGCCGTGCTGGTGGCCGACCTCGCGCTGGTCAACGGCCTCAAGCAGGCCTTCCAGTCAACCGGCAATCCCCTGCAGATCCTGGTGCTGCGCAAAGGCGGCACCGCCGAGCTCAGCAGCGCGATGTCACGCGAAGTCTATCAGGATCTCAAGACCAACCCCGGCATAGCCCGGGACGCCGGCGGCCAGCCCATGGCATCGCTCGAGATGGTGGCGGTCATCAGCCTGGCCGGCATCGACAGTCCGAACGGCATGAGCATCTCGCTGCGCGGTCTCGATCCCGTGGGCCGGCAACTTCACAATGCGCGCGTGGTCGATGGCCGCTGGTTCCAGGCGGGCCGGCGCGAAATCGTGGTCGGCCGTTCGGTGTCCAAGCGTTACCCGCAGGCGCGGGTCGGCAAGCAGATCCGCTTCGGGAAGGGACTTTGGCAAGTGGTGGGCGTGATGGATGCCGGCCAGTCCGCTTTCAACAGTGAGATCTGGGGCGATCTGAACCAGATCGCTTCCGATTTCAACCGGCAGGATACCGCCAGCTCCGTGCTGCTGCGCGCCGTGGATGCCGCCGCGGTTCCGGCGCTGGTCAATTCACTAAACGACGATCGCCGGCTGAACGTCGCCGCCATCCCTGAACAGACTTACTACGACAATCAGACCAACGCGGGGGCGCCGCTCCAGATTCTGGGGACTTTCGTGTCGATCATTATGGCCGTGGGAAGCAGCTTCGCCGCCATGAACACCATGTTCGCGGCCGTCTCCCGGCGCGCCATGGAGATTGGGACGCTGCGCGTGCTGGGCTTCTCGCGCTTCTCCATTCTGACGAGTTTCTTCTTCGAGTCGCTGCTGCTGGCGGCGGCCGGCGGCCTGGCCGGATGCCTTTTGGCCTTGCCTCTGAACGGCATGACCACCGGCGTGGGAAACTTCACCACGTTTAGCGAGATTGCTTTCAATTTCCAGGTGACGCCGGCGGTCATGTTGCCCGGTGTGCTCTTCGCGCTGATCCTGGGCGCGGTGGGAGGCCTGCTTCCGGCGCGCTCGGCGGCACGCCAGGAGATCCTGGTTGCGCTACGGGAAGGATGAACCCTCATGGATGCCGAACTGAAGCATTTGCAGATCGATCGGGCGGCCAAGCGGCCGGCCAAATCGCCCCGCTGGATCGTGCCGGCCATATTGTTGTGCCTGCTGCTCGGCGCGGGCACCTTCGTCTATGCCCGCCTGAACGCCGCGCCCGAAGTGAAAGTGGCGCGCGTCCGCGTGTCCGGCGCGGCCCCCGGCGATGCCTCGATCCTCAACGCCACCGGCTATATCGTCGCGGCCCACAAGATCGAGCTGGCGGCCAAGGTGGTCGGCAAGGTGGCCTGGATCGGCGTGGACAAGGGCGATAAGGTCAGGGAAGGTCAGGAGCTGGTACGCCTGGAAGACGACGAATACCGCGCCCACCTGCTCGAAGCGCAGGGCCAGCTAAACAATTTGAAAGCGCACCTGGCCGAGTTGGAAGATGGCTCACGTCCGGAAGAAATCGCCAGGGCCCATGCCGATCTGGCACAGTCGCGCGCCAACCAGGAAAACGCGCGCGTCACGCTCGACCGCACACGTTCGCTGGCCGGCGAGGGTGTCCTTTCGAAACAGGCGTTGGACGATGCGCAGGCCAAATACGATGCGTCGGCCGCTAGCTCCGCATCGCTGGATAAGGCTTACGAGTTGGTACGTATCGGACCGCGCCATGAGGAGATCGATGCCATGCGCGCCCAGGTCCGGCAGGCGCAAGGCACGGTCGATTACGCCCAGACACAGCTCGACAACACCGTCATTCGCGCGCCCATCTCCGGCACCATCCTCGAACGCAACGTGGAGAAAGGCGAGTTCGTGACTACCGGCTTCGTGGGCGACAAAGGCGCCAAGGGATACGTGGTATCGCTGGCCGATCTCGACGATCTGCAGGTCGAGCTGGATATCAGCCAGAACGATTTCGCGAAACTGGGACCGCGCCAGCCGGCCATCGTCACCACCGATGCGTACCCCGACCGCAAGTACAAAGGTTACATCGAGGAGATCGCGCCCGAGGCCAACCGCCAGAAGGCCACCGTGCAGGTAAGAGTGAGAATCGAAAAACCGGATGCCTATCTGCGGCCCGAAATGAATGCCAGCGTGGCGTTCGTGTCGAGCGTCGACTCCAGCGGCAAGCTCGCGAATCGGGCGAAGCCGCGCATCGATGTGCCCGCCGCGGCCGTGCGCGATCGCGCCGTGTTCGTCGTGGTGGATGGCAAAGCTGTGCGGCGTAACGCGCGAGCGCTAATTGGTGGCGAAGACGTTATCGTGGACCCGCCGGCCGATTTGAAGGATGGACAAAAAGTACGCCCTGGACCCATGCTCTAGCGCGCTGATGCCGGCTTCATCCGGCAATCTGGAAAGGATGGACGAACATGCCTGACGCAGTCATCGAAACCCGCGGTCTCACCAAGGAATATGTGCGCGACGAATTTCACGTCAACGCCCTGAAGGACGTGGATATCTCGATCGCAGCCGGCGAATTTGTGGCCCTCATGGGCCCCTCCGGTTCCGGCAAATCCACGCTCCTGCACCTGATCGCGGCCATGGACCGCCCTACCGGCGGCGAGATCCGCGTGCTGGGCCAGGACCTGCGCGCGCTCAGCGACCGCGCCATCGCGCGCTGGCGCAACGAGCGCGTCGGGTTCATCTTTCAATCGTTCAATTTGATTCCGGTGCTTACCGCCATCGAAAATGTGGAGCTCCCGCTCAAGCTGACCAATCTGAGCAAAAAGGAGCGTATGGATCACGCATCAACCGCGTTGCGCCTGGTGGGCCTGGGCGACCGGCTGAGCCACTTGCCGCGGCAGCTCTCCGGCGGCCAGGAGCAGCGTGTCGCCATTGCCCGCGCGATTGTCACCGACCCGGACCTGATCCTCGCCGACGAGCCCACGGGCAATCTGGACGCGGCCTCCGCGCAGGAAATCCTGACGCTGCTCTCGAAGCTCAATGCCGAATACGGCAAGACCGTTGTGATGGTGACGCACGATCCACACGCCGCGCAATTCGCCACCAAGATACGCCATCTGGAAAAGGGCGCATTGCTGCCGGAAAGCCAGTCGCAGCTCACCGTTGCTTAACTCTAGGGCGGCTGCGGGTAATAGCTACTTCTTTTCGGTCTTTTTATCCGTCATGAGCGCCTTGATTTCCGCGGGCGGATCGAAGCGGCTCGCCGGAATTTCCGGATTGTGTTTGACGGTGTCGATTTTCACCGCGATGTCCGCGCCCGGCACCTTTTGCGAGATGCTATGCGGCATCGTAATCCCGTCCTCGGCCCGATAATCGGTGAGAAGCACCTCTGCGGTCACCGCGCCATCCGGAGTAGTGAGCGGCAAGATCACTTTCACGAGCAAGTTGGAGCTCTTATCGTAGTAGCGAGTCTCCGCCGGGCCATCATTGGGTGTGAGGACTACCTTATAGCAGGCCTTGCCGCCTACGTCCTCGCTGCCGGCCAATTCAACTTTCTTGTAAAAGTCACGCCAGCGCACGTCGGCATTCAGCGCGTCGCGGCGCAGCGAAGCAGCCCGTTCGTCGCCCTCTTTGATCCGCGCGCCTTGCATGCCGTTGAGCGCCCATGCCACGTGCCCGTCGGAGCCCTCTTCGGCTTTGCCGACGCCTCCCGCGAACTCGATCGCCGTATAGGACTTGTCGGGAGCAGCCTGGTAGACCGTGAGGGTTCCGGTAAGGCCAATGTTGGTGATTTCCATGGTGCCGGTGGTGATCTCGGTTTTCACCTTCTCATAGGCGCCGCGTCCGCCGGTCACTTCGATGTACTTGTCCAGAATGGCCTCTGGTTTGACGTCTTCGGCTGCAACGGCCGTTACGGCCAGCAGCAACACGGCCGGGAATGCAATGCGCAAGCGGGAGATCATTGATGTTTCCTCTCGATCCACTGTAGCGCGATTCTGCCGCGTGCCGCGACGCGCTCAGCCAACGCTATACTGTCGGCTGGGAGCGGCCCATGCACCGAGCTGAAATGTACGCCCGCCTTCACGCGCACAAAGAACCCTGGGACATGCTGGTCGTGGGCGGCGGCGCCACCGGGATTGGGGTAGCCATCGATGCCGCCGCGCGCGGCTACAGCGTGCTTTTGCTCGAACAGCATGACTTCGGCAAAGGGACATCCAGCCGCAGCACGAAGCTCGTACATGGTGGTGTCCGCTATCTCGAACAGGGCAATATCTCGCTGGTAATGGAGGCTCTCAGGGAGCGTGGGCTGTTGCTCGGCAACGCGCCGCACCTGGTCCACGACCGCGCCTTCGTGGTGCCCAACTACGACTGGTGGGAAGCGCCCTTCTATGGCATCGGACTGAAAGTTTACAATCTGCTGGCCGGGAAGTACGGCTTCGGCGCGTCCCGCATCCTCTCCAAAGAAGAGACTCTCGCCCGCTTGCCCACCATCCGGACCGAAGGATTGCGCGGCGGCGTGATTTACTTCGATGGGCAATTTGACGATGCACGGCTGCTCATCAATATGGCCGAAACGGCCGATGAACTGGGCGCCACCTTGCTGAACTATGTGCGGGTGACCGGACTCACCAAGGATG
>JBEKIM010000368.1:0-7015 GCA_050011755.1 Bryobacteraceae bacterium | reverse complement strand
CAGTTGGCTGCACGCCACCGTGCGCTCCCGCATGTCTTCGGACTTCACGGTTTTATACGCATCCCACAGCGCCAGCAGCCGCTGGTGCTTGTCACTGGGGCCGCCGGGCAGGTTGGCGGCGCCGTGCGGAAGCACCCTCTGCGTGTGCTTTACCGCGGCAATCGCCGCGCCATAACGTTGGAAGAGCGTGACAGGACTAGGCGCAAACATTCAAATGCCCCTTCTATTTGTATAACAAAAACGAAATCTGATTCAACCGTGCCAGTGGCGCACGCTTCAGCGTGCCGGCGGGACTTTTAAGTCCCGCTCCCCCGGGCTATATCGTACTTCCGGATAAGCAACTATAATATGCCTGTGATCTAAGGAGTCGCGCATGACCATCGATCCCCAAGACGCTCTCGACTACCACTCCTCCGCGCCCGCCGGAAAACTGGCGGTCGTCCCCACCAAGCCTTGCCTCACCCAACGCGATCTGAGCCTGGCCTACACCCCGGGTGTCGCGGTCCCCTGCCTCGAAATCGCCCGCGATCCCAGCCTCGTTTACAAATACACCGGCAAAGGAAATCTGGTTGCCGTGGTGACCAATGGAACCGCCGTCCTGGGACTCGGCAACATCGGCCCCGCCGCCGGTAAGCCGGTGATGGAAGGCAAGGGTGTGCTGTTCAAACGCTTTGCCGATATCGACGTTTTCGATATCGAACTCGCCACCACCAATGCCGACGAGATCGTGCGTGCCTGCCAGATGCTCGAACCCACCTTCGGCGGCATCAATCTGGAAGATATCAAGGCCCCGGAATGCTTCTACATCGAAGAAGAATGCCGGCGCACCATGCGCATCCCCGTCTTCCACGACGATCAGCATGGCACCGCGATCATCTCCGGCGCCGCCCTGCTCAACGCCCTGGATCTGGTCGGCAAGCCGATCGACAAAGTGCGCGTCGTTTTCAACGGCGCCGGCGCCAGCGGCCTCTCCTGCGCCCAGCATTATGTGAACCTCGGCGTCCGCACCGAAAACATCCTCATGTGCGATACCAAGGGGGTCGTCTACAAGGGCCGCAAGGAGGGCATGAATTCCTACAAGGAACGCTTCGCCGCGGAAACCGGGGCGCGCACCCTGGCCGACGCTTTTGTAGGAGCGGACGTATTCTTCGGCCTCTCCTCCGGCAATTGCGTCACCCCGGAAATGCTGCTGACGATGGCCCACGATCCTATCATTTTTGCGCTGGCCAATCCCGATCCGGAGATTCCGTATGACGTAGCCGTCGCCACCCGGCCCGACGCCATTGTGGCCACCGGCCGCTCCGACTATCCCAACCAGGTCAATAACGTCCTGGGCTTTCCCTTCATTTTCCGCGGCGCGCTGGATGTGCGCGCCACCATGGTCAACGACGAGATGAAGCTGGCCGCCACGCGCGCGCTGGCCGCGCTGGCACGCGAGGACGTGCCGGACAACGTGCGCCGCGCCTACGGCGTCGACCGCCTGGAATTCGGCCGCCAGTACATCATCCCCAAGCCCTTCGATACGCGCGTGTTGACCTGGGAAGCCGCCGCCGTCGCGCAAGCCGCCATGGAGACCGGGGTGGCGCAAGCGCCTATCGATATTCACGAATACCGCGAGCAGTTGGAGCGCCGCCTGGGCAAGGCCCACGAAGTCATGCGCGTGATGATCCACAAAGCCCAGCGGCAGCCCAAGCGCGTCGTCTTCCCCGAAGGTGAAGAGCCTAAAATCCTGCGCGCCTGCCAGATCCTCATGGACGAAAACATCGCCCGGCCCATCCTGCTCGGCGACGAAGCCCGCATCCGCGCGGCCATGGACGAGTTGCATCTGCGACTCGACGGTCTGCGCATCGTAGACCCTTCCAAGTCCGGTCGCCTGCCGGCCTATGCCGAGGAGATGTACAGCCTTCGCCAGCGCAAAGGCGTCACCCGCCGCGAAGCCGGCGAATTGATTCTCGCCCGCAATGTCTTCGGCGCCATGATGGTGCGTCTGGGCGATGCCGATGCCATGGTCGGCGGCCTCACCCAGCACTATCCCGATATGATCCGGCCGGCCCTGCAAGTCATCGAGGTGCGCCATGGCATGCGCCGCGTTTCCGGCGTTTACGTCATGATCACTCCGAAACGCGATATTTATTTCCTGGCCGACGCCACCGTGAACATCGAACCCACCGCCGAGGATCTGGCGGAGATTGCCGTAAATACCGCCGAAATGGCCCGCCGCTTCGACGTGGAACCCCGCGTGGCCATGCTCTCATTCTCGAACTTCGGCAGTTCCCGGCATCCCCTGGCCGAAAAGGTGCGCAGAGCCGTGGAGCTGGTGCGCCAGCGCGAGCCCGCGCTGATGGTGGACGGCGAGATGCAGGCCGATACGGCCGTGGTGCCCGAGATGATCGAGGAACTCTTCCCCTTCAGCACCTTGAAGGGCGGCGCCAATGTCCTGATCTTCCCCAACCTGGAAGCCGGCAACATCGCCTACAAACTGCTGGGTCGCATTGCCGGGGCCGAACCGATCGGCCCCATCCTGATGGGGCTGTCGCGCCCGGTGCACGTCCTGCAACGCGGCGCCCAGGTTCACGATATCGTGAATATTGCCGCGGTTGCGGTGGTCGATGCCCAGGATGCCGGCGCCCCTCTGGCGCCCGGTCAAGTCCAAATCGGCCATACAGCTTGACCTGGCTAGTACCGATGGTTGATAATAGCGCTCTACGCTCAAAAGAAAAATGCTGCGCGGCCTGACATTATTCGTGTTGCTGTGCCTGCTGCCTCCGTGTACCTTCGCGGTGCGCACCGCCAAGAAACACAAACCGCACCCGAGCGTCAAATCCAAGCCCCAGCCCGCTAGTAAAACCGCCATCGCGAAAACGAAACCGAAGCCACGGTCTTTCGCATCAGCCCCCCAGCCCCGCTATTTGAAGACCGTTTTCGATCCCACCGCCGGCGATAACGTCGATGGCGACGATCTCGAAGTCCGCCGCGCGGCAGTCGATGCCCTCGGCCCCTACAACGGCACCGTGGTCGTGGTGAATCCCCAAACCGGCCGCGTGCTCACCATCGTCAATCAGAAAACCGCGCTCGATAGCGGATTTACTCCTTGCTCCACCATCAAGCTGGTCACGGCCTTCGCCGCCCTGAATGAAGGCCTCATCGAACGCGACACGCCGGTGCATCTTACGCGCCGCACCAGCCTCGATCTCAGCAACGCCCTGGCGCATTCCAATAATCCTTTTTTCAAAATCCTCGGCGATCGCCTGGGCTACGAGCGGGTGGTACACTACGCCCGCCTGTTCGGCCTCGGTGAGAAAGCCGGGTGGGAGATCCCCGGAGAGCGCTCCGGCGCGTTGCCCGATGCTCCGCCGGGGCACGGCAGCGTCGGGATGATGACCGCTTACGGCGAAGGCATCGAGTTGACTCCTCTGGAACTGGCCGCCCTGGTTTCGGCAATCGCCAACGGAGGCACGCTCTACCATCTTCAATATCCCAGGAGCCAGGACGATATCGACCATTTCGTGCCGCACGTCAAGCGGCATCTGGATATCGCCAACTGGATAGCCGACGTAAAAATCGGGATGCGCGGCGCCGTGGACTTCGGTACCGCCCACCGCGCCGGCTACGATCAGACCGAACCCATCCTGGGCAAAACCGGAACCTGCCACGATTCCCGCGCGCTCAATCACCTCGGCTGGTTCGGCTCCTTCAACGACGTGGAGCGTAATCAACTGGTCGTCGTCGTGTTGCTCACCGGTGGATTCCGCATCAACGGTCCCATCGCCGCCGGCGTCGCCGGTTCTATTTATAAGCAACTCTCCCACGAAAACTTCTTCGCCACCAGCCGGCTGCTCTCCACCCAGATGTGCTGTTCCCGCTGACTTTTTCCATTTGACCGTCCCGCGTACGCTCCCTTGATGTTCGCAGAGTACTAACGGTACTTATATCCCCTGGGACCTGCCGGCCACGCGCCGTAGTTACGTCTAACTGGCGCTAACTAAGTGCCGCCCTGTCTTCTCTTGCCCCGGCTTCCCCCTTCCCCTTCCCCGCCGGTCGATGTCGCCCTCCCGCTAACCTTAGTTATCGCCGCCGTAATAACGGCGGTGGGTGCCGTACTTCTCATCTTTGGATACAGAGGGTGCCTTGTGGGACTTATGTGCCCAAACTGTCATTTACATTTGTCAAAAGATCCGGGTAAACTCAGTCAGACGAAAGGAATTGGATGCTTATGCGAACCATTCGAAGCCAGCGGAGCAAAGAAGCACAGCGGGGCGCGGCCATGCTTGAGGCTACCGCCATTTTATTGCTTCTCTTCGGGCTGTTGTTCTTGGTCGTCGATTTATCGCTGGCCCTGTTCACCAAGACGACCTTGCAGTCCGCGGTGCAGGCAGGCGTACGTTTCGCCGTCACCGATCGCGTGGCCTCGGGCCAGACCTATATGAACGATTCCATCGTGCAGGTCGTGCAACAGAACTCCATGGGCATGTTGAACGGCTCTAGCGGCGCGTGCAAGATCGCCATCAACTACTACAACGCGGTTACGGGCGCGGCGAGTACCGGCAATCCCGGCGACGTGGTGCAGGTGTCCATCGCGAACTACCACTACACCCCCGTCGGGATTCTCAAAAGCGGCAGCCCCATCGGCATCACCGCCAGTTCGTCGGATGTTTTGGAGGCCTGCCCGCTGGCCGGCTGCCCCTCGGTAGCCAATCCCAACCCCCCCACCTGCCCATAAGTATGATTGGCCTGTCCAATAGAGGAGTGCAAACTATGTGCCGCAAGCGCAACCAAAAAGGCAATTCGTATATCGAGTTCGTGCTGGTCGCTTCCTTTTTCTTCGTGCCCGTCATACTCGGCATGATCACCCTGGGTATCGCCGTAGCCCGCAACTTTCAGGTCAACCAGCTCACCCGCGACATCGGCCACATGATGGCTAAGGGCGTCGATTTCTCGCAGCAGACGAATCAGAACCTCATCGTCAACGACCTGGCGAATGGCTTGAGCCTGCAGGCCAACAGCGGCAACGTCACCGGTAGCACCACCGGCAACGGCGTCTTGGTCTTGTCCATCTTCGAAAATCTGAATTCCTCCTGCGGCTGCACGAACTCGGGACATGTAGTGGTCGTGGCCCGGATCGTGATCGGCAACAATACTCTTTACACCAGTCCGTTCGGCACCCCCGCTTCCATCTCCAGTTCCGGAGCCGTGAACAATTACACGACGGATACCTCGGCGCGCGCCGACAATGTCTCCTCCGTAATCACCCTCGTTCCGGGCGGCCTGGCGTACATGACAGAGGGCGATTTCTCATTCAACGATCTGGGCGTGGTTGGATTCATCACGCACCTGGGCGCGTTCAACCGCGCCATATTTTAGGACGCACGGAGATACTTTCATGCCAACTGCCAACAACTCCCAAAAGCGTTCCAGGGGCGTAGCCATCATCTTAACTACCCTCACCCTGACCGTTACGCTGCCGCTGATCGGGTTGGGATTCGACGTCGGGACTCTCTATCTGATTCGATCGAAGCTATCCGCCGCCGCCGATTCCGCGGCGCTCGCCGGCGCCCGCGCCCTCAGCATTGGGGCGAATTCCGCAATCCAGACCTCCAACGCCTCCACCGTCGCCCAGGAATTCTTCAGCGCCAATTTCCCCAGCGGATATTGGAACTCCAGCGGCGCCAGCGCCACTGTTTCCGTGGACTCGACCAGCACGGTCAACTACCGGACGGTTACCGTCACCGCGACAGTGCAGGCGCCGCTATACTTCCTTCGCGTCTTTAATCACCAATCCTCCACGATCAATGTCAGCGGCCAGGCGGGCCGCAGAGACGTCATGATGATGCTGGTGCTCGACCGCTCCAACTCCATGAATCAGATTGTCGCGGGTACCGGCCTGTCGGCCTGCTCGATCATGATTACCGACGCCCAGGCGTTCCTGAACCACTTCGCCCCGGGCCGCGACGAAATCGGTTTGGTGGTATTCAGCGGTAGCACATACGTCTATCCGCCTACCACCACCTTTACCACCCCGGACGGCAACGGCAACACCATCGCATCGCTGATTTCTTCGATCACCTGCGAAGGCAGCACCAGCACGGCGGAGGCGTTGAACGCCGCATACGGTCAAATCCAGGCCGTCAACAGCACCACCCGCGAAAACGTAGTGATGCTCATGACCGATGGATTGCCCACCGGCATTACCGCCGACTTCTCGGCCGATGGCCTCGTGAAGAACGGCGATCATGGTTGCAATCCCACCGGCCCCGGAGTTTTCGCCGGCGGCACCGTCGGCGGCAACATGTTTCCCGGAGGCTCGCTCGGCCTCTCCGTCGCGACCGAACCAACCCTCGGCACCCCGGACGATGTTCCCATTCCAACCGGCAGCGGCTGCCACTTTTATTCCAATGAAGGAAACGTTTCACAGGACATTAGCCAGCTTCCTTCATCCGACTACTTCGGCAACTCCACCACCGGTAACTACACCGTTGCCAGTTCGGCTTATGGCCAGGCCGCCAATCTCAACGATGTCACCGATGCGCAAGGCGCCGTCTATGCCGCCATCAATGCCGCCGATAATCAGGCGACCGCGATTCGCACCAACGCTACATTGAAACCTTATATCTATACCATCGGCCTGTCCGGCGATGGCGCGGTGGACCAGTACCCGGACCCCTTGCTTCTAATGAAGATGGCCAACGATCCAAATTTGGCCGGACAGACCGGGGCCGGCGCGACATTCTACACCCAACAGCTGGGCCAGCCGCAAGGGCTGAACATCAACGCGCCGGACGCCACCCAGTTGGCCATGGCGTTCGACACCATCGCCAGGCAGATCAGCGTCCGTCTGTCACAGTAACCCTGGTTCGAGTGGCACAGCTCGGCCTGTGCCACCCCACTTACTTCTTAGCTCTCCCCTTAGAAGTCTCTTTGCTTGTCCTATCGGCGTTCATCGGCGTTTATCGGCGGCCAAATATGCTTTTTCTTAGCTCCACGCCTAAAATCAAAACCCGATGTTGGCCGCCGATAA
>JBEKIM010000367.1:0-7030 GCA_050011755.1 Bryobacteraceae bacterium | reverse complement strand
CAACTCTTCCCCGCGGTCGGCCTGGCAATGGCCGACGTGCTCGACCGCCTCGGCTACGCCGTC
The DNA here is from genome assembly GCA_050011755.1 of Bryobacteraceae bacterium. Lineage (GTDB taxonomy): Bacteria > Acidobacteriota > Terriglobia > Bryobacterales > Bryobacteraceae > Bog-159. Next base: position 6,967 of record JBEKIM010000367.1, on the reverse strand, counting down.
GACTTTCCCCAGGATCAGACCTGCTGCGGCCAGCCCGCCTTCAACACCGGATATCGCCAGGAAGCCTGCCAGGTTGCCCGCCATTTCCTCAAAGTCTTCCGCGATGCCGAATACGTGGTCGTGCCTTCCGGATCGTGTACCTCCATGATCGCCCACCATTTCCACGAGCTGTTTCCCGGCGATCCCGCAGCCCTGCACGCCGCCGAGGCGCTCGCGCCGCGCGTCTGGGAATTCTCGAAGTTCGTGCTCGAAGTGGCCGGCGTGGAAGACGTCGGCGCGCGCCTCGCGGACGTCGTCACCTATCACGACAGTTGCCACGCCCTGCGCGAATTCGGCATCAAGGACGGCCCCCGCCGTCTGCTCGCCCACGTCCGCGGACTGGAACTGCGCGAAATGGATGCGCCCGAGGAATGCTGCGGCTTCGGCGGCACCTTCTCGGTGAAACTGCCCGAAATCTCAGGCGGCATGGCGCGCACCAAGATCGATTCCATCCTGCGCACCGGCGCGAAAACCGTAGTCAGCTTGGATTCCAGTTGCCTCATGCAGATCCAGGGCGCTCTCTCGCGCGCCGCCATGCCGGTCCGCACCATGCACCTGGCGGAGGTGCTGGCGAGCCGCTAGATCGCCGGCGAAAATATGTCCGCCGCATTCGACGAGAAGGTCCACAACACGCTGGCGGATGCCAATCTGCAACTGGCCATTTATCGGGCCACCGCCCGCCTGATCGATCATCGCAAGCATGCCGTAGCCGCCGCCGCGCTGCCCGATTACCAGGAACTGCGCACCCAGGCCAATGCCCTCAAGCGCCACACCCTCGACCACCTGGATCATTACCTCGAACAGTTCGAGGCCAACGTAACGGCGCACGGCGGCCATGTGGTCTATTGCCAGGACGCCACCGAGGTTGCCGATTTCGTGCTCGGCCTGGCCAAGGCCCGCGCCGCGCAACTGATCGTGAAATCGAAATCCATGACCACCGAGGAGGTCGATCTCAACGAGCGGCTCGAGCATCACCAACTGGAATCGGTGGAGACCGATCTGGGCGAGTACATCCTGCAGCTCGCGCACCAGCGCCCCTATCACATCGTCGCGCCGGCCCTGCACCTCACGCGCTACGACGTCGGCGATCTCTTCGCGCGCACCCTCGGCGTGCCCAACGAGACCGTGGTGGAGAAGCAGACGCTGATCGCGCGCGCCGTGCTGCGCCAGAAATTCCTGGCGGCCGACATCGGTATCAGCGGCGCCAATTTCCTGGTGGCGGATTCCGGCGCGGTTCTCATCGTCGAAAACGAGGGCAACGCGCGGCTGACCACTTCCGCGCCCAGGATCCACATCGCCGTGGCCGGAATCGAGAAGCTGATTCCGCGCGCGCAGGATCTTGCCGTATTTCTGAAGCTGCTGGGTCGCAGCGCCACCGGGCAGGCGCTGACGGTTTATACGTCGTTCCTATCGGGGCCGCGCCGCGCAGGCGAGATCGACGGGCCGGATGAGTTCTACGTCGTGCTGCTCGATAACGGCCGCACCAAGCTGCTGGCCGATGCCGGGAAGCGCGAGTCGCTCTATTGCATCCGCTGCGGCGCCTGCCTGAATCATTGCCCCGTGTATCGCAAGATCGGCGGGCATAGCTTTCCCTGGGTCTACTCGGGGCCCATAGGCGCCATCATCACGCCGCAGTTCATGGGCATCCAGCATGAGCCGAGCCTGCCGTTCGCCTCCAGTTTGTGCGGGGCGTGCGCGGAAGTCTGCCCGGTGAAGATCGACATCCCGAAGGTGCTGCTCGATCTGCGCGCGGAGGTGAAGCAGGCGGAGCAGCGCGGCGGCACGAACCGTCTGGAGCGCCTGGCGTTCAAGATGTGGGCGTGGGTCATGTGCCACCCGCGCATTTACGAAATGGCCGCGAAGGTGGCCGCGGGTGTGGCGCCCTCGGAGGATGGCAAGTGGCTGCGCAGCGCGCCCGCTTTGATGAACCTGCCGCCGGTGCGCGCCTGGTTGAGCCAGCGCGATTTGCCGCCCGCGCCTGCCCGCAGCTTCCGCGAATTGTGGAGGCGGCGCTGATGTCCCGCGAGGCGATCCTGGGCAAAGTGCGCGCGGCGCTGGGGCGCGGCCCGGGTCAGGCGATTGCGGAACCGCCGCCGGTGCGTCTGCACTTGCCCCAGGTGGATATGGAAGCGCGTATCGCGGGCATGCTGCGCGCGGTGGAAGCGTTGGCGGGCAAAACGGCGCGCGCGGCCACTTGCGCCGATGCGCGGGCGTATGTAGCCGCGCTGCTCGACGGCAAAACGGCGGTGGCATCGAACGCGCCGTACTTGCGGGAATGCGGCATCGCGGACTTGCCCCAAGTGCGATCCGGCTTCACGGATGCGGCCGAATTGCGCGCGCTCTGCGCCACGGCGGACATCGGCATCACCAGCGCGGACTACGCCCTGGCGGATACGGGCACGCTGGTCATGCTGGCCGGCCCGGCGGAGGCGCGCCTGATTTCGCTGCTGCCGCCGGTACACATAGCCGTGCTGCCGAAGGAGCGCCTGCTATCGGGCCTCGATGAGCTGTTTACCATCCTGCCCGATCCCGCCGCCCAGACCAGTTCCATGGTGCTGATCACCGGGCCCAGCCGCACCGCCGATATCGAGCAGATCTTGGTGCGCGGAGTCCACGGCCCCGGCGAAATTCACGTGGTAGTAGTCGCATAAGCCAACAACCAAGCCAACTCCGCCCGCTTCTTCCGCCGGTACCATCCCAGAAAGACAAAAAACCCCACCGAAATCACCCCAATGACAAACCAATCCACGGCCGGCGTGCGCACCGTGGAGTAGCGATAGATCCATCCCAAGCAGAATGCGATCTCGCCGACAAAGAGGATGGCGCCGAACGTCGTGGCCTTCAACTGGGCGCGGCATCGCCGCACCGCCAGATCCACGAACTCCGCCGTTCCGATCGCCTTGGGAGACCAGAGGCCACGCGTAATCGTCAGCCGGAAGGCCCAGGCGATGGCGATGAACGACCAGGTAGCCGCCACCAGCAGCAGCATGCCGGCCCGCGGCAAAACCGTCGCCGCCGCCACGACTCCGCCCCCCATCGTCACCGTCACCAGGATGTCGCCCGCCAGCCCGATCTTCAGCCAGCGCGATTGGCGCTCCACCCGGCGGCGCAAATCCGCGGGGACGGCGCTCTCCGATTGCCATTCGCGGCGCCAGGTTTCCAGCTCTGTATCGAGACTCATTTGCGTTTCTCCAGGGATTCGCGCAACAGTTGCCGGGCGCGGGTCAGCCGCGCGCCCACGTTGCTCTCCGAAATGCCCAGCACTTCTGCGATTTCCCCATAATCCATGTCTTCGAGCGCCAGCATGATCGCTTGCCGGTAACCGAGCGGCAAGCCGTGAATCGCCCGGCGCAGGCGCGCGGCGCTTTGTTCTCGCGCCAGGCCGGATTCCGGATCGGGTGCCGTATCGCGGACCTCGTGCGCGTCCGCCTCCGCCGCCGGCCAGCGCGCCCGGCTGCGCGCCAGATAAGCGATGGCGCGATTGTGCGCGATGCGGAACAGAAACGTGCGCGGCGAGCATTCGCCGCGAAACGTGCGCAAGGCTTGCCAGAGCGCCAGGGCGATCTCCTGCAGCAGGTCGTCGCGGTCGCTGGCCGTATTGGTATAGCTGGCCGCCAGCCGCGCCAGCGCGGGCCCGTTGGCGGCCAGCAGCCGGTCGAACTCCCGCTCCTGTGTTGCACGGTCCAAGGTGGTGAAGAGCGTGGCGTCCGCCAAAGCGGCGTCAGCTTCCGTAGACGATTTCATCACGATGCAACCTGTTCGCGGCAACTTCCAATACCAGAAGGGCGGCGGCCGTGGTGAAGCATCCCAGCGCGGCAGCCTGGCCCAACGAAAGCGCGCCATTCTTCAGCCAGCATTCGAGCTGCAACTGTTGCCCCAAAACCGGCAGAAACGCGAACCATCCGCGCGCCGCCGCCGGAAAAAACACCTGAAACATGCCCAGCCCCATGGGCAGGAAAACCAGCATCGAGAGGTACGTCTGCGCTTCCTTGGCCGCTCGGCACACCGTCGAAATCAGCAACTGCAGCGAGGCCGCCAGCAGCGCCAGCGGCAGGATTCCTGCGGTCACAGCGAGCCAGGGCAGATGAATTCCCGCGCGCGCAAACACCATCGCGAAGCCCGCCAGATTCAGAATCAGGCCGGCCATCGAAAACAGCCCGACCGCCAGCCATTTTCCCAGCACGATCTCGCGCCGGCGCACCGGGTTCATCAGCAACGGCAGCAGCGACTGGCGCTCCCGCTCGCCCGCAATGGTATCCATGGCCACGTTCATGCCGCCCACGAACGCCGCCACCAGCGTGAACACCGACATCATCCCGATCAGCACGGCATCCGCATGCACCGCCATCGAGACCATGAAGATTACGGCGGGACCCATCAGGGCGTACATCAGCGACGAGATCACAGAGCGCGTATCGCGCAGGCTATCGACGGCTTCCTTGCGTGCGACTACCAGGACTGGCTTCAGCATACGGCAGGCTCCTCGGTGCAAGTCAATTTCACGAAAGCGTCCTCCAGGGACGCGCTGCCGGTTTGCCGGCACAGTTCGTCGGGCGATCCCTGCGCCGCCAGGCGGCCATGGTCGACGATCACGACGTGGTCGCATAGCGCGCGCACTTCTTCGAGCACGTGGCTGGAGAAGACCACGCACGCGCCCGCGTCGCGCCGGCGCCGCAGCAGATCCCGCAGCGCGCGCACCGTGGGGACGTCCAAGCCGTTGGTGGGTTCGTCGAGCAGCAGATTCTTCGGCGCGTGCAGGATGGCGCGGCCGAGCGCGGTCTTCATGCGCTCGCCTTGGGAAAAGCCGGCTGTCCGGCGGTCCGCGATGGCATCCAGGCCGAGCGCGGCCAGCACCTGGCTCACCCGTTCGTCCAGGATCGCGGGCGGCATGCCGCGCAACATGCCGAAGTACGCCAGGTTCTCGCGCACGGTGAGCCGCGGATAGATGCCGATGTGGTCGAGCAGCGCACCCAGGCGCCGCTGGCGTTCCAGAGGATCGTCCGGCTCGGCGGCATCGTCTATGGTGACGGAACCGGAGTCCGGTTGTAGCATTCCGCAGAGGATGCGCAGGGTGGTGGTCTTGCCCGCGCCGTTCGCGCCCAGCAGGCCGGTGATGGCGCCATCCCGGGCGGTAAACGAAAGGCCGCGCACCGCCGGCCGCCGCTCGAAACTCTTCGCGAGATTTTGAACTTGGATCATATGTTTCGCTGGTATAGTCCGCGCGGCCCGGGCATCCTTACAAAAACTTTCGCGCTTGGTGATATTATTAACGTTCCGTTACATCCTCCGCGTTGGATCGCCGCATCTGAGAATTGCCCATCCATTATTCGCTTGTCTGGCCCTGGCGGCAGTTCCCTCTTTGTCCGCCGCAATCGACGACGCGCCGGCCATCGTGAGCGCCACGGTAGATTATTCCGCCAATCGCGTGAACCTGACCGGCTCCAACTTCAGCCCCGCCGGGATCGCGCCCACGGTGGCATTCGAAAGCGCGCCGCTGGTCCTGGTGGCCTTCACCAACCAGAGCGCGGCGGCGAGCCTGCCCGACGGCTGGGCCTCGGGATCTTACCTGCTGGCGGTCACCAACAGCAACCGGCAAACGGCCGTATACCGCATGACGCTTCAAGCCGCGCCGCCACCCATCGATAAGCTGCGCTACCATGCGCGGGGCCTCTGGGGCCCCTGGGCGCTGGGTGGGACGCTTGCCTACGCCGGGCTGCTCCAGGAACTGAATGCTCCCAAGGAGTGGGGATACGGCTGGGCGGCATATGGCCGGCGGGTGGCCTCCACGGAGGCCGGCGGCATCATTCATGGCGTGCTGGCTTATGGCCTGGACTCCACGCTGCACGAAGATCCACGCTATTTCCGCTCGGACCGCAAAGGTCTTTGGCGCAGGATGGCGCACGCGGTGCGCGATACTGTCACGACCCGGACGGACTCGGGCGGCGAGACCTTTTCCACGTGGCGTGTCGGCAGCGCATACGGCGAGGCTTTCATTTCCAACTTGTGGTATCCCGATCGGCTGGATACGGTTCGGCTGGGATTCGTGCAGGGATCGCTGCGCATGGGTTTCGATACGGTGACCAATCTCGCGGCCGAGTTCTGGCCGGACATCAAGAAAAAGCTGCGGCGGCACAACTAGGCGAAAACCTGCTGGTAAACTGAGAAATTATGCTGAAGCATCGACTACCCGGTATCTTGGCTGGGATCTGGCTGGCGGCCATGGCCCATGCCGCGGAGGTGCCCCGCCCTTCCCCTGATTTTGCGATCGGCACGGTAGATGGACAGCCGCTGCAGGTGAGCCAGTACAAAGGCAAAGTGGTCGCGCTGGTCTTCATCCTGACTACCTGCCCGCATTGCCAAAAGACGGTCGGATACCTTTCTACCATGCAGAAGGAGTACGGCCCGCGCGGTTTACAGGTGCTGGCGAGCGCAGTGGACGACATGGGCAAAATGAATGTGCCCGATTTCGTCAAGAATTTTCAGCCTCCGTTTCCGGTGGGCTTCAATGAGCTGAATACGGCGCTGGGCTTCCTGCAACAGTCCGTGATATTCCGGACGTACATGCCGCAGATGGTGTTCATCGACCGGCAGGGGACCATCCGCGCGCAGTATTCCGGGGACGACAAATTCTTCGCCGAGGACCAGGAAAAGCACATCCGGGAACAAATCGAGACATTGCTCAAGGAAAAGAAAGCCGCTGCGCCCGCGAGCAAGAAGTCTTCGTAATGCTCGTGCTCGTGGCGCACGCTTCAGCGTGCCGGCGGGACTTTTAAGTCCCGCTTTGGCGAGCGCTAGCTCGCCCACGGCGAACTAAAGGTCGCCGCTGCACGCTGCAGCGCGCGCCACGCTAAAGTACCGGCTCCAGTTCTTCTTCCAAAGCCAGCGTGGCGTCTTCCAGTTCTTCTTCCTCGGCGGGCCCTTCCGCCAG
>JBEKIM010000366.1:0-7031 GCA_050011755.1 Bryobacteraceae bacterium | reverse complement strand
GCCGCATCGACCCAGCCCTGGAAATCGTGGTCCTCGAAAAGGGTCCCGACATATCCTACGGCGCGTGCGGTCTGCCGTACTATCTGGAAGGGCGCGTGCCGCGGACCGATCAACTCGCGGTCTACACGGCGGACTATTTCCAGAAAGAGCGCGGCATCACGGTACGCACGGGCGCCCGCGTGGCTTCGATCTCGCACCCCCGCCGCGAAGTCGCGCTCGATGGCGGCGAGCGCGTGCATTACGACAAACTCGTAATCGCCACCGGCGCGCGTCCGCGGACCGCGGACTTCTCCGGCGCCAATCTTCCGCACGTCTTCGCGCTGCACACGCTCACCGACGCCAAACGCCTGAAAGCGTACCTGCGCGATAAGCGGCCGAAGAGCGCCCTGGTAGTGGGCGCGGGATATATCGGGCTGGAGACGGCGGATGCGCTGCGGCGCAATGGCCTGGCGGTCACGGTGGCCGAGCAGAGCCCGCACGTGCTGGGCCGGGGAGACGCCGGGTTGACCGCTGCCGTGCGCCAGCGGATGGAGCGCTTTCGGGTGGAGTTGCAATTGGACGCTCGCATATCGGATCTGGCGGGCCGCGAGCTGGTCGTCCTGGCCACGGGGCTGCGGCCGAATGTGGAAATCGCCGCCGAGGCCGGAGTGGAGGCCGGCCGCACCGGCGCGCTGCGCGTCGACGAGCACATGGAGACCAACCTGCCTGGCATCTACGCCGCGGGCGATTGCGCCGAAGCCCTGCACCTGGTCACGGGACGGCCGGCATACATTCCGTTGGGAACCACCGCCAACAAAATGGGACGCGTGGCGGGCGCCAATGCCGCGGGCCGGCGCGAACGCCTGGGCGGCGTGGCCGGCACGGCCATCCTGCGAATCTTCGGCCTGGGCATAGGTTTCAGCGGGCTATCCGTGGAGCAGGCGGGGCGCGAGGGATTTTCGCCAATTTCGGCGCGCGTTACGGCGCACAGCCGCGCCGGCTATTTCGACGGCAAGCCCATCACGGTGGAACTGGTGGCCGACGCCGGATCGCGCCGCCTGCTGGGCGGAACCGTGTGGGGCGAGGATGGCGTCGAGGGGCGCGTCAACGTAATCGCCACCGCGCTCAGCGGCGGCATGCGCGTCGCGGATGTGGAGCAGTTGGATCTCGCCTATGCGCCGCCTTTCGCCACCGTGTGGGATCCGGTTCTGATTGCCGCGCAGCAGTTGAGTAAAATGGTCTGAGCTCATGTCATTCGTCAAAGTCGCCAGTCTTTCACAACTGCCCGCCGATTCGGTCACCGAAGTCACGGTAGGCAGCGATCAATACGCTCTTTGCAATGTGGACGGGCGCGTCTCCGCGATCGGCGGAACCTGCCTGCACCGCGGCGGACCGCTGGGCCAGGGCGCGCTGCACGGCCATTACGTGGTCTGCCCCTGGCATGCCTGGGAATGGGACTGCCGGACCGGGGCCAATGCGTTCGACGCCGGCCAGAAGGTTCCCGTTTACGCGGTGCAGGTGGAAGGCGACGACATCCTGCTCGAAGTGCCGGAACGTGCCTGAGCTTCCCGAAGTCGAAACGGTGGTGCGTTCGATCGCCCGGATTGTGGGCAGGCGCATCGTCTCGGCGGAGTTCACCTGCGCGCGGATCCTGGGCGGCGACCCGGACCAGATGAGCGCCATGCTGGCCGGCCGGCGGATTCGCGGCGTGCACAGGCGCGGCAAGTTCATCGTGATCGAACTGGATGCCGGACACTTCCTGGTAGTGCACCTCGGCATGACCGGCAAGCTCCTGCTGGGCGGCACGCCCGGACGGCATACGCACGCCATTTTCAATCTCGACCGCGGCGTGCTGCGCTACGAAGACCAGCGCCAGTTCGGCAAGATCGAGGCTGGCCACGGGTTGCCGGCGCGGGTGGAAAAGCTTGGCCCCGAGCCGCTGGAAGTGACCGTTGGGGAGTTCGCCGCGCGGCTGAAGCGGCGCAAGGCGCGCATCAAGTCCGTGCTGCTCGATCAGCACTTCGTGCGCGGTGTGGGTAACATCTATGCCGATGAAGCGCTCTTCCGCGCGGGCATTCACCCGTTAGCCATCGGGGCCAGATTGCGTCCGGAGCGCGTGAAGCGGCTGCACGATGCGGTGGTGGAAGTCTTGACCCAGGCGATCGAAAAAGGCGGGTCCTCGATCTCCGACTACGTGGATGCGGACGGGCGGAAAGGCTTCTTCCAATTCGAGCACCGCGTCTACCAGCGCACCGGCGAGCCCTGCGTGACGTGCGGCGCGCCCATCCGGCGGACATTGGTCGCACAGCGCGGCACGCATTACTGCGCGAAGTGTCAAAAACGGTAGCTGTTCTATAGCGGCGTGAGCGGCCGGGTTTCGGTACCCATGCGGAGCACGTGAGTCATAGACGGGTCCGGCGGCGGCGTCAGCAGGGTGGGCCGGAGCATGATCAGCACGCGATCCTCGCTATCGCTTTTGGTGACGTTGCTGGTCAGCGGTCCGAGCAGCGGCACGCGGGCCAGGCCCGCAATCCCCGCTAGGCTGCGGGCTTCTTCGTCGTCGATCAACCCGGCGACTACCGCCCATTCCCCCATCTTGAGCGACACGTCCGACTTCAGGGACCGGTTGGAGATCACCGGAATCCCGTTGAGAGCCGCGCCCCCCAGAACCTTGAATTCAGCCTCCACGGTCAAGGTCACATCGCCGGTGCCGTGCACGTGGGGCGTCGCCTTCATGGAAAGGCCGAGGTCTTCGAAGGTAAAGGATGGCGGCGGTTGGTAGGCTCCCGGCCCGCTGAAGTTGGACGGTCCGAAATATCCCGAGGTTAAAATGGGATACTTTTGCCCCACTTTGATGGTGGCGGGCTGGCCATCGACGGCGCGCGCGCTGGCCTGCAGCAGGAGTTTGCTATCGGAACGCGACAGCGATGCGACCAGTTGCAGGTTCGCAATGCCGATGCCGATCAGGGCCGCCCCTCCGCCGAAACGCAGCATACCCGAAATGTTCTGAGCGAGTTGCGGCACGTTCTGCATGAAAGTGCTGAACGAGGCCAGCGGGAAGGAACTCGGCAGAGGCAGGCCGTAGTTCAGGTTCTTGCTCCTGGTCAACTCCACGAAGTCCATTTCCACCATCACTTGGGCCCGCGGATGAAGCAGGTCCTCGAAGAGTTGCTTCGCCGGCAGGACTTTCGAGACGGCATCCCGCATCACCACGATATTGGCGTGGCTATCCCAGGCGATCTTCTGGATCCCGCAGGTTTGCTGCACGGCGGTGACCATGGAAGTCAGATCCTGCTGCGTGGTGGGCTCCGGCAGGGGAATAATCACCGCCGCATAGGGCTCTTCCTCCTTGCGCTTTTGGGGAGTATCTTTCACCACCATGAAGAGCCGATCCGAGATGGGCACCAGAAACGATCCGGTGACGGCTTCGAGGGCGTGCAAAGCGTCGCGGTAATCGGCCTGGTCCATCTGGAAGCGCAGCGTGCCGGCGGCTTTATAGTCTCCATCGAAGACACAATCCAGCCCGAAGGCGCGCGCCACGGTTTCGAAGAGACTCTTGGCATCGGCGCGGAGATCGAAATCCTTACGCCCAGGTTGGGCGTTCAGCTTGGTGGGAGGCAGGGGTTTGTGGGCTTCCGCGATGTCGAGCAAGGTGGGCGCGGGCAATTCGGGCGTGTCCGCGTCCGGCGCGGCGTCCGCCCCGGATGAGTCGGGAGATGCGTCGGGGGATGCGTTGCCCGGCTCCGCGGCTATGGAGGCGGCCGCCAGTGGCGGCGTCACCCTGGTTTCCAAAGCCGCGCGGGTCTGCAGGGCCAGGCTGCGCGACCAGTAGAGGTGGTTGTTCGGCTCCAGCGCCGCGGCCTCCGAGTAGAGCAGATAGGCGCGCGCGATGTGCCCGGCTTTCTCGGCCCTGCGTCCTTCGCGGTAAAGCTTGCCGGCCTCCGAGGCCCACATGCTGGTGGCCAAAGCGAGGGCCAGCAGCAGGGGAAATATGCGCACAAACGATTGACGCGGCGGGACCGCCGTGCGTGCAGAGAAAAGCGCGCGCACGGGTATGATGGAGTCTGGATGAAGGGAATCGCCGAGTTGCAACCGTTTCTGGAGCACCACTGGAGGCAACTGATCGGTCCAGCCTGCGTGCTGGCCCTGACGCTGGCCGTGGGCTATGCGGCAAAGCGCGTCATGATGCGGCTGTTGCGCGGCTGGGGCGCGCGCAGCAAGACATCCAATGCCCAGATCGTGATGAACGCGTTTCAGGGCCCGTTCATGGTTTGGGTGCTCATTCTGGGCACGCACCTGGCTATGCAATCCTCCGACCTGCCCGAGCGCGCCACGTTGTGGATCGGGCGAATGCTTTTGGTGCTGTGGATTCTATCGCTCACCGTGGTCTGTTCCCGCCTGGCCGGCGATCTCATTCGCTTCCACGGCCGAGGCATTCCCGGCGCCCTGCCGGTGACCACGCTGACCCAAACCCTCGCCCAGCTTGGCGTGGTGATCTTCGGCTTCCTGGTGCTGCTGAACCAGTTGGGCATCTCCGTCACGCCTATTCTGACAGCCTTGGGAGTCGGCGGCCTGGCCGTGGCCCTGGCGCTACAGGATACGCTTTCGAATCTGTTCGCGGGCTTCTATGTGGCTGTAGCGGGGCAAATCCGGCTGGGCGATTATATCCGCCTCAATACGGGCGAGGAAGGCTATGTCACCGATATCGGCTGGCGCAGCACCACCATCAGGGCGCTGTCGTATAACATCATTATCATTCCGAACAACAAAGTGGGGCAGGCCATCGTCACGAATTTCAATCTGCCGGAAAAGCGCCTGGGAGCATCGATCCAGGTGGGCGTATCTTATGACAGCGACCCCGATCGCGTGGAGCAGGTCTTGCTGGACGAAGCGCAGACGGCCGCGCGCGAAGTCCCCGGCATGCTGGCCGATCCCGCGCCGGGTGTCAGCCTCGATCCCGGATTCGGCGATTCGGCCCTGGCCTTTACGCTCGGGTACAGCGTACGCGAATTCGGCGATCAGTTCCGCGTACGCCACGAACTCCGCAAGCGGATTCTGAAGCGCCTGCGGCGCGAGAAGATCGACATGCCATTTCCCACGCGAACGGTCTACGTGCGCGGCCCCGGAGAATCCCGATGAAACCGGCCGCCGCGCTGATCCTGGGTGGTCTCATGGTTTCCAGCGCGGCCGCGGTGGATCTGAAGCCGGAAACCGTGCAGGCTTTCGACCGCTACGTCCGCGACACGGAGACCCGTCTGGACCAAAGACTGTTGCCGGGCGCGACCTTCCTGTGGGTGGACGAAGATCCGCAGCGCCTGGTTCAGGTGCGCCAGGGGCAAGTGGCCATCGGCAATCGCAACAACAAAGATACCGTGGCGGTTCCCGGCGGATTGATCCACGATTGGATTGGGACGGTGTTCATTCCGGGAGCCGGCCTCGAGAAGGTCCTGGCATTGGTGCAGGATTACGATCGCAACCAGGACAACTACAAACCCGAAGTGCTGGCATCGCGCCTGGCCGGCCGCAGCGGAAACGACTTCAAAGTGTACTTGCGGCTGATGAAGAAGAAAGTCATTACCGTCATTCTGGATACGGATTATGACGTGCGTTATTTCCCGATGAGCGGCGGGCGCAGCAGGAGCCGCGCTTACAGCACGCGCATTGCGGAGGTCGAGGACGCCGGCAAGCCCGAGGAGCGCCTTCTGCCGCCGGGCCACGACGATGGATTTCTGTGGCGCTTGTACACTTACTGGCGATTTCAGGAGCGCGACGGCGGCGTGTACGTGGAGTGCGAAGCCATCTCGTTGACGCGCGGAATCCCGTCGGGACTGGGGTGGCTGGTGCAGCCGATTATCACGACACTGCCGCGCGAATCCCTGGCGAATACTCTGCGGGAGACGCGCGCGGCCTACGGCCGGAATTGACCCGCCGCCCGTGACGCACGGTTTTGGCCGGCTGAAAGCCGGCTGCGGGCTGAATAGCCCGCCCTCCAAAACCGAAAAGCCGGATTATTCATCATTATTTGTCGTTGGGGGCGCCTGGCGAGTGACGGGGCAGGGCGGATTGGGGGAGGATTGGGGAAATGTGGCGGGCTCTGGCTTCGCTTCGTAATTCATTGAATTCGAAGGGGTTGGCGGCGGATTTGGCGGTTCAGGGGCGGGGGATTCGGGCGGGAGCGGGGCTTCAGGGGCGGCGGGACACTGCGCGTTGCGGGCGGCCTGGAGGGCTTTGAGGTGCTTCATGCCGCGTTCGATCGAACGCTCGATGGCGGTTTCGTAGCGGGCGAGGCGGGTGAAGTTGTCGGGGCCCTTGCCACCTTCCATGAAGGCGCGGGCGAGGAGGTCGTCCGGTTCGTGGGGATCGGGCGGGGTGTGTTTGCCGTCGCGGTTCATGTAGAATTCGTGATCCGTCTGTCTTTTTAGGTCCATGCGGGTCAGAATTACGGATTCTTCGCGGTAGATGCCGGTTTCGAGGGCAAAGGCGCGGTCGAGACGCCATTGGGCGGCGGCGATGCGTTGGACGACCATTTCTTCGCTGTCGCCGACGGGGCGGAGGTGGTCGTGGAGATCCTGGAGAAGGCGGAGGAAGGCATCGGGATCCTCGCCTTCGAGGATGAAGTGTTTGTCGCCGGAGAGGCCGTGGGTAAGGCCGTTGCGGCTGGAGGCGGCTTTGCCCTCGGGGGTGCGCGGGCCGGTAGATTTCTGGGCGTTTTGGCGGTTGGCTTCCGCCTGCTGTTGGGAAAATTTCCGATCGTGATGGCTTTTCATTGATTTTGGGGCGCGGGTATGGCCCTTCCTTTCGATTACAGGCTAGCGCGCGGATTTGGGATAACGGGATATTATTCACGTAAACTGTTGAAAAAGAGGGGAGAAAATGTTGGGCAAGGCTGTCACCGAAAACCGGCGGACTGAAGCCCGCCGCAGCACGCTGAAGACGTTGGTGAAAAAGTAAGTCGTTCGCCCGGAAGCGCCCAATAAAGCGGTTGATTAAGATCTTCTTGGCTTGTTTTATGCCGGATTCTGGGGGGTTTTGGTGCCCCAAAGCCCCCTTTT
>JBEKIM010000365.1:0-7040 GCA_050011755.1 Bryobacteraceae bacterium | reverse complement strand
ACTACCGATAGCTTCGTGGTGAAGCCGCTGCGGTTTCCCGGCGGCTCTATCGGCGAACTGGCGGTGAACGGCACGGTGAACGATCTGGCCGTTTCGGGCGCGCGGGCCGAAACGCTGGTGGTCAGCTATATCCTCGAAGCCGGGTTGCCGTCGGAGATTCTGGAACAGGAGGTGCGCGCCATGGCCGCCGCGGCGCGCCGGGCGGGGGTGGCGATCGCCGGCGGCGACACGAAAGTGGTCGAACATGGCAAAGCCGATGGCATGTACATCAGCAGTTGCGGAATCGGCCGGTTGATCAAGGGCGTCGAGGTTTCTGCGAAATCCGTGCGTCCCGGCGATCGGATTCTGCTCTCCGGCCCCATTGGCGATCACGGGATCACCATTCTGCTGGCCCGCGGCGAACTGGATTTCGAAGCGGAGATCTGCTCGGATACGCGTTCGGTATTGCCACTGGTGGAGGCCATGGCCGCGGCTGCCGCGCCCGGTATTCGCTGGATGCGCGATCCCACGCGCGGCGGGGTAGCCACATCGCTGAACGAACTGGCACTCGACTGCGGATTGGGAATCTGCCTGGAGGAGGAACAGATTCCTATTCACGATAGCGTGCGCGGCGCCTGTGAACTGCTCGGACTGGAGCCCATGCACATCGCCAATGAGGGGCAATTCCTGGCGGTGGTCGCGCCTGAGTTCGCGGAGGCCGCGCTGGCCGCGCTGCGTGCGGCGCCCGGCGGGCAGGCGGCGGTCCCGATCGGCGAAGTGCGCGCACAGCCAGCCGCCACGGTGCTGGTATCGACTTTGTACGGCGGCACACGCGTGATCGATATGCTGGTGGGAGATCCACTGCCGCGCATCTGTTAGTGTGTTAATGCAGGATTCCATGACGAGCTCCGGTTGCGATCTGGTTAATAGCGTTGCAGGCCAGTTGCTCGAGCGCAACCGGCTTTGCGAGGAATTCTTCGCCCGCGAGGCGCCGCGTCTGGCGTTGGCGTGCCGTGAAATGGCGGAACGCTTCCTGCGCGGGGGCCGGCTGCTGGCTTTCGGACGCGGGCCTTACGCCACCGACGCGCAGCACGTCTCGGTCGAATTTGTGCATCCGGTGATCGTGGGCAAGCGGGCGCTGCCGGCCCTGGACCTGTCGATCGCGTTCCGCCCGTGGCTGGAAGCCATTCTGTGCCCGGACGATATGGCGATGGGCTTCGGCCCGCCCGAAGGCGATCCGGAAGTGCGATCGGCGCTCGACATGGCGCGCGCGCGCCGGGCCATGACCTTTGCCTTACCCGGGCCAGAGGGCGATTACGCGATCGCCGCGCATACGAAGCACCCTTTCATCCACCAGGAAACGATCGAGATGCTGTACCACGTGCTCTGGGAAACCGTACACGTGTTCTTCGAACATCGTGAGTTGGGGCTGGATACAGGCGACGCCGGTTTCCTTTATCCATTCCTGGGGCAACAGAAGCAGCAGACCGAAGATGTGCTGGCGGAAGTGGAGGCATCCATCCGGCTGAAGGTGCAGGACGATGCCAAACTGCGTACGCAGGTTGCCGAGGAGCAGGCGGAAGCCATCGGCGCCACGGCACGAGCCATGTCGCAGTGTGTGCAGCGTGGCGGCAAGTTGATCCTGTTTGGCAACGGTGGATCGGCCACGGACGCGAATGACTGGGCGCTCGACTGCGTTTGCCCGCCGGAAGGCTACCGGCCGATACCGGCGGTGTCGCTGGCGCTGGAGCCCGCCAACATCACGGCGATCGCCAACGACGTGGGGACGGACGTGATCTTTTTGCGGCAACTCATCGCGCAGGCGCACCCGGGCGATATGGCCGTGGGAATCTCGACCAGCGGCGGTTCGCGCAATATCGTAATGGCGCTGGAGGAGGCGCGCAAACGCAAGCTGACCACCGTCGCGCTGCTGGGTTACGACGGCGGCGCGGTCCTGCGCCGTGGCCTGGCGGATTTCCCGCTGATTGTGCGTTCCGACTATATACCGCGCATACAGGAAGTGCAGGCTTCCATCTACCACATCGTGCGGGAAGAGATGGAAGGCCAGCGAACCGTTCACCCGTCCGGCTCGATATAATCGTCGGATGTTGGAACGTCCGCGCGTGGTGGTGGTGACCGGTTCCGGAGGGACGGGTTGCGGCCGCGCCATTGCCTCCCGGTTCGCCCGCGATGGCGCCGCCATCGTGGTTTCGGATATCGACGAAGCGGGCGGGCAAGCGACGGTCCGCCTGATCGAGCAAGCTGGTGGACAGGCGGCCTTCTTCCGCGCGGATGTGGGAGACGAACGGGCGGTCCGCCAGTTGATGGAGTTCGCGGCCTCCACGTTCGGGGGCCTTTCCGTGCTGGTCAACAATGCTTCCGCACCACATCCCGATGGCGAGGGGATGGCCGGGTGGAGGCGCTCGCTCGAAACGGATTTGTTCGGGACGATCTACGCGACGCAATGGGCGATGGATGCCATGCGCCAATGCGGCGGCGGCTCGATCGTCAACATCTCGTCGATTTCGGCCCTTTGGCACGGCCGGCTGACGCGGGGCGGATTCCCGGGTTATGACGTGGCGAAGGCCGGGGTGATCCGGTTGACTACCGCGGTGGCCAAGGACGCTGCGAAGGACGGGATACGAGTAAACTGTCTCGCGCCCGGATGGATCGCATCGGATGGGCCGAGACAGTATTGGGAGTCGCTCACGCCGGCGCAGCGCGCGGAGCAAGGCGTACCGTCAAAGCTGCTGTCGACCGAGGACGTGGCGGGGATGGTGGTGCGGCTGGCGACGGATGCGGCGCTGAATGGGCGGATCGTAGTGTGGTGGTCAGAAGATCCGCCGCGCTGGATTCAATGGGGAGACCGGGGATACCGTTTGGCCGCAGAAGGGTGATTTGCCATGCCATCCGTCGAAACCAGCCGTAGCGGTTCCATTCTGATTGCGACCATCAACCGGCCGGAGGTGCGCAATGCCGTGGATGCCGCGACGGCCGCGGCGCTGGCGGACGCGTTCCGCGGTTTCGATGCCGATGCCACCTTGGAGGTGGCCGTGCTGACCGGCGCGGCGGGGACGTTTTGCGCCGGCGCGGACCTGAAAGCCATCGCGGCGGGCCGGCCGAATGTGACGAACGAAGCCGGCGACGGTCCCATGGGGCCCACGCGGATGCTGCTTTCGAAGCCGGTGATTGCCGCCATTGAAGGGCACGCCGTAGCCGGGGGCCTGGAACTGGCGCTGTGGTGCGACCTGCGGGTGGTGGCGCGCGACGCGACCCTGGGGGTCTACTGCCGGCGTTTCGGCGTGCCGCTGATCGATTTGGGGACCATTCGTCTGCCGCGGTTGATCGGACAAAGCCAGGCGCTGGACCTGATCCTGACGGGGCGCGGTGTCGGGGGGGAAGAAGCTTTGCGCATGGGATTGGCCAACCGGCTCGTCGAATCCGGCCAGGCGTTGGAGGCGGCCCTGGAACTGGCGGGCAGGCTGGCCGGCTTTCCGCAAGCGTGCCTGCGATCCGACCGGCTCTCGTGCTACGAACAATGGGGCCTCGCGACGGAAGACGCCATATGCAACGAGTTCCGGCGAGGGTTGGCGGTGCTGAACGGCGGAGAAAGTGCGGTGGGCGCGCGAGAATTCGCGGAAGGGGTTGGGCGGCACGGGGGTGCGCGGTAGCTCGCCCCAGGGCTGAGCGGATTCTACTTCGCCAGCGGACGGACGGCTACTTCTTTAAAGAAAACGATGTCGTTGTCACTATGATTCTGGAGGCCGATATAGCCTTCCAGCGGGCGGGGGCCTCTTTGCGGCTCGAAGCTGAAGCTCCGGGGGCCGACCGGCTGACCTTCCGTGTAATCGGTGACCTTAACCTCGTTCAAGTACACGATGGTTCGCGGTCCGTCGAGGGTAATTTCCATGGTGTTCCACTCGGGACCGGGTTTTCCGGGCCGCGCCAGGGCCTTGGTCTGAGAATATAAGGTTCCGGTCGCGTGGTAAGCCGTTTCGTGGGATTTCTCGGGCTCGTTGTCGATCTGCACCTCATAGCCGTAGTGCACCGGCATCCATTCTTCGCGGGGCTCGATGGGAATGCGGATGAACACGCCGGAGTTGTCGTTGTGGTCGCGCATTTTGTAAACCACCCGGATGACGGAGTTGGAGATCTTGCCGCCGGTCCACCAGAGCAGACCCATGCCGCCGTGCGTCCGGATCAGCCCATCCTCGACGGTCATGGAGCCGGGTCCGACGTGTTGCCAGCCCGCGAGATCGTGGCCGTTAAACAGTTGCTGCCAATCCGCGGATGCGGCCGCGAGAGGGAGGGAAACAGCGGTCAAAAGGAGGAGAGCGCGGAGGAGTCGAGTCATGGCTACAGCACATTCTATCGTGCGTTGCCGCCAGGGTGCGGATGCGCTCCGGCAAGCAGGCGCAGGTTCTCGACTACGGCAAGCAGCGACGCGGTATGGGAACCCAATTGGTGGCCCACCGAAGCAGACTCCTCCGCGCCTGCCGCGATGCGCGCGGTGACCCGATCCATCTGCGAGATCGCCTCTGAGATCTGTTCGATACCCCGGGCTTGCTCCGCGCTGACTGCGCTCACCTCATCGACCATCGCTTTAACCCGATCCGCGCTGCCACTCATGCTCCGCACGGCGGCAAAGATTCGCGCGACCTGATCGCAGCCCTGTTTCGATTTGGCAAGCGAGCTTTGGATCATTTCGGCCGTGTCCCGGGCGGCTTGCGCGGAACGATGGGCGAGGTTGCGCACCTCGTCCGCCACCACTGCAAAACTCATGCCAGCCTCGCCCGCGCGAGCGGCCTCCACCGCGGCGTTGAGGGCTAGAATATTGGTTTGAAAGGCGATCTGGTCGATCACCTGGATGATTTTCACGACTTTGCCGCTCGAAGCATCCATGTCTTTCATGAACGCCATAGTCTGCTCGAGTTCGCGGCTGGCATTTGCGGCGGCACCGGCGGTCTCGGCCATGAGCCGTGCCGCGGCGCGCGTTTTGGTTAGGTTTTGCTGGGTCATGGAGCTGATTTGCTCGCCCGCGACCGAGGTTTCTTTCAGTGAAGTGGCTTGCCTGGTAGCGCCCTGCGCCAGCGAGTCGCTGGAAGCAGAGATCTGCCGGGAGGCTGCACCCAACTGCGTGGAGGCGGCGTTCAGCTCGCCGATCATGGGCTGCAGGCCCCGATGGATGTCGTGCACGATGTACCAGGCCAATAGCCCGCAGAACGGGGCGGATAACCCAAAGAGCACCCAAAGAATGCGTTCGGCGTTCCGCGCAGACGATACGGCTTGAGCAGCGTTACTGTTTCCGTCCTGCCACTTGAATGCATAAACCTCTTCGATCGCCTTTTGCACGCGTTGGTAGGCTGGCATGGCGCCGGTGCGAAACATTTTCAATGCGTCATCGGTCTTGCCGGCCATGCTGAGTGGACGGATACTCCGCGCACTGCTCAGCAGCGCATCGAACTGCCCGGCCACGCCCGCGAAAAGCTCCCGGTCCCGGTCTCGTGTAATGCTCTTCCGATACTCCTGGAGTTCCGTGCGCAAGCTCCTTTCGAGCACGGCCAGGTCTGCGTCGGCTTTGGCCTTGTCGGCTTGGTTGCCGGAGGTAATGTGGCCGCGAATGCCGCCGCGGATGTCCTTGGCAATGCCGCTCAGCCGCCCGATACTGTACGTGCCGGGTAGAGAGTCAGCCGCCAGTTTGCCGATGACGCCATGCATCAGCCGCAGGCTGGCTACCGACACGCCACCTACGGCCAGGGACAGGACCGCCGGCAGCGCGTAGAGCAGAGAGATCTTCTTTGTAATGGTCATGTGAGGCCGCAGTCACTCTCTGTTTGAATCGGCGAAAGGTGGGAACTGCATTAGGCTGCGATAGGCACGGCCACCAAATGTGATGAAAACGGTGCGCCACGGGGTAGCGCGCGACCCGGCTATGATGGAATCGTGCAGAGGCCATCCAAGCTACTGATTCTCTTAGTGGCGTTTTGCGTAGCGATTGCCGGCACATTTATCTTCGGTTTCCGGGCCGGCCGCCGCGCGCACCGGCTGCACTTCGAGAATGAGCCGATACGGCCCTGGATGAGCGTTCCGTTCATCGCGCACACCCATCACGTGCCGTCCGCCGTGCTGTTCCACGCCATTGGAATCGAACCCCAGCCGCACGACAGGCGGCCGCTGCGGACCATCGCCCGCGAGCAGCACCGGCCGGTCGAAGACGTGATGCGGGATTTGCAGCGCGCGCTGGCCGGCGCCGGACACACGCATCCCTCGCTCGAACCTCCCGGGGGCCAGACTCCCTGATGCGTGAACTGATCCTGGCGGCGCTCTCGCAATACGGTTCTCCGGCGCTATTCGCGGTGGTCACGGTGGCTTCGATCGGCGTGCCATTGCCGGTGTCGCTGCTGCTGATCGTTACCGGCTCGCTGGTGGCGCAGGGCGTGATGCCCATGTGGTGGGCCATCGCGCTGGCGGGCGCCGGCTCGGTGATGGGCGATCAAATCGGTTACGCCATTGGCCGCTTTGGAGGGTCGGCGCTGGTCTCCCGATTCACCGGCATGCTGGGCGGCCCCGCGCGCGTGGCGAAAGCCGAAGCCCATGCACGGCGTTGGGGCGGTCCGGGCGTGTTTCTGACGCGCTGGCTGGTGACGCCGCTCGGTTCGTTGATTAACTTCACCAGCGGCGCCGCCGAGTATCCGTGGATGCATTTCCTTTTCTGGGATGTGCTGGGCGAGGGGCTGGGCGCGGCGCTCTATATCGGGCTGGGAAGAATCTTTAGCGACCGCGTGCTCGAGCTGGATGCCGTCCTGGGCGATTTCACGTGGATGATTCTGGCGCTTTTGGCCGCCGCGGTGCTGGGATGGACGCTATGGAAATACGTCAGGGCGGTGAAAAATCCACTTCCGCGGGACTTAAAAGTCCCGCCGGCACGCTGAAGGCGTGCGCCACATCTACAGCGGTCCGGAGAGCGCGTCGGCCAGTTCTTTGGGCGCGAACGGCTTAGGCAAGAAGACGATCCGGTGTCCATCCAGTGCTTCCATTCCGCTGAGCCCCGCCGCGTCGCC
>JBEKIM010000364.1:0-7041 GCA_050011755.1 Bryobacteraceae bacterium | reverse complement strand
GCTATCGCGGCCGTCCTGCGGTAAAGACCGAAGTCCTCCGCCTCCGATCCCTGTCCTCTCGCGGCCTGTGAGGGCCTTTCCTTCTGCCTTGCGCCTCCATTCCTGGGGCGGCAGGTCTTTGCGCCACGATAAATGCCGCCATGCACAAGGAGGAGAAGCCACAGATGTCTTCGCGATCGTTTATTCGGCCGGCGACGGAGCGTACGGCATGCGCCGTATGCCTGACCGGGCTGCTTTGGTTCCAATCGATTTCACCCGCCGCGGCGCAGGAAATGCCTGCCTCGCAGCCGTCATTGGTCACTTTTTGGGGCGCCGCTACCGGATTGGATGGAAAGCCCCGAACCGGAATAGCGGGTGTCACTTTCTCGATCTACAAAGATCGGCAGGGGGGCGCCCCATTATGGATGGAGACGCAAAACGTCGCCCTGGATGCGAATGGCGGCTACACGGCGCAGATTGGCGCCACCCTGGCAGAAGGCCTGCCCATCGGGTTATTCAGCAAGGGCGAGGCTCGCTGGCTGGAAGTGCAGGTGGAAAGCCAGGCGCCGGCGGCGCGAGTGCTGCTGGTAAGCGTGCCTTACGCGCTGAAAGCGGTGGACGCGCAGACGCTGGGCGGATTGCCGGCTTCCGCGTATGCCTTGGCCGGCACCAGCGTGGGCGCGGCGGCCGGCGGCAGCGCGATGAAATCCACCGCGCCTTTGGCCGCGCGCAACGCTTCGGACACGCCCCCACCCGCGGCGGACATCACCGGTTCGGGAACGGCGGGCTATCTGCCGGTATTCAGCGGCGCGAGCACTATCGCGGACTCGGTGGTGCAGCAAAAGAGCGGCGCCGTTGGCATAGGCACGGCTCCGGCGACTGCGAAACTGACGGTGGCCAACTCGGCCGGCGATGCGATGAACGCGGGATCCTCGAGCACCAGCGGCGCGGGCGTGCAGGCGCAAGCCACGGCCGCCACGGGCACCACGTATGGTGTCTTCGGCAGGAGCGCCAGTTCCACAGGCACGGGCGTGGCGGGACAAGCCACTTCGACGAGCGGCATCACCACCGGCGTAGTGGGCATCAGCAACAGCACGTCGGGCGCCGGCGTTTCCGGAACCGCGACGGCCACCACGGGTTCGACCTACGGCGTCTACGCCAACGATGCGAGTTCTACCGGATACGCGGTATACGGCACGAACACCGCCACCAGCGGCGCGGCCGTCGGTTTGTACGGCACCAGCGCCAGCACTACCGGATTCGCCGTGGATGGCGCGAACACCGCCACTAGCGGCCAGAACGCCGGCGTATACGGCACGACCGCCAGTCCCGGCGGCGCCGGGGTGTGGGCCAATAATTCGGCCACCACTGGTTATGGCTACGGTCTATACGCCGCGAGCAACGCCGCCACTCGGGGGGTCGGCATTTACGGAACCGCAACCTCTGCAAGCGGCGAGGGCTATGGCGTGATCGGATTCATCAGCAGCGCGTCCGGCATTGGCGTGTCGGGTTATGGGCCTACGATCAGTACGATCGGATCGGCGTTGCAGGGCTCCGCGGGCGTCTGGGGCGACACGAGCAGCGGCTCGGTGGGCGTGCTGGCCACAGCCAGTTCCCATGAAGCCCTGGCGGCCTACAACAGCGCCACCAACGTGGCCACCATGTTCGTGGAAAACCAGGAGGACACCAATAATAGCGCCACGGTGTTCGCCACGTACAGCGACTACGGAGGCTATTGCGATATCTTCGTAAACGGCAACCTGACCTGCAGCGGTTCGGTGGGCGGACACGCCTCCATCAATCAATCGCGGGACGTGGCTTTGTACTCGGTGCAGGCCGCGGACAACTGGATGGAAGATGCCGGCTCCGGCCAACTGCGGGATGGCGTGGCGGTGGTGAAGTTAGACGCCGATTACGCGCAGACCGTGAACACGAGTATGGACTATCACGTCTTCCTGACCCCCAATGGCGATTGTAAAGGACTGTACGTAACGCAGAAATCGCCGGCCTCGTTCGAGGTACACGAACTGGGCGGCGGCGTCTCGAACATTGCGTTCGATTACCGTATTATGGCGCGGCGCAAGGGCTTCGAGAGCACCCGCCTGGCGGATATCACGGGAAAGATCCAGGTGGACACGCGTCTGGGTAAGGCGTCCGCGCGGAACCCGCCCCCTCCCACGGGCGTGTTGACCGCGCCGGCGGCGGTGCGGGGGACCGGCGCGGCTATTTCGCGTTAATCAGTCCTAGCCATCTGGCTCTGGCGCCCTACTCCGCTAAAACCGGCGCGCGTCGCCGATCTGCCATGCGCCGGCAGGCATCAGTTCCGTGCGAATGCGCAGCGCTTCGCGCGCCAGCGGCTGCGCTTCCCGTCTTTGCCGCAGGCTTCCAGGGCGCGGGCCAGACCGAGCGCAGCCGTCGCCACCAACGCGTGGCCCTCGGGAAGAAACTGTCGGTCGATAGAAAGCGCTTCGCGTGAAAGGGGCACGGCCTCGCCGCAGCGCTTCTGCGCGACGCGTAGCGCGGAGAGTGTCACCAGCGAATCGGCGGTAGCCGGATGGGATCTTCCGAATTGCGCCTGGCGGAGGGCCGGCGATTCGGTTTCCACTTTCACGCCGGCGATCCGCGGCCCTGCCGGCGTACTCTCCAGGTAAACCTCGCCGCACAGTCCCCGCCGCGCCACGCGGCCCTCCACCTGCCGGGCAGTAGCCGTGTTGGCGTATGAGAGCATCACGCCCTTCAGCGGCAGCGCCATCACCAGCGTGCTCATGGTTTGCGGATGGCCCGGCCGGCACCATTCCGTCAGGCCGATCTCGCCCGCCGGGTATCGCATTTCGCCCGCTTTCCGGCCGTCCGCATTCACCGCCGAGTACGAGTTCAGATAAGCCGTGCTCAAAACGATCCGGGGGCCGCGCCACTCCGGCGGTATCGTCACTTCCCGCTGTTGCAATGCTTCCGCGTCGCTCGCGGCGGGCTGCCAGCGCCACAATCCATTGATCGAAACCCGCTCCCGCGTGGGCGTCGCGGCGCGGTACGCTTTCTTGAGGTCCCACACCGCTTTCACGCCCGGCGGCAAGGGGTCCCCTTCCTCCCGGCCGGCGATCTGGGCCACCGCGGCACACACCGGCGCCCCCAACGCCCACAAGGCGTGTCTCCTGGAAATCTTACCCATGGCTCCGATTCTCCCACGGTGCCGCGCATGCCCAACCCTGGTACTCATTCGGACCGAGAAGCCTTGCGGAATCCCTTGATCGGTGGGTAACGTGAGTCTGGAAGGAGCGCATCGACGAAACGTATCGTTAATTTGATGGGCAAACTAAACTGGAGGGCGTCCGCCGTTTTTGCGCTTTGCGTAGCTTCAGCGATTACCCTGCCTGCGCAGACTCTCAAGATAGTCCACAACTTTGATGGCGTGGACGGCGAGTTGCCCCACGCGGGCCTGCTCGAGGCCGCCGACGGCAACTTGTACGGGACCACTGCCGGTGAAGGCGCCAACCGCCACGGCGGCACGGTATTCAAAATCACGAATAGCACGCTGACCACGCTTTACAACTTCTGTTCGAAACCCGCCTGCGCGGATGGCAAAGACCCTCACGCGGCGCTGATCCAGTCCACCGGCGGCGATCTCTACGGGACCACTTACATGGGCGGCGCCAACAAGCTGGGCACCATATTCAAAATCACCACGGAAGGAAGGCTGACCACTCTATACAGCTTCTGCTCCCGAGACGGATGCACTGACGGTTCATACCCCGAAGGACCGCTGGTACAGGCCGCCGATGGCGATTTCTACGGAACAACGTCGGGGGGCGGGGCCAACATCAGCAGCGGCACGGTCTTCAGAATCACCCCCGCCGGCGCCTTGACCACTTTATACAGCTTCTGTTCACAAAGCGGTTGCGCGGACGGCATCTCGCCCGAGTCGGGGCTTATCCGGGCCACCGATGGCGACTTCTATGGGACCACCGTGACGGGCGGCGCGAACTGTCGCGAAGGCTGTGGCACCGTCTTCAAAGTCACCTCCACTGGGGCGCTGACTACCCTGTACAGCTTCTGCTCCCAAAGCGGATGCACTGATGGCGCAACCCCCGTGGCCGGGCTCGTCCAGGCATCCAATGGGAATTTCTACGGGACCACTCAAAATGGGGGAGGCAAGGCGCTCGGCACGATCTTCGAAATCACCCCTGGCGGCACGTTGACGACGCTCTACCGGTTCTGCACGCAGACCGGGTGCCCGGACGGCTCCTACCCCAACGGAGGCCTGCTCATGGCTCCTGAAGGGAACCTCTACGGGACCACCGGCTTTGGCGGAGCCTGCGCCCTTCCATCCGGCTGCGGCACGCTCTTCAAAATGACCCAGAGCGGCACTTTGACCACACTATACAAGTTCTGCTCGCAAAACGAGTGCACCGACGGTGAAACCCCCGAAGTGCCCCTGGTCCACGGTGCTGATGGAACTCTCTACGGAACAACCAACGTTGGCGGCGCCGTCATCGGCGGCTGCTCTTCCGGCAACGGCTGCGGCACGATCTTCAGCCTCTCCGGTCTCTAAAGGGTATGAGTATTGGTGGGGCGGGCGTCCACGCCTGCGCGGGACGTCTACGTCCCGCCGAATCCCGGCAAAGCGAATAGAGGACCCGCTACTCTGCTGATCCTCCCGTCGATCTTGTACCATGTTCATTTGATGGCCGGTTGCCGGCCGTCGAACAGGAGGACCGTGAAAGCCACCGCCCCATTGCTGTTGACGCTTGCTCTGACCTGCGCCGCAGCCGATTATCCCGAGGCGCAGATCGCCAACGGCGTTCTGCGCATCAACCTGCTGCTGCCGGATGCCCGGAATGGCTATTACCGCGGCACGCGGTTCGACTGGTCGGGCGCCATTTCCAGTCTTCAATTCCAGGGTCACGAGTATTTCGGCAAATGGTTCGACCGCTACGACCCAAAGATTCACGACGCCATCATGGGTCCGGTAGAGGAGTTCCTGACCAACGGTACGGGCCTGGGCTACGGCGAAGCGAAGCCCGGCGAGAGTTTCGTGAAAATCGGAGTCGGCGCGATACGCAAACCCGACGAGCCCGCCTTCCGCCAATTCAACACCTACGACATCGCCGGCAACGGGAAGTGGACCATCCACCACGGTCCCGATTTCGTCGAGTTCACGCAGGAACTCTCCGATACTCTTGGGTACGGCTACATCTATAAGAAGACCGTCCGGCTCACGCCGGGCAAACCGGCCATGGTGCTGGAGCACAGTCTGCGGAACACGGGCAAGAAAACGATCGCGACCAGCGTTTACGAGCACAACTTCTACATGCTGGACCATCAACCCGCGGGGCCCGGCTACATCCTGCGTTTCCCGTTCGAAGTCCATCCGCAGGCCGATCTCCACGGGGCGGCTGAAGCGCAAGGCAAGAATTTCACTTACCTGCGGGAACTGCAGGAAGGCCAGTCCGTGTATACCCTGATGACCGGCTTCGGCGATACGCCTCGCGATTACGACATCCGCGTAGAGAACCGCAAGGCCGGCATCGGCGTGCGTCAAACGTCCGACCGGCCCATCGCGAAACTGGTTTTTTGGTCCATCCGCACCACCGTCTGTCCGGAGGCCTACATCGATTTGAAGGCCGAACCGGGACAGGAGGTAGCGTGGAAAATCGGGTACGAGTTTTACACGATTCCGCAATAATGTTCGAGAGCGAAAGACGCGTGAGGTGACTATGGGCAGGCAGGAGACATTCCCTCCGGGGCGCAGGGATTTCGGAAAGATGGCGTTGGGCGGCGCGCTGGGCGCGTTCCTCGCGACCGGTAACTCTAAGGCTGCGGTCGATCCCAACGCGCCCGGGATCAAGCTGTGCGCGCAATCGGACGCTAACCCGACCACCGACCAGTTGTTATTTCTGAAGCAAATCGGCGCCGAATACGTTAGTGTCGGGGCGCCTCCGGACATGCGCACCGCCGAAGGGTTCCTGGCTATCCGGAAACGCTACGCCGATGCCGGCATTACCGTCTGGAACATCGGCAATACCAGCGTGCACAACATGCCGGAAGTAACCCTTAACTTGCCGGGCCGCGACCGGAAGATCGAAGAATACAAGCAATATATTCGCAATCTGGGCA
Organism: Bryobacteraceae bacterium; assembly: GCA_050011755.1. Classification (GTDB taxonomy): domain Bacteria; phylum Acidobacteriota; class Terriglobia; order Bryobacterales; family Bryobacteraceae; genus Bog-159. The sequence goes on along the minus strand of JBEKIM010000364.1, from coordinate 948 downwards.
AGGCGGGAATCCACTATACGACCTATGCGCACATGGGCAACGGCATCTGGTCGAGCGGCCGCGCCGAAGTGCGCGGGGCATCGGCACGCGAGTTCGATATGGCCAGCCCCAACAAGCGCGGCGTCTGGGACGGAAAGACCTGGGCGGAGCCGCTCTCGCACGGGCGCGAATTCAGCAAAGAAGAGATCTGGGAGAACTTCTCTTACTTCATCAAGCAGGTGGCGCCCGTCGCGGAAGAGCACGGCGTGCGCATCGGCATTCATCCGGACGATCCCCCGGCGCCGGTTTTGGCCGGCGTGCCGCGTTGTATCTTCGGCAATTTCGAGGGCTACCAGCGCGCGCTGCAGATCGCCGGCACCCCCAACGTAGGTATCTGCCTGTGCTGCGGGACATGGCTCGAGGGCGGCAAAGCGTTAACCGGGAAAGATCCCGAGGAGATGATCCGCTATTTCGGCGCCGCGAAGATCTGGAAGATTCACTTCCGCAACGTGAGCGCGCCCTTGCCGCACTTCGTCGAAACCTTTATGGATGACGGCTATTACGACATGTACAAGATCATGAAGGCCCTCGTCGACGTGAAGTTCTCCGGCATCGTGATCCTGGACCATTCCCCCGCCATGGCGGGCGGCAATTTCACCCAAACCGCCTATGGGTTCGCCTACATGCGGGCCTTGCTGAACCGCGCGTGGCGCACGCTTTAGCGTGCCGGCAGGACTTTTAAGTCCCGCTGAACCGGCACGGTCACCAATCTGGATAATATAATCCTCCGTCGCATCTAACTGCACGCACACCACTTACTAGCTCCCCACCCTCCGACATACTCCCGCTCCCCATCACCCTCGGCCCTAAAATGAAATCGGGTATGGATGCCTCATCCCATCCCCAAATCCAACCCCAAGGAATAACCCATGCTGATTTCCCGCAAACAACACCAGGCCAACCGCGAGA
>JBEKIM010000363.1:0-7110 GCA_050011755.1 Bryobacteraceae bacterium | reverse complement strand
CCGCAGCACCAGGGCGGTGTCGAGGCCCGGCGTGACGGTGAGCAAGCCGGCGGCAGCGGCGAAGGCGAGTACCGCGGCGATGTCGAGCATGTCTCCAGCATAGCCAAACAGGCGGTCGCAGGCGGGTCGTGGAGGCCGCTCCTTCTCCTCTTGACATTCTAGGAGAACACTCCCAGAATGGCTAGAGGAGCCATAATGGGCAAACAAGTCGACATCCTGCAAGGCACCCTCGACATGCTGATTCTGAAGGCGGTGTCGCTGGGTCCGCTGCACGGATACGGTATCCTGCTGCGCATCCAGCAGGTCTCGAAAGACGCGCTGCAGATCCCACAGGGGTCGCTTTATCCGGCGCTGTACCGGCTGGAGCATCGCGGCTGGATCGCGGCGGAGTGGGGCGAAAGCGAAAACAAGCGCAAGGCCAAGTATTACAGCCTGACCTCCGCGGGCCGCAAACAGTTGAAGGCGGAGCGGCAGGAGTGGAAGCGGCTGGCGCTGGCCATCGGCGATGTGCTGGCGGCCGAGCCGGAGGAGGCATGACATGCTGGCGCAAGCGAAATCGTGGTGGAGGGCGCTGACCGGGCAGGAGCGCCTCGCGGATGATCTGGCTTCCGAGATGGATAGCCACATGGAGCGCTACGCGGCGGACCTGATCGCGGGCGGGGAGGATCCCGCCGAAGCGCGGCGGCGGGCGAGGGTCGAATTCGGCAGCACTGCCGCGGCAGCCGAAGAATGCCGCGAGGCCGTGGGATTGCGCTGGCCCAGCGAGTTCGCGCGGGACCTGCGCTACGCGGCGCGCGTGCTGCGCAAGAGTCCCACGTTTACGGTGACGGCCGTGGCCACGCTGGCTCTCTGCATCGGCGCCAATACGGCCATCTTCAGCGTGGTGGACGCGGTGCTGCTCCGGCCGTTGCCCTATCCGCATCCGGAGCGGTTGTACTCGGTGGCGCGTCATTTCCAAGGCAAAGGCTCCGACGGCTACCAGATGAATCTGTGGGGCGCCGCTTGGGAAGCGGTGCGCGACAATGCGCGTTATGTGGACGCCGCCGTGTACAGCGATGGATCGATGGGCGTCAACTTCGCCGCAGGCGGCCGCGTCGAGTACGTCAAGCAGCAGCGCGTGTCGGCGGGATTCTTTCGCGTGCTGGGCCTCACGCCGCTGGTGGGACGCGAGTTTTCGAAGGATGAAGACCGTCCGGGCGGTCCGGCCGTAACCGTGTTGAGCTACGCGCTTTGGACGCGCGTCTTTCACGCCGATCCCTCGATCGTGGGACAAGCGGTGAACCTGCGCGGAGAGCCATACGTGATTGTCGGGGTCTTGCCGGCCCATTTTCAGAGCGGCGTTCCGGCCGACCTGTGGACGCCGCTGCGAGCGACCCGCTCGGGCGAAGGCGGGGGATCCAACTTCGCCGTCGTGGCCCGCCTGCGGTCCGGCACTACATGGGCGCAGGCTAACGCGCAGATCGAAGCGATCGGAGTGCCGCTCCTGCGTGCGTTTGGCCAGTACTCGACCAAGCTTTGCTTGCTCTCGTTTCAGCGCGGATCGACCTACTACTTACGCCGTCCGCTGTTGATTCTTTGGGGTGCGGTGGGATTGGTGTTGCTGATCGGCTGCGTGAATATTGCGGGACTCCTGCTGGCGCGGGCCGCCGGCCGCACACGCGAGATGGCAACCCGCCTGGCGCTGGGCAGCGGGCGGACAGCCCTGATCCGGCAAATGCTGTCGGAGAGTGTGGTGCTGGGCCTGTGTGGCGGCGCCCTCGGGGCCGCCCTGGGATGGCTGGGAGTGAAGGCTCTGAAGGCCTTGATGCCGGGCAGTTTCAACGTGTGGCAAGCCGTCGAACTCGACTGGCGCGTGCTGGCCGCCACGGCTGGCGTATCGATCGCGGCCGGCATCCTGTTCGGGTTGTACCCGGCGATGGCCGCCAGCCGGCTGGAGATCCGTGCGGCATTGGGTGAAGCTGGGCGCGGCGTTGCCGGCAGCCGGAATCCCTGGCCGCGGCGCTTGCTGGTGGCGAGCGAGGTGGCGCTGGGGGTGGTGCTGTTGGTGGGCGCCGGTCTATTGATCCGCACGCTCGCGCATTTGCAGGGGCTCAAGCCGGGCTTTGACGCTCAAAACGTAATCACCGCCCAACTCTCGCTGCAGGATGCGCGCTACGCCACCAGCCAGGCCGTGAACCGGCTATTCGACCAAAGCCTCGCCCGCATACGCGAGCTGCCAGGCGTCGAATCCGCGGCCGTGACGATCAGCCTGCCCTATGAGCGGGCGCTGAACTCGGGTTTCCAGCGTGTGGATGGCCGGCATGTGGACACGGAATCGCAGATTAGCAAGATGTTCTACGTCACGCCCGAGTACTTCCAGGCGCTGCGCATTCCCTTATTACGCGGGCGCGTTTTCACGGCGGCAGACAACAGCACCGCGGCGCCCTCTGGGGTGGTCAGCGAAGCCTTCGTCAAGATGTACCTGGGCGGCGACGGCGCGCTGGGCCGGCATCTGGATCTGGGCGGCGGCGACCGGCGCGAAATCGTCGGCGTGGTGGGAGATGTCCAGCAGAAAAGCGGCTGGGGTGAGGATTTCGGCCCGCTGGCGCCCATGCCGGACATCTACCTTCCCGGCGCGCAAGTCAGCGACAAGTCCATGCAACTGGTGCACACCTGGTTCTCGCCGAGCTGGATCGTGCGCTTCTCGGGACCCTCGCAGGGCGTGATCGCGGGCATGCAGCGCGCTTTGGAAGCGGTGGATCCGCAGCTTCCGTTCGCCGGCTTCCACAGCATGGAGGACGTCCGCTACCGCGCGCTGGCGGAGGAGCGTTTTCAAGCGATTCTATTAGGGGCGCTGGCGGGGCTGGCGCTGCTGCTCGCCGCGGTGGGAATTTACGGATTGATCGCCAATTCGGTTGCCGAGCGAACGCGCGAACTGGGTATCCGGCTGGCCCTGGGCGCGACGGTGGCACAGGCCATCCGCGCGGTGGCGCTGCCGGGGGTGGCTCTGGCTCTGGCGGGAGTGATCGCGGGATCCGTGTTGGCCGGATTCGCGTCACAACTGCTCCGGCACCTGGTCTGGGGCGTGCGCCCCGGCGATCCGCTCACATTTATCGCGACCGGCTTAGGGTTGCTGGGGGTGGCGGCCGCCGCGAGCTTCCTGCCTGCCCTGCGGGTCACGCGTTTGAATCCGGCGGAGACGCTGCGGCAGGAGTGAGACGGGGTACGAGCTACCTGATGACGACCTTATCGACCGCCTGGTTGTCGTAGTCGTCTTCCACGCGCACCGCCAGTGTGTGTTCGCCGAGCGTCACAGGGTCAACCGTCAAATCGTAGGATAGTTCGTGCGAATCGGAGAGGCCGGTGGCCGGCGCGGCCAGCGTCCAATCGCCGCCATCGAGCGAATACTCCGCTTTCTTGAGGTTGCTCAGCCCGTCCGTAGCGGTCCACGTGGCGCGTAGTTTGCCGCCGGATACGGTGGCCGAAAGCTGGCCGATGCGGGGCGGCGCATTGTCGATCAGAAACGGATCGCCGGCCATGGCAGTGGAAAGGGCTTCGGCAGGCGGATTACCCGGCAAGTCCGATGCCGTCACGCGAAGCCGATACTCGCCATCGGGAAACGCCGTCGAATCCCAGCTCCAATACTTCTCCCGCAATTTGTCCTTGAGGAGTTTCCAATTGGTCTCGTGTATTCCGCGGATCTCCAGCGTGTAAATCAGGGTGTCGCCATTATCGTCGGCGGCGGCCCAACGCGCGCCAATGAAGCCCTTGGCATACTGCATCGAGGGCGTTCCTAAATCGAGCGATAAAGACGATCCCGAAGCGCCGGCGGGCTTACCGATGGGCGGAAGCGTCAGAGTTTGCGACGGCATCGCCGGAATCGACGGCATGGGGAATCTATAATTGGCCGGCGTGGTCTCGACGGCCTCGATGCGCGGCGCCACATTGCGCTGCAGGTACGCCACATCCACCGATTCGAGTTCGGGCGATTGCGCGCCTCCGGCCGTAAGGGTCGCTTTCCATTGGACGAACCGCGCCGCGGGCACCGCGAGGCGAGCGCCTTCCTTGCTGGTAACGGGCGCCGACCACGGGCTCCAATTCTTCTGCGGGCGATCCAGGTTTCCGCTATGCGCGGCGATCCGGATTGTGCCGCCGTTCAAGTTGGCTTCGTAGCTGAGCCGGCCCCACTGCGAAAAGAAGCCTGCGTCGAAGACGTCGCTTTCGAGGGAACCCTCACGCGCCAGTCCCGGTCCCACCTGGTAAATCTCGCCGACATTGCCGGCGGCCGCGTAGATCGTGCCGTCGGCGCCGGTCTGGAAGGCGGTGATTTGCGTAGATGCCGCGGTGATCAAGGCGGTGTACAACACATTGGATTCGATGCGGTAGATATAGCCTTTATTGCCGGAACCGAGCAACACGCGTCCCTGCGCGTCGAAGGCGATGGCGTAGATGATGTCCTTGGCATGTCCCCACATTTTTTCCGGATTGCCGGCCGGGTCGATACGGTAAACATCCGATCCGGTTACCGAAACACCGCTGCCGGATGGAGCTACCGAGGCCGGAAGCGACGCTGCCGGATGCAGTTGCAACCCCGCTCCGCCGGGCGCGGCGGGCGTGGCTTGAGACGGAGCGGGAGCGGGCGCCGGCGCGGACGAAGGACCCTCCTTGCTGCCCACTCCGGCGGCATAGATCGAGCCATCCTTGGCCACCGCCAGGGCGGTGATTTCGCTCTTGCTCATCTGATAGAGCACGAAGGCTTCGCCGGTGGGCGACACGCGCACGATCAGCCCACCGGGATCGGTGCCTACAATCAGGTTGCCGTCGGCATCCAGCGCCATCGCACGCACATGCGTCTCATCGCAGCGATACATCACGCTGCCGTGGCCGTCCGGGCTGACGCGATCGACCGTGCCGGGGTCGCCGGTAGCCACCAGCAGGTCGCCCGCTTTGTTGAACGCCAAGGCCCAGATGTATTTTGCTTTCGGATCGTAAAACACCTCGTGCTTGCCGTCCGGCGCGACCCGGTAGACCTTGCCATCCGGCGCCGTTGCGGCATACACACGGTCCTGCGCGTCGATTGCCAGCGCCTGAATCTGGAGGCCGTCCAACTCGGCCACGGTCTTCTTTGCACCATTGGCTGAAAGACGATAGAGTTTGGCTCCCGGACCGCCGCCGGCATACAAATCGCCCTTGGAATCGCGCGCCAACGCCCACAGGTACGCCGACGAAGTATCGTAGATTTCTTTGAATTCCGGCGCCAGCGTGATCAGGCCATCGCTGCGCAGCGAGAGATTCTTCAGATTGCCTTTTTCGAAATCAGGGTAGTCGCTTTCGGTCCAAACGCGCGTCTGCGAAGACAGAAGGCAGGAGACGGAAGCCAGGAGGCAGAAGGCAGCAGGCAGGATGCTGCGCCCGCCTCCAAGCCGGCGGGAAGTCCGCAAAACACAGGTTCTAATCATAAGAATTTTCTAACGCGGGGTATCGACAACCCGCCGGCGCAAGGCGGCCGGGGCGAATCGGCTTCCGGCAAATTTCTTTTTGCCGTCACTTCACGACGATCTTCAGCGCGTAACTGCCGGTGATCACATAATCGAACGGCAGCGCCATCTGCTCGGAAGCGCTTTCCGGCGAGGTGATGAGCGAACGGCTGGATCCCTGGCCGGACTGCATGACGTTCAGAACCGAGGCAGGCAGGCTGGGCAAGGTCTTGTCTTCATAGTACGCGGTGGGGCTGGCTTCCAGAAGCGAAACATAGAGCTTATTGTTGCTGCGCTCCTGGTTGAGCAGCGAGACCGTCTGCGGCAGGTCGATGTAGTGGTTGATCAGTCCGGCCACCGTCTGCATGCGGTTGATGGTGTCGGCGTCGCTGAGCATGATGCGGTGCTCGCCTTTGGCCAGGCCGACGGGGATCTTGAGCGTAAAATCCCGTTCCAGGCTTTCGCCGCGGTAGGGCCGCAGGAACACTTTGACGGCCACATCGTCGCCGGGACGCGCCTCGGGACTGGCCAGCCAGGCGTTTTCGATGCTGGCCACCCGGCGTTCGGGCAGCAGATCCACGTTCACGTTCACGCGCTTGATGTTCGGCGGATTGACGGCATTCAGATAGAGGCGATTGAATTTATCGCCCCACCAGCCCGCCAGCAACATGGGCGCGGGCATGGGCATCTCGCCGGACGCTTGCATGGTGGATAGCGACAGATCCGGCCCGCCATTCATTTGCACGTCGCCGCTCAACCGGTAGGTGGCCTCGTCCTTGAACTCATTAAGCTCGGAAAGGGAGTTGAAGAGCGTGACCATCATCAGGTATGGCGTCCACTTCTGATGCACGAAGACATTGAACCGGAAATCTTTTTGGCTGCGCACGGCATTGTTCTCGCCGAAAGAACGGACCTGCACGGTGACCGGGATCATGTCCGATTCCTGGCCAAGCACGCCCATGATGCCGCTGTGACGGTCCTGATGCAGCGCGCCTACGATTTCGGTGGCATTGGCGAATTTATTGGGCTGATACTGCGAGGCCAGAGTCATGAGAACTTCGCCTTTGCTCATGGGCATATCCACCGGACCCAGATTGAAGAACGGATGCCCGAAGGCCAGCACGTGCTGTCCATCGTTGTAAGTGACGGTGCCCAAGCCCGTGATGCTCATATCGCCCGACACCAGCACGCCCGCCACCGGATCGCCGGGACGTAGGGAAGTCTGCCATCCGGCGGCCGGCTTGGCCGTGTATGTGGCGCTGGCTGCGCCGCCGCCTTGCACCGCCGTGATGCCCAACTGCTCGAACAAAGGGCCGAAATCGCGCAGGACACTTTCGTTGAAACCGGAGAATGTCAGCGGCGTTTCTATGGGGACCATCATTTGCGGAGACCGCGGCAGATTGGGCGATGCGCCCGCCGCTACGGCCTGCGCCAACAGATCGCCCGGCACCGCGACCTGGCTACGCATCGCGGCTTTATCGGGCGTGCGCGCATCCGCGGGCCGGGACTGGTCGAAGTCCTTGATTTCGAGCATCAGGTCGGCGGGCGTAATACCGCAAATCGCATCCGGAGAAAAAACGCTGAGGCGGAGCGCCACCGCGCCCACCAGCTTGCCATCGATATAGACGGGGCTGCCGCTCATGCCGCCGGCGAC
>JBEKIM010000362.1:0-7115 GCA_050011755.1 Bryobacteraceae bacterium | reverse complement strand
GCAGCGAAGAGAGGGTCTTTACCGCCACCGAGCCGGGCGCGGAACAATTTGCACTGCTCGATCGCGTCTCCGCCCAACGCGCCCGCCTGGAGCGGTCTTTCAGTACCGCCATGCGCGAACTGAAGCAGTTACAAAACGAGCGCCGCGCCCGCACTCAACCGGAGTGTACTCAGCCCGAGCCTGTGCAGCCGGTGAAAAGCGAACCCGCCATCGTACCCCCCGCGCATCGGCCCGCCCCGCCGCCGGCATACGTGATGTCCGGCGCCCCGGACGCCCCGCCGCTCTCGTGCGCGCCCCTCTCCCAGGATACCCGTTAGCCCCCTGCCCCCCTGCTCTTTGACAACCTGGCAAACGACCCCAAGCAGTCCGCCCAATCTGTCCCCAAAAAAATGAGCCCACTCCGCTAATCCACACCCAGAACCCGCAACCTGGAACCCACAACCCATAACCCACTACCCACAACCACCACCTATAACCCATAACCCACAACCCACCACCCACATAGGCTTTGATCGTCACGAATTAGAATAAGGTGATGCTCAGATCCCTGTTCACTTCCACGGCCCTGGCCCTCATGGGCATACCGCTCCTCCACGCGCAGCAACTGGCCGCCACGCCACCCATGGGCTGGAATAGCTGGAATCACTTTGAAGCCCGCATCGATGACCAGACCGTTCGCCAAATCGCCGATGCCATGGTATCCAGCGGCATGCGCGACGCCGGATATGTCTACGTGAATATCGACGACACCTGGCAGGGCGCGCGCGACACCCAGGGTAACATCCAGTCCAACGCCCGATTTCCGGATATGAGAGCCCTCGTGGATTATGTCCACGCCAAAGGGTTGAAGATCGGGATCTACTCTTCCCCGGGACCCAAAACCTGTGCCGACTTCGAAGGCAGTTACAAACATGAGGAACAGGATGCGCGGACTTACGCCGCCTGGGGTATCGATTACCTGAAGTACGATTGGTGCAGCGCCGCCAAAGTATATCCGCGTACCGACATGCCCAGGGTATACAAGCTGATGGCGGACGCCCTGAAGGCCACCGGCCGTCCCATCGTGTTCAGCTTGTGCCAGTACGGATTGGACAAGGTCTGGGAGTGGGGCGCGCAGGCCGGCGGCAACTTATGGCGCACTACGGGAGACATTTCCGACAAATGGGCCAGCATGCAGTCGATCGTATCCAAGCAGAACGGTCTCGAGAAATACGCCGGACCCGGTCACTGGAACGATCCCGACATGCTGGAAGTCGGCAACGGCGGCATGACCGATACCGAATACCGCACCCACATGAGCCTCTGGTGTCTGCTGGCTGCGCCGCTCCTGGCTGGCAACGATCTGCGCAGTATGACCGCCGCAACCCAGGCGATTCTCACCAACCGCGAGGTCATCGCCATCGATCGGGACGCCTTGGGCAGGCAGGGATACCGGATCGCCAAGGATGGCGCCAACGAAGTCTGGGCCAAGCCCTTGTCCGGGGGCGAGTGGGCCGTCGGTCTCGTCAACGCCGGACCGGAGACCGCCAAAGTCACCGTGCGCTGGAAAGACTTCGGACTCAGCGGCAAGCATCGCGTGCGCGACCTGTGGGAACACCGCGACCGCGGCGCCCACAAAGACGAATTCTGGTACGAGGTCCCCGCCCACGGCGTAGTCCTCCTCCGCATAAAGTAGCTGTGGGGCAGGCCTCCAGGCCTGCAGAGAGTCTCCAGACCCTCTCCGCGCCGTGCTACATTTCACCCCATGAAGTTCTTCCATCTGCTGGCGCTGCCCTTGCTCCTACTCCCCCTCGACGCCCAGCTCTTCACCTTCTCGCATGACGAGATGTTGCGCTACACCTCGCACAATCCCTTCGATCGCTTCGACGATGGGCGCCCCAAAGTCCCCGATGCCATTCTGGAAAAAGTGAAAGGCCTCTCCGCCGAAGAAGTCTGGGCCATCCTGCCCGGCGCCGGATTTCGCAATCAGTACGAGGGCAACTGGCGCATCCTGCATCCCAATCGCAAACTCGTGGGCCGCGCCGTCACCGCCCAGTTCATGCCCGCCCGCCCCGATATCGGCGATATCATGGAAGCCGACGCCAAATCCAAAGGCCTCCGCGATAACGGCAATCAGCGCGTCCTCGACCTCCTCAAGCCCGGTGACGTGCTGGTGGTGGATATGTTCGGCAAAGTCGAAGAAGGCACCATCGTGGGCGACAACCTGGCAACCTATATCTATGCCACCACCGGAACGGGCCTCGTCGTGGATGGCGCCATCCGCGATCTCGAAGGCATCCAACCCATCGACATGTCGGTCTATTGCCGTGGCGTCCACCCCACTCCCATCCGAAATGTGATGTTGACCGGCATCAACATTCCCATCCGCATCGGCGGCGCCACCGTCATGCCGGGCGACGTCGTCTTCGGCGATAGCGAGGGCGTCTACTTCATCCCCCCGCAACTGGTCAAGCAAGTCGTCGACAAAGCCGACGAAACCCACATCCACGACGAGTGGACGCAAATGAAATTCAAGACCGGCAAATACAAATCCACCGACATTTATCCCAGCCCCCGCGACCCGGCCCTAAAGAAGGAGTACGAAGACTACTTGAAGCAAAAATTAGGAAAGCCATGATTTAGAATTGGAGGGCGGGCAATCCTGCCCGCAGCCGGCTTTTAGCCGGCGTCTTTCCTCTTGCCTTGACATATATGAAAACAAAAATCACCCTCGCACTCTCCGTGCCGCTTCTCCTGCTCTCCCATCTAATAGCTGCCAACTGGCTCTCCTACGGCCACGATCCGCAGCGCACCGGCTGGAGCCCCGAAGAAACCGACCTCAACCGCGATAACGCGAAGTCCATCACCCTGCTCTGGAAAACGCACCTCGATAACCAGCCGCGGGAATTGAACTCGCTCACCGCGCCAGTCAATGTCGAATGGGTCACCACCGACAAGGGGATGGCCGAAATCGTAATCGTAGGCGGCGCATCCGACAACCTCTTCGCCCTGGATGCCGACTCCGGCAAATTGATATGGAAGAAGTCGTTCGAGCCGGAAGGCAAGCCCCACTCCCAGCCTTTCTGGTTGTGCCCCAACGCGCTCAACGATACGCCGCTCATTCGCAAAGAAGGTCTGAAGGCTACCGTCTTCGTCATCGGCAGCGACGGCAAGCTGCACACGCTCAACGCCATCAACGGTGAGGACCGCACCCCGCCCCAGAAATTCGTGCCCCCGTTTTCCAAGAACTGGAGCCTGAACCTGGTGAACAATGGGCTCTATACCAATACTTCCCAGGGCTGCAATGGCGCGCGTTCCGGCGTGTATGCGATGGACCTTGGGGCGCCCGATCATCCCGCGCAATTCTTCCAGGCGGCCAACGGCGGCGCCGGCATCTGGGGACGCGCCGGTGTCGCCGTCGGCGAGCACGGCATGGTGTACGCCCAGACCGGCGACGGGTCTTACGATGCCAGCCGCGGCCAGTTCCCGGACACCATCCTGCAGCTATCGGTCAAAGACTTGAAGCTGGTCGACTACTTCACGCCCGCCAATCACAACTACCTCACGCGCAAGGACCTGGATATGGGATCCATGTCACCCACCGTCTTCTCCATCGGCGGACGGGAAGTCGTCGCCGCCGGCGGCAAGGAAGGCGTGGTCTATCTGCTCGATGCGCAACACATCGGTGGACCCGACCACAAGACGCCCCTCTATCGCAGCCCGGTGCTCGCCAACGAGGACGCCGATTTTGCCGGCCGCGGATTCTGGGGCGCCTTCGCGACTGCCCTCGACGACCAGAAGAATCGCTGGCTCTACGCCCCCGCCGAGGGCCCCGCCGCCAGTGGCGCGAAGTTCCCGCTCGCCAATGGCGAAGCGCCCAACGGCAGCATCATGGCTTTTCGCATCGTGGAAACGGATGGCAAGCTCGCGGCCGAGCCCGCCTGGATTTCGCGCGACATGAACCTGCCCGAGCCCCCCATCGTGGCCGGCGGCCTGGTCTTCGCCATCTCAAACGGCGAGTTCGCCCGCCAGTCCAAGGGCACCGAAGGCGGACTGTATAGTTCGGCCGAACGCATTGCCAAGCACACCGGTCACGCCGTGCTCTATGCCTTCGACGCCACCACCGGCAAGGAACTGTTTTCGAGCGGAGAAACCATGCCCGGCTGGACGCACTTCAGCGGCATCTCCATCTCCGGAGGCAAAGTGTTTGTCACCACCTGGGACTCCAATGTCTACGCCTTCGGCCTGAAGCCACAGTAGAGCTTTTCCGTCTTCTTGGCGTCTTTGCGAGAAACCGCTTCCCCGCTGGCTCGCCCCGCCAGGCGACAGCACCTCACGGTTACCATGAACTGCTGCGCGTGGGCCGCATAAAGCACATCTCTTTCCTCTTCATCCGTGTCTTCTTGGCGACCTTGGCGGTCCCCTTGGCGTCGTTGCGAGAAACCGCTTCCCCGCTGGCTCGCCCCGTCCGGCTCGGTAGTACCTGCAGGCAGTACCCCAGCAGCCATCCGCCCGCGACCGTCTGACGTACAATCGAAAAATCGGTTTTTGCCGACCGAAGGAGGATTCGAATGTACGCTTTCTTTTCGCGCACGAGAGCATACGCTCTGCTTCTGGCTGGCGCGGCGATGACAATCGCTTCGTCCGCCCAAACCTTCACCGATCTGGTCGATTTCAACTATTCGAACGGTGCCGCCCCGTTGAACGCGCCCCTGGTTCAGGGGACCGATGGCAATCTGTACGGCGCCACCGCCTATGGCGGGTTGTGTACTCTTTACGACCTGGGCTGCGGCAGCGTATTCAAAATGACCCCGGCCGGCGCCCTCACCACCCTGCACTTCTTCAACGGTTCCGACGGCGCCTACCCGTTCGGCGGCTTGCTTCTGGATTCGGACGGCAGCTTCTATGGAACGACCGTCACCGCCGGAGCCAACTGCGCCTCCCCAGACGGCTGCGGCACGGTCTTTAAGATCTCCCCCAAGGGAGATTTCTCGACCCTTTACACCTTTTGCGCCCAACCCAATTGCGCCGACGGGTTCCAACCCAGCGGCAGCCTGATCCGGGGCTTCGATGGGGACCTCTACGGAATCACCGGCTACGGCGGGACCTCCACCAAATGCTCACTCGGCTGCGGCACGATTTTCAAGATCACCCCTGGTGGCGCGCTCACCACCGTGTATAGCTTCACCGGCCCTCCCAGCCCATACTATCCCTTCTACTCCCTGCTCCAAGCCACCGACGGTAACCTCTATGGCACGACCTCCGGCGGCGGAGGGTACGGAGGCGGCGCCGTTTTCAAGGTCACCCCAAACGGTAAGTTCACCACAATCTATAGCTTCTGTCCTCAACCCGGATGCGCCGATGGTGAAATCCCTTCTTCCGGGCTTATCCAGGCTGTCGATGGCGACTTCTATGGCACGACCGATCTCGGTGGATCCAGCCGAAGCTGCAACGGCTGCGGCACGATCTTCAAGATTTCCCCCTCCGGTGCGTTCAAATCCGTGCTCTCTTTTGATTCCACGGACGGATTCACCCCCGTCGGCGGCCTGATTGAGGCTACCGATCACAACCTGTACGGAACCACCACCGAGGGCGGCGGAAGCGCGACCTGCCCTGGTGGTTGCGGCAATATTTTCCAGTTCGGCCCCGGCCCCGCGGCGTCCACGCTTTACACCTTCGCCAACGATCGCGCGGGCGAAGATCCCAGGTCCGCCCTGTTGCAAGCCACCGATGGCAGCTTCTACGGAACCACCTACGTCGGTGGGCTCGACGGAGCCGGTAACATCTTCCGCCTCTCCACCGGCCTGGCGCCCTTCGTCAAAACCCTCCCCAAATCCGGCAAGGTAGGCGCTGTCATCCGGGTGCTCGGCACGGATCTGACCGGCGCCACCGCCGTCTCCTTTAATGGTGTAGCGGCCGCGTTCCAAGTCGTCTCCGCCACCGAAATCACCGCCACCGTGCCGGACGGAGCCGCTACCGGCGAAGTCCAGGTAAAGATACCCGGCGCGACGCTCCTGAGCGGAGGCCCCTTCTTCGTCCTGCCGTGACGGTCCCTTTCCTCTCTTGCCGTGTCTTCTTGGCGCACTTGGCGGTCCCTTGGCGCCTTTGCGAGAAACCGCCTCCCCGCTGGGTCGCCCGCCAGGCGACAGCACCTGAAGGACAGGACACCCCGCCACGCCCACCCCGAACGGAATAGAATAAAAGTATGGATGCACCCTTCGCCAGCGGCCCCGTCGAACTCTTCTCGCGCCTGGATAACGAATTCGTCGCCGGCGCCGCCGCCGCGGCTTCCGAAGGCCTGGTCATGACTACCCTCGACAAGGCCGTCAACTGGGCTCGCAAGAACTCCATCTGGCCCATGTCGTTCGGCTTGGCCTGCTGCGCCATCGAGATGATGTCCATGAGCGCCTCGCGCTTCGATATCGCCCGCTTTGGCGCCGAAGTCTTCCGCGGATCGCCCCGCCAATCCGACTTGATGATCATCGCCGGGCGCGTCTCGAACAAAATGGCGCCCGTCATCCGCCATTTGTATCAGCAGATGCCCGAGCCGAAATGGGCCATTTCCATGGGCGCCTGCGCCACCTCCACCGGGGTGTTCAATAATTACGCGCTCATCCCGGTGAATCAGGTGATCCCGATCGACGTGTACGTTCCGGGTTGCCCGCCGCGGCCGGAACAGCTCATTCAGGCCCTCATGCTGCTGCAGAGCAAAATTCAAAACAGCAGCGGCACCGTGCGCGAAATCCTGAACCTGTCCTAACCCGCCAGCCTGAGTTGCGTCCACCCGCGGATGTGCGGCAGAGCCACCCGGGCCGCCGCTTCCCCGGCCTTCACTAATTGCGCGGCGCTGTCGAAGGCGTCCCATTCCATGCCGCGCACGTCCGGCTCGATCACCAGGGCGGAGTGCTGCCGCCACGTGAATTCAGTGCGACTGTGCAGGATTTGAAAGCATCGATTAATGACATGAAACATGTTCGTGGGCATGGCCGCCGCGCCTTGCATCGGCAGGTGCAGCGAGATTACGTGCGTGGCGCCCAGCAGGCGCGCCAGCAGCGCCGGAACCTCCGTGCTGATGGCCCCATCCACCAGCAGGCGCTCCCCGCAGCGTACGGGCTGGAACAATCCGGGATACGAAC
>JBEKIM010000361.1:0-7141 GCA_050011755.1 Bryobacteraceae bacterium | reverse complement strand
CAACCGCCGCAAGGTCGACCAGTTAACCGGCGGCCGCGTGGCCTATGTCCATCTGCCGGACACGGCTAACGGCGGGTACACCAGTTTTAATCGCTACTTCTTCGCCCAGACGGGCAAGGATGCCGCCATACTCGACGAACGCTACAATCACGGCGGCGATCTGGCCGACTACATCATCGATCACCTGCGGCGGCCGCTGATGAGCCTTATGACGACGCGCGAGGGCCATGATTTCTCCAGCCCCGCGGGCGCCATCTACGGACCCAAGGTGATGATCGTCAACGAATTCGCGGGATCGGGCGGCGACGCCATGCCCTGGTATTTCCGCAAAGCGGCCATCGGTACGCTCGTCGGCAATCGTACCTGGGGCGGCCTGGTGGGAATCTACGATTACCCGGAACTCGTCGATGGCGGCCGCGTCACCGCGCCGCGCGTGGCGATCTATGGGTTGAAGGGCGAGTGGGAGGTGGAGAACCACGGCATCACCCCCGACGTGGAAGTCGACATGGATCCCGCGCTCGTGCGCCAGGGGCACGATCCGCAGCTTGAAAAAGCCGTCGAAGTCGTGTTGGAGCAACTCAAGAAGAATCCGCTGCCGGAATATAAGCGCCCCGACTACCCGAATTACCACCAAAAAGTGGGAATGTAGCCGTGGCGCACGCTTCAGCGACCCGGCGGGACTTTTAAGTCCCGCTACAGAACGAGTCCGTCGAGCTTAGCCAGCTTCAACACTCGATAAACGGAGACATCCACCCCGCACAAACCCACCTTGACGGATTTCTCCTCGGCGGCGTTGGCCAGCTTCCGCAGCTCCCTCAGATCGCCGGATGCCAGGCGGCGCACCGGCGAAAAATCGATAACTACCTCGGCGCCCGTGTCCAGCTTCCCGAACGCTTCCTCGACCATTGCACTTGTCGTCATACGCACACCTCGATTTCTGCTTCTTTCCTGGCTACGCCGCGCCCCTCATAGGCGCTCCAGAATAGCTCGATTAATTCATCCACCATGGGCATGCGCGGGTTCGATTGCCATGAGGGATCGTCAAAAGCGATCTTCGCCAACTCGGGCATGGCTCGTTCGAATTCCTCCCGCGAGATCCCCAGGTCCGCGATGGAGCGCGGCGCCTGCAACTGGTCGAGCAGCCGTTCGGTCGCGGCCACCAGGTTGCGGACCTTTTCTTCGACGGTCTTGCCGCCCAATCCCAGCAGGTCCGAAATCATCGCGTACTTCTTGTGCGCGGTGTATGCCCGCTGGTTTGGCGATGGCCTGAACTTCGTGGGTACCGCCGCATTGTAGGCAATGACATGCGGCAGCATCAGCGCGTTGGCGCGCCCGTGCGCCACTCCGAACCGCGCTCCGAAGGCATGCGCCAGCGCGTGGTTCACGCCCACCGAGGCGTTGGAAAATGCCAGCGCCGCAATGCAGGCGGCATTGTGCATCATGCTGCGCGCCTCTTCGTCGCGCGGGTTCTCATAGGCGATCGGCAGATACTTGAATACCAGCCGGATCGCCTGCATGGCGTTCGAGTCGGTATAGGGTGAAGCGTAAACCGAAACGGCCGCTTCAAGGGCGTGCGTCAGACAATCGATTCCCGTGTCCGCGGTCAGGCCCTTGGGCATGGACATCACGAACTGCGGATCGACGATGGCCACGTCGGGACTGAGCGAATAATCGGCCAGTGTCACTTTGCGGCCGCGCACCTTGTCCGTGAACACCGCAAACGGGGTGACTTCGCTGCCCGTGCCGCTGGTGGTCGAAATCGCAATCAGTCGCGCGTGGTTCGTTTTTTCGGTGGGAAACTCGACTACCCTCTTGCGGATATCCAGGAACGGCGCGGCCAGTTCGTCCAGATCGGCCTGGGGGAATTCGTACTTCAGCTTCATGATCTTGGCCGCGTCGATCACCGAGCCGCCCCCTAACGCCACGATCTGGTCCACGGCATAGGCTTTCAGCGTCTCCACCCCATGCATCACCACCTTGATCTCCGGCTCGGCATCCGGAATGGCCAGCACATGGACCGTCGTTTGCGGCGGAATCGATCGCCGCACGATGTTCACATGGCCCATCTGCTCCAAAGCCGGATTCGTCACGATCAGCGTGGAACTCGACGGAAAGCCGCGTAGCACTTCCACGGCGTTCATATCGA
Organism: Bryobacteraceae bacterium; assembly: GCA_050011755.1. GTDB lineage: Bacteria > Acidobacteriota > Terriglobia > Bryobacterales > Bryobacteraceae > Bog-159. The sequence continues at coordinate 4,995 of JBEKIM010000361.1, read as the reverse complement.
AGTAGATTTGATTGGGAACGCGGAACCACATATGCGCTGGTGTCCTCCGGGCCACCCGTTTGATGTTCAGGTAATGGTAAACATTCACGTTATCCATGGTGCTATTGCCGCCGCCGGTCCCGCATCCGAACGAGAAGGTGGGCACCAGATCGTTGTAAACGCCCCCGAGCGCGCCGATCGCCCCCGGCGAATTCACGATGATGCGGCCGGCGTTCATCGCTTCGCCGAACCTCTTGACAATTTCGTCGTTGCGCGAAAAAATCACCGCGGTGTGCCCCAGGCCGCCGGCATGATTCACGTCGATGCACAGCCTCAGCGCTTCATCCACGGAGTGCGCGCGGCACACCGCCAGCACCGGGAACAACTTCTCCACCGAGAGCGGATACTCGCGGCCCACACCGCCTATCGGCGCGATCAAAAGCCGGGTGTGCGGCGGTACCCGCAAACCGATCATGCGCGCGATATCGGTCACCTTTTGGCCCACCGCCATCGGCTGCATTTGTCCCTTTACCGGATCGATGACCGTGCGGCCCAATATTTCCGTTTCCGCCGCACTGCAGATGTGTACGCCCAGCTCCGCGAATTTCCGCAGCGCCACGTCGTAGATTTCATCGTCGATCACCACCGTCTGTTCCGATGCGCAGATGGTTCCGTTGTCAAAGGTCTTGGAAGTGATGATGTCCACCACCGCCATGTCCAGATCCGCCGTCTTTTCCAGATACACCGGAGTGTTGCCCGACCCCACGCCCAAGGCCGGCTTGCCTGAGCTGTAGGCCGCCCGGGACGCGCCGCGCCCGCCCGTGGCATCCACCAGCCGGACATCTTTGTGGTGCATCAGCCAGGCGTTGTCCGATAGCGTGGGCTCCTCCACGCAGGTGAAAACGCCTTCCGGCGCGCCGTGCTTTACGGCCGCCTCGTACATGATGCGCACCGCCTCCGCGCAGCAGCGCCAGGCGTTCGGATGGGGACTGAAGACCACCGCGTTGCGCGTCTTGATGGCCATGATGCACTTGAACAAAACCGTCGACGTGGGGTTCGTGATCGGGGTCAGCGAGAAGATCACGCCGATCGGTTCGGCCATCTCCACCAGGCCGCTTTCCGGAAACTCGCGGATGATGCCGACCGTACGCTTGTCTTTGACGTAGTTGTAGACGAACTCGGTGGCCACCATGTTCTTGATGGTCTTGTCTTCCATCACGCCCAGCCGGGTTTCGTCCACGGCCAGCCGCGCCAGGTGCTGCGCCTGGGCGAGTCCGGCCAGGACCATCTGCTTCACGATGCGGTCGACATCCTCCTGAGTGTATTGGGTGAAGACCGCCGCGGCGGCGCTGGCTTGGCTGACCAGGGACTCCAGGTAGGCCATGCGTGTTTCACTAGGGGGTGCTATATTCTGCGGCATGCTGGGCTCCTTCCGATTGCAGATGGATTGCGGACTGTTTATTAAATAGGATTATAGCATCTGGAATAAGGTTTATAACCTCAAATTTGGGTACCAGATACAAGGGCCTGAAAACCCGCTACAATATAGGACGGCCCGATCCTTAATTTATGGAAACTGCGACCAAAGAGCGGATGCGCGAACTGGAGCGGTCGCGGCAACGCCTGCATTTGGGCGGTGGCGGCGACCGTCTGGAAAAGCAGCACGTCTCCGGAAAACTTTCCGCGCGCGAACGGCTGACGCTGCTGCTCGATCGGAAATCTTTCCGTGAATCGGGGATGTTTGCAAAGCACAATGGACGCCTCTTTGGCATGGATGGTAAGGAACTGCCGGCGGATGGCGTCGTCACCGGCAGGGGCCGGATCGACGGACGCCTCGTGCATGTCGCCAGCCAGGACTTTACCGTGGCGGGCGGCTCGGCGGGAGAGGTGCACGGCAACAAAATAGCCGACACGCTCAAATGTTCCCTGAAGACCGGTTCGCCGTTCATTTTCATCAACGATTCCGGCGGCGCGCGCGTGCAGGAAGGCGTCGGCAGCCTGGCGGGTTATGCGCGCATCTTCTATCAGAATGTGATGCTCTCGGGTGTCGTGCCGCAGATCTCGCTGATCTGCGGGCCCTGCGCGGGCGGCGCCGCCTACAGCCCCGCGTTGACGGATTTTATCATTCAAACCCACGACGCGCAGATGTTCATCACCGGTCCGGCGGTGATCAAGCAGGTCACCGGAGAAATCGTCGACCCCTCCGAGTTGGGCGGCCCGCGCGCCCAGATGAACAAGTCCGGTGTTGTGCATTTCGTCGCCGAAAACGACGTGGAAGCCGTGAAGATCTGCCAGCGCCTGCTCTCGTTCTTGCCGAACAACAACCTGGAAGAGCCGCCCCATTTGGATCCCGGCGGCGCCCCGCGCGACGACGACAGCCTCAACGAGATCGTTCCGGAAGATCCCAAAAACAGCTACGACGTGAAGACCATCGTTACGCGTGTCGTGGATCGCGCCGATTTCCTCGAAGTGCAGTCGGATTTCGCCAAGAATCTGGTGGTGGGCTTTGCGCGCATACGCGGGCGCTCGGTGGGAGTGATTGCCAACCAGCCGTCGGTTCTCGCCGGCGCTCTGGATATCGATGCCTCCGATAAGGGCGCCCGCTTCGTGCGCTTCTGTAATGCTTTCAACATCCCCCTGCTTACTTTTGTGGATATACCCGGATTTTTGCCGGGCGTGGACCAGGAATACGGCGGCATTATCCGCCACGGGGCCAAGCTCCTGTTTGCCTATTCCGCGGCCACCGTGCCCAAAGTCACGGTCATTCTGCGCAAAGCTTACGGGGGTGGATACATTGCCATGTGCTCCAAGGAACTGGGCGCGGATTGCACGCTGGCCTGGCCGTCGGCCGAAATCGCGGTGATGGGAGCGGAAGCCGCGGTGGAGGTGCTCTTTCGCCGCGAGCTGGTGGCGGCGCAGGATAACGGCTCGAAGCGCCGCGAACTGGTGCAGCAGTTCACCGATACATTTGCCACTCCCTATGTGGCGGCCGGCCTGCGCCTTGTGGATGACATCATCGAACCGGCTACCACCCGCGCGCAAGTGGCGGACGCATTTCAGGCCCTGGCCGCCAAGCGGGACTGGCGCCCGCAGAAAAAGCACGGACTGATCCCGCTCTAACCCATTGAGGATCGCAATGGCCAAGGAAGACGATGAACTTGCAATGGCCGCCGGCGCTGGCGTGGGCGGCCACGGTGCGAATCTCTGGGCGCGTCACGCCCGCGAGGATCTCCAGGCATCGCACAGCCTGACCGCGCCTCTCGCCCGCTGGATACCCGAACCGGAGGATTCCCCTCTGCTGGCCGCCCAGCCGCCCCGCGACGCTGCCCCCGGCGAGCCTGACACGGAAATTGTGATTCCCGAGTCCGTCCTGCGCGCCCGTCCGCCTCTACGGCTTCCGGAAGATGCATTCTGCCGCAGCCCGATCGCCGGTCTGGTGATTGCGGTGATGTCCGTCGCAGGCGAACCCGTCACTCGTCATCGGCCCGTCATGGTGATCGAGGCCATGAAAATGCAGAACAACGTCGCTCCAGAGGCCGATGGCGTGCTGAAAGCGCTGCACGTGGCGCCCGGCGACTCGGTCAAGGCCGGCCAGGTGCTGTTCGAACTGGAATAAGATTCGCTGCTGATTGCCCGCCTATCGGCCGAAGTAGCCCGCTTACCGTAATTCACAGCCCGCCTATAAGATAAACCTAGGAAGCGTCCCCCTCCGCCCGCAAGCTAATAGTATGAAGGGGTTTGCAACCAGGATCCTGCTCGTGCTCTCGCTCGGTGGCGCACTCTCGTGTCTCGCTCAAAGCAACAGCGGAACGGTGAACGGATCGGTGCTGGATCCCTCCGGAGCGACCATCGCCGGCGCGGTCGTCACCATTCAAAACCCGGTTTCCCACTACAATCGCAGCAGCGTCAGTGATAGCCAGGGCAAATTCGAGTTTGCGAATGTGCCCTACAATAACTACCACCTGACCTCCGCGGCAACCGGGTTTCAGCTTGCCACGCAGGATCTCGACGTCAGGTCGGCCGTGCCGCTGGAGCTGAAGATCGCCCTCGCACTCGGCCAGGAGAACCAATCCGTCACCGTCGAAGCCGGAGCCGGCCTGATCGAGACCACCTCCACGACCCACACCGATGTCGATCGCGACCTCTTCGATAAGCTGCCCCTCGAAAGCGGCTCTTCTTCACTCAGTTCCATGGTTACCCTGGCCACCCCCGGCGTCGCGGCGGACTCGAACGGCATGTTTCACGGGCTTGGCGATCACGCGTCAAACTCCTTCTCCGTGGATGGACAGCCCATTAGCGATCAACAGAGCAAGACTTTCTCCAACCAGCTTCCAGTCGATGCCGTGCAGTCGATGGAGGTGATCGAAGGCGCCCCGCCCGCCGAATACGGCGATAAAACCAGCCTCGTGGTGGTCGTGACCACCCGTTCCGGGCTCGGCGAGACACAGCCGCATGGCGACGCCATGGCATCATACGGCAGCTTTGGTACGAGCACCGCCGGATTCGACTTGGGCTACGGCGGGCAGAGTTGGGGAAACTTCTTTTCGGCCAGCGGCATGCATACGGGCCGCTTCCTGGATGGGCCGGAATTCGATATCATGCACGATAAAGGCAACCAGGAAAACATTTTCGATCGGGTGGATTTCAAGCTTTCCCAGCCCGATACGATCAACGTGAACCTGGGCTTCACCCGCTCCTGGTTCCAGACGCCCAATTCGTTCGACGCTGAAAACGCCACCGCCTGGTCCGGACTGGTGGTCGATAATAACGGATTGGGTCCCAACCGCCTGCCCGTCGGTCCTACCGATCAACGCTCGCAAATCCGGACATTCAATGTGGCGCCCACCTGGACCCGGGTCGCGAATGCCCACACGGTCTTCACTTTCGGCGGCTTCGTCCGGCAGGATCAATATAACTACTATCCGAGCGACAATCCCTTCGCCGACCTGCAGCCGGATCTGCAACTCCAGACCATCGGCCAGGATCGCACCTTGAGCAACCTCGGCTTACACACCA
>JBEKIM010000360.1:0-7146 GCA_050011755.1 Bryobacteraceae bacterium | reverse complement strand
AACAACAAGAACACTGATAAAACTAAAAAAGACATGTCGTATATACTTCAGAAATTGCGAATTCGCAAGGGCTCGCTTGATGCTCGGACGGGGTTGGTGCAGCAAGAATGGCCTGCATGCGCGCCAGAAAATGCGCTTCGGAGAACTGCTCGGCCCAGGCCTGCAAGTCGCGGGGGCGAACCTGGGCTTCCAGGCGTTCGAAGCGGTCGACGGCTTCGACAAGGTGAGCTTCTTCGGGTTCGTCGAAGAAGACGCCGCCGAGGGGATCGGCCGTGGGTACGCTTTCGAGACTTCCGCCGCGGCCCAGTGCGATCACCGGCTTGCCGCTGGCCAGAGCCTCTACGGGAGCCATGCCGAAATCCTCTTCGCCGGGCACGATCAGGGCACGGGAGCGGGCCAGCAGGCCGCGCAATTCGGAGTCCGGAACGCGCCCGCAGAATTCGATGCCGGGGGCGGCCATGCGTTTGAGGCGCTTGAACTCGGGCCCATCGCCGGCCACGCGCAGACGGCGGCCCATGCGGGCGAACGCGCGAACGGCCACGTCCAGGCGTTTGTAGGCCACCAGTTCGGAAACGATCAGATAATAATCTTCCGGCTCGCGCCAATAGAAACTGTCCACGGCTACCGGCGGATGCACCACGCAGGCATCCCGCCGCCAGGACTTTTGGATGCGGCGGCGGACATTATCGCTGTTGGCCACGAACTGGTCAACACGCGCGGCGGCGGCGAAATCCCAAAGCCGCAGATAGTTACTCACGGGCGCGAAGATGGCGCGCTTCCACGCCGGCAGCCACTGCCTCGAGTAAGCGGGATACAGGTCCCAGATGTAACGCATGGGGGTGTGGCAGTAACAGATGTGCCGCGCGGAGGAAGAGGTGAGCACGCCCTTGGCCGGACCCGATTCGCTACTGACTACGAGGTCGTAGGCGCGCAGATCGAACTGCTCGAGGGCCAGGGGCATGAGCGGCAGTAGCTCGCGGTAGTGGCGCCGCAGCGGATTCAGAAAAGACGGCGTGATGCGATGCCGGCGGATTTCGGGGCTAACCGCGGCGGGATCGTAGAAGAGTGTAAAAATATCGGCGTCGGGCAGGAGCCGGCAGAGGGATTCGAGCACCTTCTCGCCGCCCCGCCAGTTCAACAGCCAATAGTGTACGATCGCCGCCCGCATCCCCATCCAGCATAACCGCTGCCGGCGCGCGCGGCGCGTTACGAGCGCATGTTTTTACTCTTCTTACTTACGCGCGCGTGTTATTAGTCGGAAGAGATGTCAGAAGGCAACGCAGTCGAGACCCGAGTGTGCGATCCATTGCTGTACCACGCGCCGCTGCCGTATTGCGAACGATATTATCCTCTCGGATTTCCGGTGGATGTCGCCAGCGACATGCGCGAGGTGCAGGATGCGGCGCGGGAAAGTTTTGGCGCTTACGCTGCCAGGTTCGACCGTCCGCCGCTGCGCGTACACGTGATGACGGCGGAAGGCGGCGCGGTGCGGCCGCCCGATCCTGTGCTGCGCGGACAGCGCCACCTGTTGATGTGGGTATCGGATCACGAGAACTTCGGCGCGATCGACTGGCGCGCGCGCTTCGGGTATGCGTGCGTGACGCGCGCGACGTTGGCGGACACGGTGTTCTTCCGCTGGCATTTTCTGGACGCGTTGATTTACGTCCTGCTGGAGCTGAATTATTTCAGTTCCCTGCATGCCGCATGCGTGGCGTGGAAGGGCGCGGGAGTGTTGCTATACGGCGCTTCGGGCGTGGGAAAGAGCACGCTCTCCTATTGCTGCGCGCGGCGGGGCTGGACGTATATCTCGGACGATGCGAGCGCGGTGGTGTGGGAGGGTGGCCGCACCGTAATCGGCCAGCCGCATTGTTTCCGGTTTCGCGCGGAGGCGCCGGATTTGTTTCCGGAGTTGCGAGGGCGAACGGTGGGGTACCAGTTGGGGCATAAGCCGACGATTGAGGTATACACGGCGGGGCTGCCGGTGCAGACCGCGGCGGAGTGCCGCGTGGAGTATATCGCTTTTCTCGACCGCACGCCAGGTGTGCGGGCCAGTATCACGCCGGTGGGGAGAGAGGAAGCTCGCGCGCGATTCGAAGAAGACATGGCGGCTTACGATCCGGAGTTGGATGGGCAGCGGCGGCAGGTGCTGGCGTCGGTGGCGGAAGCTCCCGCGTTCGAATTGCGGTATGGGGATTGCGAGGAAGGTGCGATGCTGCTGGAGCGATTGGTGGGGGGTGGGGCGTGTGGGGGGGAGGCGTGCGAGCAAGCCGGCGAACTGAAGTTCGCCGCGGCACGGTGAAGCGTGTCAGGAAGGCCCTGCGGGCCACCAAATGTAATGAAAACTCAATTTGGAGGGCGGCCAATCCTGGCCGCAGCCGGCTTTCCAGCCGGCTTAGCCGCCTGAAAGGCGGCTGCGGGCATGATTGCCCGCCCCCCAATTGGGTTTTCAACGGTGCGCCACGGGTGATGGAAGGTGCGATGCTGCTGGAGCGATTGGTGGGGGGTGGGGCGTGAGGGCGGGAGGCGTGCGAGCAAGCCGGCGAACTGAAGTTCGCCGCGGCACGCTGAAGCGTGCGCCACGCGTGCTGGCGATCGTCTGTTTAGGCGCCCTGTACACGCAGAGTGCGGGCGCGCAGGTGGCTTCGGCCAGCATCCTGGGCACGGTGGTGGACGAATCCTCCGCGGTGGCGCCGGGCGTGACGGTGACGGCGCGGGAGGAGAGCACCGGCTTTACGCGCAGCGCGGCGACTAACTCCGAGGGCGACTACGCCATCGAAGCTTTGCTTCCGGGCGCGTACACGGTTACCGCGATCAAGCCCGGGTTCCGCGCGACGGCCGCGGATCACGTGCAGTTAACCGTCAGCCAAAAGGCGCGCCTGGATTTGAAGCTGTTCGTGGGAGAAGCGCACGAGAGCGTGACTGCCACAGGCACGGTCTCACCGGTGCAGACGAACGACGCCTCCACAGGCTATCTTTTCGATGCGCAGACGGCGGAGGCATTGCCGCTGGACACGCGCAACATCGTGGCCCTGGTGACGCTGGGGCCGGGCGCCATCCCGCGGCAGTTGGGCGGGTTCACGCACGACGTGATCAACGACGTACAGCAGGGCACGCGCGGGTCGGTGGCTTTCAACCCGCCAATCAATGGGAGCCGTTCCACGATGAACACGTTCGAACTGGACGGGGCTTACGATACGGATCGCAACACGTTCGCCATCGCGGTGTATCCGCCGCTCGAATCGGTGGAGGAATTGCGCGTGCAGACCTCGTCGGCGGCGGCGGAGTTTCCGCAGAGTGGCGGCGGGGCGATCGACGTGGTGACGCGATCGGGCACGCGCCAGTTCCATGGCGGCCTGTTCGAGTACTTGCAAAACAACGCGACGGACGCGCGCAATTACTTTGACGATCCCACGATGGCCGCGCCGGTGGTGCGCCAGAACCAGTTCGGCGGAACGCTGGGCGGCCGCCTGCCTATCGCGAACACGTTCTTTTTCGCGGCGTATGAAGGGCTGCGGTCGGATATCGGCAATCCGGTGCAGAGCCTGGTTCCGCCCGCGGCGCTACGGACGGGCGACTTCACGGGCCAGAACATCATTTACGATCCGTTGTCGCTCGATGCTACGGGCGCGCGGTTGCCTTTTCCGGGCAACATGATTCCCGCCAACCGGATCGACCCCATCGCGACCGGCTTTCTCGCGCAATACGAGCCGCTGCCGAACCTGAACAACGGCGACGGCAACAACTACGTGGACGAGACTCCCAACTCGAATCGCAACGACGCCTTTTCCGCGCGCGTGGATCATCAATTCCGCGATCGCAGCCGATTCAGCGCGCGGTACACGTTCAACGGCGAGCAGAACATCATTGCGGGATCCTTCCCGCTGCGCCCGACCGACGAGCGGGTGCGCGCGCAGCAAGCCGCCCTGAGTTATACGTACTCCGGCGCGGCCTGGCTAAACGAGGCGCGCTTTTCCTTTACCCGCATGAGCATGTACGACACGCCGGAGAGCGCCTTCCAGACTGACGCGATCGCGCAACTGGGGGTGACTGGACTGACAGCGAATCCGGCCAACTACGGGCTGCCTTACTTTCAGTTAGCGGATTACTCACTGGTGACCGACGATCCTACGCTGCCGCAAGTGCAGCGCGACAATCTGTGGGACCTTTCGGACAGCGTGTCGTGGACGCGAGGCGCGCACACCATCAAGACCGGCTTCGATTGGATCCACTTCCAGTTCAATTATCAGCAGAACCAGTTGGCGCGCGGATCATACACTTATACCGGAGCCTTTACGAGCGCGGACGGCACGCCCGGTGCGACCGGCGACGCGATGGCCGATTTCTTGTTGGGCTACCCGCAGGACACCTCGCGCAACGAGGGCAATACGCAGGCGTATCTGCGGCAGAACAGCTTGGGCGGCTTCCTGCAGGACGATTGGCGGGTGAGCCCGCGGCTGACGTTGAACTTCGGGCTGCGCTACGAGTATGTGACGCCTTACACGGAAACGCGCGACGCCCTGCTGAACCTGGCGTATGCCGCAGGACCGAATCCCGCCCCGCCGCAACTGCAGCGGGAGAGCCAGGCGGTGAGCGCGGACAACCGGAATATCGCGCCGCGGGTAGGGCTGGCATGGCGGCTTCCGCAGCCGTTCGCCAAGGGCGAGACCGTGTTCCGCGCGGGATACGGGATCTATTACAGCCCCGAGATCGCGGTGGAGATTTACGATCTGGTGCTCAACGGAATCCTGGTACAGAACAATGTGACCGACGGGACGCAGGCGCCCATCCTGACCACGCGTAACGGTTTCCCGCAAACGGCTTCCACTGGATTTCCCACTTACTTCGGCATCGATCCCCACGCGCCGACGCCTTACGTGCAGCAGTGGAATGCCGGCTTGCAGCACGAGTTCGCCGGCCACATCCTGGGCGAGGTATCGTATGTGGGCAGCAAGGGCACGCACCTGGGGCGATTCCGGCAGTTCAACACGCCGCTGCAGACCGAAACGGGCGCGGACCTGGCGCCGCGGCCGGGCGATTTGCAATCGCTGCGCACGTGGCCCACGCTGGGGGAAATCATCCAGCGGCAGCACATCGCGAATTCGTCGTACAACGCGCTGCAGGTGAAGGCCGAGAAGCACCTGACCGGGCACGTATCGCTGCTGGCGAGCTTTGTGTGGTCGAAATCCATCGACGACGCCGATACCGTGATTCCAGGCTTCTACGACAGCCTGGGCGCGCAAGACGAAAACAATCTGCGGCTGGAGCGGGCCTTGTCGTCGTTCAACGTGGGGCGGCGGATCAGCGGCGGATATGTGGTCGCGCTGCCGGCCGTGCGCGCCTTCGGGCCGGTGCTCCGCAACTGGCAGTTGACCGGGGACGTTACGCTGCAGGACGGCATGCCGCTCAACATTTTCTATTATGCCTTCGATCCCGCGAACACGGGACTGCCCAACCGGCCGAACCTGGTACCGGGAGTGTCTTTGACGTTACCGCGCGGCGAGCGCAGCACGAACGAATTCTACAATACAGCCGCATTCAGCGCGCCCGCGCCTTATACGTTCGGCGATGCGGGTAGAAACATCGTGAATGGCCCCGGCATTGGTAAGTTCGACGCGGCGCTCGACCGGCGATTCGCGCTACGCGAGCGCGGCACGCTCGAATTCCGCGCGGAAGCCTTCAACCTGTTCAACCACCCGAACTGGGGAGTGCCCGGGACCTACGCCGATTTCGGGCCGCCCTTATTCGGGGGCATTCTGGGAGTGGGCGACCCGCGCCGCCTGCAGTTCGCGATCCGGTACGATTTCTAAGTGGCACCTCGCGTTCCTCCCGCGGTGTCGGTGGCGATGGCGGCGCTCTCGTGGAGCGGCCGCGGAGGTCCGCACGGGCCGCCCATGACCCGGTCCGGGTGGCTGGAGCTGCTGGATTTCTGCGATCGCGCCTCGCTGACCCTGTTGTTCGGCGCGGCGGCCGGCGATAGCTTGCCGGACTGGGTGCGCGCGCGCATCGCGGTAAATCTGGAAGAGAACACGGAGCGGCTGGCACGCGTGCGCGCTTTACAGGATCAAGTGGGCGCATGGCTGGAGGCGGCCGGGATCGCATACATCTTCCTGAAGGGCACGACGCAATCGCCGCATTTTGTTTCCGATGCGCGGCTGCGCGCGCAGTGCGACCTGGACCTGTTCTGCCCCCTGCAAGATGCGCGGCGCGCGTGGGACCTGCTGATCGGGAAAGGCTACGAGCCGACGGAAGAATCCGGCGCGCATCCGACGGACCATTTGCCGGCGCTGATCCGCAAGACCGGATGGGAGTGGCGCGGCGGCAGCTATTTCGACCCGGAGATCCCGCTGGCGATCGAAGTACACGTGCAGTTTTGGGACGAGCGGACGGAGCGGCTGGCGGCGCCCGGAGTGGAAGAATTCTGGGCGCGGCGCAACGGTCACGCGTTGGACACTCCCGACGCGCTGGCGTATGCCGCCCTGCACCTGTTGCGGCACATGCTGCGCGGCAGCGTGCGCGCGTGCCATGTCTACGAGGTGGCGTGGTTCCTGCAGCATCATGCAGAAGACCTGCCGTTCTGGAAGCGCTGGCGGGTGCTGCACGCGCCGGAATTGCTCCGATTGGAAGCCATCGCCTTCCGGCTGGCGCGCGCCTGGTTCGGCTGTGCGCTGGGGCCGGTGGCGGAAGAGGAAGTTGCGGGACTGCCGGCGCGGGTGGAGGAATGGTTCGCGGCGTTCGCTTTCGCGCCGCTCGAATCCGCTTTTCATCCGAACAAGGACGAGTTGTGGCTGCACCTGGCATTGCTCGAATCGGCGCGCGACAAGCTAGCGGTGATCACGCGGCGATTGCTGCCCATGCAACTTCCGGGGCCGGTGGATGCGGTTTGCATCCCGCGGGAGCAGCTTACCGTGGGACGCCGCATGCTGAAATACGCCCGCACCGCGCGGTTCCTGGCCGGGCGGGCCGCCTTTCACACGCGCGCGTTCGCGGCTTTGCTGGGTAGCGGCATGCGCTGGCGGATCCAATCGGGCGGGCTGAGCGGCGGGTATTGGCTCTTTCTGGGCGCGAGCTCGTTCTTTGTCCTGGGGATGTTCATCTACGTCCTGCTCTACAACCTGTACCTGCTGGATCTGGGCTATCACGAAGATT
>JBEKIM010000359.1:0-7176 GCA_050011755.1 Bryobacteraceae bacterium | reverse complement strand
GAAGTATTGGAGACCGGCGAAATGGTGCGCGGCACGCTCGTGAAATTCTTGCGCGCGCTGCTGCCCAAACTGGAGGCCCAGAATGACTGAGCAGACTCTGTGGGGCGGCCAATCCTGGCCGCAGCCGCCTCTTAGGCGGCCAAGCCGGCTGAAAGCCGGCTGCGGACACGATTGCCCGTCCAACCAATTGCGCTTGAATGTGAGCAATAAATGGATGCGCTAATCGAAGCCGCGCTCACCGCCCGCCAAAACGCCCACGCGCCGTTCTCCCATTTCCAGGTAGGCGCGGCGCTGGAGGATTCCGCCGGCCGCATCCACACCGGCTGCAACGTCGAAAACGCCACCTACGGCCTGACCCTCTGCGCCGAACGCGTAGCCGTCTTCAAAGCCGTGTCCGAAGGCGCGCGCCAGTTCCGCCGCGTCGCGGTAGTGGCCGACACCGGCGCTCTGACCCCGCCGTGCGGAGCTTGCCGCCAGATCCTCTGGGAGTTCTGCGGCGACGTTGAACTGGTGCTCGCCAACCTGCAAGGCAAAACCGAAACCTTTCGCCTGAAAGATCTCTTCCCAAGGCCCTTCGATGCGTCTTTTTTGTAGCTTCCTGCTTTTCCTCTCCGCGTTAGCTGGCGAATCCGCCGACTGGATCTTCACCGCCCGCTACGTGGTCACCATGGATGCCGGCCGCCGCGTGATCGAGAACGGGGCGATCGCCATCCGTGGCGAGCGCATTCTGGCCGCCGGACCCCGGTCCGGGATCGAGCGGCGATACCAGGCCCGCCAGCGCCTGGACCGCCCCGACGCCATCCTCGCGCCCGGCCTGATCGACACCCACACGCATGCGGCCATGACCCTATTCCGCGGCATCGCCGACGACGTGCGCCTGCAGGAGTGGCTGGAGCACTACATTTTTCCCGCCGAAGCGCGCAACGTCACCGCCGATTTCGTGCGCTGGGGAACGCGTCTCGGCTGTCTTGAAATGATGCTCTCCGGCACTACCACTTTCACCGACATGTACTACTTCGAGGATGTGGTGGCCGAGGCGGCCCGCGAAGCCGGCATGCGCGGCGTGCTGGGCGAAACCATCATCGGCTTTCCGTCGCCGGATTCCAAAACCCCGGCGGAAGCGTTGGCCTTCACGGAACGCTACCTCACCCGCTTTCAAGACGATCCGCTGATCGTGCCCGCTGTCGCGCCGCACGCTATCTACACCAACTCCGACGAGACCCTGCAGGCCTGCCGCGCGCTCGCCAACCGGCATGCCGCCCCCCTCCTGATTCATCTTTCGGAAACCAGGCACGAGAACGACGAATGCCTGGCGAAGCGCCACGTAACCCCTACGCAGGCGCTGGATGCGCTGGGCATCTTCAACGGCCGCACCGTCGCGGCCCACGCCGTTTGGGTGGACGAGGCCGATATGGCGATCCTGAAATCGCGCGGCGTGGGCATCGCTCACTGCCCATCCAGCAATATGATGCTGGCCAGCGGCGTGGCGCCGGTCACCCGCATGCTGGCCCTGGATATGGCGGTCGGACTGGGACCCGACGGTCCCGCCGGAAGCAACAACGATCTGAATATGTTCGAGGAAATGGACTTGGCCGCCAAGCTGCAGAAAGTCAGTACCAACGATCCGCGCAGTGTTCCGGCCGCGGCAGCCGTCGAGATGGCCACCATACGGGGGGCGCGCGCGCTGGGCATGGAAAAAGAGATCGGCTCGCTCGAACCGGGCAAGCGCGCGGACCTGATTTCCATCCGCCTGGACCGGCCCAACGCCGTCCCGCTCTATGACGTTTACTCTCAGATGGTCTACGCGCTGAAAGGGGCGGACGTCGAAGATGTGATGGTCAACGGCAAACTGCTGGTGCAGGATTCGCAGCCGCTGACGCTAAATGCGGCGCAGATCGAAGCGAAAGCGCGCGAATATCGCGATCAGGTGCGGAAATCTCTGCGCTGACGTGCCATAATCTTTGCAGTGGCAGATGGCAGATTTCTTGGCTCGGAACTGGGGAAACGTGGCCTCCGTCGTGGGCTTGGTTTTCAGCATCCTGGCGTTTGTTTTCTCGAAGCGTGCGTCGAAGGCCGCACGGGAAGCGCGGGACGCCGCGATGCGTCAGTCGCTTGGCGAGGACATGCAGGGCGCCTTACGAAGTGCCCAAGATATTGTCACGTATTTGAGAGACGACAAGATCGAGATGACTCTTCTTCGGATCGGAGATCTGATGAACCAGTGTAGCTACCTCAGCGCCCGATGGGAGCCTATGCTATCCGAGAAATCGCGGAATAATCTGCACGAGGTCGCTGCGGAGTTGCGATCCATGCATAGTGTTCTGGCGAGGGAAATCCGGGGCGACATGGCGAAGAAAGCTCGCTTGGCCAAAGCTGCTCAGCGAGTCAGTTCGATATTCAACGAGGAACGTGGTACGGCGGCGAACGCCGCTGAGCAAGAGAGCGAATAAATGGCTGACGCGCAAACCATTAAATTTCTTGATGGTGTCCTGTCTAAAACAAGGGAAGGCAGGATTCCATGGAAACCGACCGCCGAGGAGTCGAACTTCATCGCTGCGATCGGCGGCCAATACATACTATCCATTTCTGCTTCCGACGATGCAGACTCGTGGGGAAATAGATCGCGGCATTACACCTTGATCTTACGCGATCGGGATGATGTCGAATTGACGATGGCCAGCGATGCCGATTCGGGCATTTCCTCGGATGATGTTAAGGAGTTATACGAGACTGCAAGGCGCAAGGCCCTCAACGTGGACGAGAAGATTGACAGCGCCCTTGCAGTACTGAACAGGCTCTAGACAGTCGAACTGACGCGCGCGCCCCTAACATGTCCCGCATGCTCGAAGAAATCCGCCAGCAGCCCGAAGCCCTGGAGCGTACCCTGGCTTCCGAATTGCGCCGCATCGAACGCTTCAAACTGCGCGTGGCCAAGCGCCGCCCGCGCCTGATCGTGCTGGCCGCCCGCGGCACTTCCGACAATGCCGCGCAGTTCGGTCGCTATCTCCTCGAAATCACTACCGGTGTTCCGGTGTCCCTGGCCGCGCCTGCGATCCACACGCTCTACAACGCGCGCATCGATTATCGCGACGCGCTGGTGGTGGCGATCTCGCAGTCCGGCGAATCCACCGATACCAACCTGGTGCTTTCGCGCGCCCGCGAACAGGGCGCCCTCACCATCGGCATCACCAACGAACCTTCCAGCACGCTGGCGCGCCTGGCCGAACACGTCTTCCACGTGCGCGCCGGCCGGGAGAAAAGCGTCGCCGCCACCAAGACATACACCGGCCAGGTGCTGATGCTTTACCTGCTCGCTTACGCCCTCGGCGGACGCATCCGCATCGAGGACCTGCAGCGCCTGCCCGAGCGCGCGCAGATGGCCCTCGACCTGGAGCCCGCCATCGCCGAGCTTTCCGGACGCTATCGCTTCATGGATCACGCGGTGGTCGTGGGCCGCGGCCTGAATTACGCGACCGCCTTCGAGTTCGCGCTGAAGATGATGGAGACCTGTTACGTGGTTGCCGAGCGGTTTTCTTCCGCCGATTTTCTGCACGGTCCCATCGCCATGGTCGATCCCGACTTCCCGGTGTTCGCGTTCGCGCCTTCCGGCCCCACCTGGAGTTCCATCGCCGAAACGCTGGACAAGATCAACCACCTGAAGGCCGAAACCGTGGTCATCACGGACGCCGGCAACACCGAGGCGGCCGCGCGCGCCACGCGCGTCATCCGTCTGCCGCACAAGATTCCCGAACTCTACACGCCCATCCCGTACGTCATCCCCGCCCAGTTCTTCGCGGCGTGCCTGGCGGACCAGAAAGGCCTCGATCCGGACAAGCCGCGCACGATCACCAAAGTCACCTTGACCATGTGAAGCGCGTGCTGAAAGCCCGCGCCGCCAAAGCGCGCTTTAAGCTAAACTGGTCTTATTCCGATCCGATTCGTTCTACCGGGCCTTATCCTGGCGTCCCTGGCTGCCCAAGCCGCGGCGCCCGAACGGGGCCAACTCGACGCCAGCCCCTCGCTTTTTGCGGTGATGGCGGCCATCAATGCGGCCGGCTACAACACCGACGCCGATTCGCCCAACAATAGTCCGCTCCGCGAAACCATCCGCAAACAACTGGCGGGCAAGAACATCCCCAGCCTCGCCGCGCTCAAAGACTTTTACCGGGAGCATCGCCTGGCCGATCCCATGGCGGATCTCAACCAATATATTTCGTTCGCCCTCTGGGTCGACGGTCCTCCCAATTTCGAGCCCAGGGGGCGCTCCGTGGAGGTGCCTCCGGATGCCGCGCCCCTCGAGGGTTTGGGCCCGCTGCTCGCCAGGTTTTATGATGAAGCCGGCCTCGAAGAGCTCTGGAACCAGTCGCAACCCGCCTTCGAGCAGGCCATCGATCGCTATCACGAGCCGGTCGCGGAGGCTGTGCTGCAGGTGAACGGTTTCCTGCGCAACGAAACTTCCGGCACCTCGACCCACTGGTTCCAGATCTACATCGACCTGCTCGGGCCGCCCAACCAGATACAGACTCGCAATTATGGAAAAAGCTATTGCGTGGTAATCACACCGTCGCCCGAGCTGCGCATCCATGACATCCGGCACGCATACCTGCACTATCTGCTGGACCCCTACGCCAGCCGCCACGAAGAGCTGATCATGCACACGCGCGGCTTGGGCGACCATGCGCAGCGCGCCCAGGCGCTGGATGCCTCGTTTAAATCGGATTACTTGCTGCTGGTCACCGAGTCGCTTATCAAGGCCGTGGAAGCGCGGCTCGACAAGCAGCCCGCCCTGGTCAACCAGGCCATGCAGGAAGGCTACATCCTGACGGCGTACTTCTCCGAACAATTGCAGGCGTATTTGAAGCAGGAACAAGCCATGCGGTCCTACTATCCGCAGATGATCGAGGCTATTGACCTGAAGCGCGAAGATAAGCGCCTCTCGCAAATCGAGTTCACTTCGCAGGCCCCCGTCCGCAAGGTGAAGACGATCGAGGCGCCCAAGCCACCGGAACCGAAGGGCGCCTACAAGACGCTGGCGCAGGCCGAACAGTTTTACCAGGATCGCAGCCTGGAGGCCGCCCGCGAGCTTTTCCTGAAGGCCCTGCAGGATAGTAGCGATAAGCCGCTGCATGCGCAAGCCTATTACGGTTTGGCACGCATCGCCGCCCTCGAAAAGAATCCGGAGATGGCCGAGCAACTGTTCGAGAAAACGCTGGAGTCCGGTCCGGAGCCCCAGACGAAGGCTTGGGCGCTGGTTTACCTGGCGCGGCTCTCCGACGCGGCCGGCGATCGTGAGCATGCCGTCCAGCGGTACCGCGAAGCCCTCGCCGTGGAAGGCGCCTCGCCCGCGGCCCGTGATGCCGCGCAACAGGGCGTCCAGCGAAGTTTTGGAAAGAAATCAAATTAGAGGAGTCATGATGAAGAAAATCATATGGCGCGGCGCACTGGCACTGGCCTTCGCCTTACCGGTTCTGGTGGCGCAAATCAAGCCGAAATCCCCCGAAGAGTATCAAGCCCTCAAAGCTATGTTCGACGCGACTACGGCGGACGCGCGCATCGCCGCCGCCGAGAACGTCCTGACGAAGTTCGCGGACACCGAATTTAAGGCCGTTGCGCTTTACTTTGAAGCCGCTTCGTATCGGGAAAAGGGAGACTATGCGAACACCGTGGTATTCGGCGAGCGCACCATAGAAGCGGATCCCAAGAACTATCAGGCGCTGTTGATGCTGGCATCCGTGATCGCCCAGCACACCAAGGAATTCGACCTGGATCGCGAAGACAAACTGGCGCAGGTGGACAAGTACGCCAAGTCCGCTCTCGAATTATTGAAGGACGCTCCCAAGCCGAATGCCAGCCTCACCGACGACCAGTGGACGGCGGCCAAGAAGGACTTTGGCGCCGACGCGCACTCCGCGCTCGCCATGGCCGCCGCGGTGCGGAAGAAGTACGATGTGGCCGAAACCGAATTCAAACTGTCCATCGACACGGCGGCCAAGCCCGACCCGGGCAACTACGTGCGGCTGGGCAAGGTCTATAGTGACGAAGGCAAGTATGACGACGCCATTGCCCAGTTCGACAAAGTGATGGCCATGCCGGACGTCAATGTGCAAGTGAGGCAGGTGGCGCAAGCCGAGCGCGTGCGCACGTTCCAGAAGAAGAATCCGCCCAAGCCGGCGGGCGCGCCTGCCACTCCGGAGCCGCCCAAGCCCGATTCCCCGAAGCCGTAGACCATATGCGCGCGGATCTGGACGCTCTGGAGGTCGCTGCCGGCCACCGGTTCGCGGATCGGGAGATCCTTTGCCGCGCGCTGACGCATAGCTCGCACGTCCACGAACAGGCGCTGGCCAACGGGCAGGCCGTTGCGCGCGACAACGAGCAGCTCGAGTTCCTCGGCGACTCGGTGCTGGGTTTCCTCATCAGCGAGGATTTGTTGCAGCGCCATCCGGAAGCCGCCGAGGGGCGTTTATCCAAAATGAAGGCGCACCTGGTCAGCGCCGCGTGGCTCTATGAAGCCGCCCAAAGATTGCGTCTCGGCGAATACCTGGAGCTCGGCCGCGGCGAGGAGATGAGCGGCGGCCGCGCCAAGAAGACGCTGCTGGTGGACGCTCTCGAAGCGGTCATCGCGGCCATATACCTGGATGGCGGCATGGATGCGGCCCGCCAGTTCATCAAGCGCTTCGTGGTCGCGCCGGGCCTCTCCGAGACCGATCCGGGCGGCGATCGACTGCCCAAGAATCTGACCGACTACAAGAGCGCCTTGCAGGAGTTCGCGCAAGCCCGCCGCCTGCCTCCGCCGCGCTACGTGATCGTGCGCGAGCGCGGTCCCGAGCATTCCAAGACGTTCACGGTAGAAGCGCGCCTGGGCCGCGATTGGGTGGGGCAAGCCGAAGGCAATACCAAAAAGAGCGCCGCGCAAAAAGCCGCCCGGGACGTCTTCGAGCGCCTGCAGGGATCTCCCCACGAATAGGTGGCGCACGCTTTCAGCGTGCCCTCAAGTTTGGCCATTTGGTGTGCCACTAATCGTGATGGTTGGCCGCCGCCCGTGGCGCACGCTTTAGCGACCTGGCGGGACTTTTAAGTCCCGCTTTGGGCGAGGTCACGCTCGCCCCTGGAGTCTGGACTTTGGCAGGCGTCTACGCCTGCGAAGGATCTCCAGACCCGATCCTTTGGGCGAACTTA
>JBEKIM010000358.1:0-7194 GCA_050011755.1 Bryobacteraceae bacterium | reverse complement strand
CAATGCCTGCGTCAATATCCGGTGGCCTGGGACGGGGCCGAGGCGGCTGCGAAGACGGAGAAGCAACGATTGATTCTCCTTCGCCCGACCGGCGTCCGCCGCAAGAAGCTGGAACCGGAATTGCGAGGTAATGAATTATGACAAATAACAAGAAATGCGGGAATCCGGCCTGTAATTGCGAGGCGGCGGATCCCAGTAAATACTGCAGCCCGTATTGCGAGCAAGCGGTTGGCACGACGGATGTTTCGTGCAATTGCGGTCACCAGGGCTGCGCCATGCGGGCAGGCGCGGGGCAAACGTCGAGATCGGCCGGCTAAGATTAACGGAACATGCACGCCTTGTGCGGTATGCAAACGTTACACAGCCGGAATCGGTGTGCCGGACGGGCGCGCCCGGATCAGTTCGATTGACTACCGTGGAACAGATGTTTGGTTACGTCTGGCAGGAACTCCCGTACAACATTTAAACCGGCATTGGTAGCCATGCCGATCCCAAAGCTAACGGCGCCATCGCCTGCGGAATTGTTGGTGGAGGGTTGCCAGAGCCGCGAGATAAAAGAAGCGCCCGCGGTGCTGCCGATTTGGGAAAGAGAGATGCGGGATGTGCCGTCGTCTTTCCGGGCAAGGATACTTCTTTCCAGCGCGTACAGGACGCGGCGCCCGAAGCCATGTTCACCGGATGTGAAATAGCGGTTGTCCTCGTGCAACAACGTCTCTAAGCCCAGCCTTAAAGTTCGCTGGGTGGTTTGTTTTGCGAAATAGTTACCGAAGCGATGGCCGTAGCCTTCGGCGCCTTCTCCCCAAGCCTTGGGAACGTCCTCCCACTGCGTGATACCGGCGGACGACGCGGCGGCTATGAATTGAAACGGGCTGAATAGGCTCTTCGCCCAGAAGTTGGCCTTTTGCCGCGCCGTTAGCGGCTTGAAGTCGGCTTGCGTTTTACCCGTCATGTACAGGTAGTAGAACAAGGAAGATTCAACTTTGGACTGGCCGCCGGCCGAGGACGGGGCTGCAGTAGCGGAAGGCGACGGATCGGGCGCTGCGGTCGTCGCACCGGGGGAGTCGCCCGAATCGTTTGCGGATTCAAGCGCATATTTGCCGAATGTCTCCGCATAGACCGAACCCTCGGCGCCGATCAGGGCGAACAGCATCCCCGCCGCGACACTACCGGGCAATGACATCGCATGTCTTCCCATAGCCACCTTTTCCCTGCTCAATGAGCGCAAACGTGAGCCGCTGCACGATTCCTCATGAAGCATGCGGCGGACCACAGTCGCTGGATTCACAATGCGGGCCCATGCTCGATGGTGACCGGATTGCTATCGGTTACGAGATGGGCATGGGGACTGTTGCGGCGCGTACGAAGACGGGACGTCCCGTCTTGCATGCATTGAAAATCGGCGATCTCTTGAGGCCACACTGGAAGGCCCTGGCGATAGGGCTGTGTGCGGTTATTGGCGAGGGCTGCGCCGATCTTTTGCAGCCATGGCCGCTGAAGGTCGTTTTCGACAACGTGCTTCGCTCCGGCTCGGCGCATGCGCACGGCTGGCTGAACGACCGGATCGTGTCAATCGTGGGCACCGACCCGTTATCGATCCTGAAGCTCGCCGCGCTGGCTGCCCTGGTGATCGCCGTGGTGGGAGCGCTTTGCTCCTACGCCGAAAAGTATCTCACCACCAGCGTCGGCCAATGGGTAATGCACGATCTCCGCCGCATCCTTTACTCGCATGTCCAACGGCTGTCTTTGTCCTATCATGACCACAAGCAAACCGGGGACCTGATCAGCCGCGTGACCACCGATATCGACGCGATTCAGAGTTTCATCGCGTCTGGATTGTTAGGCGCGCTGGTCGATAGCCTGACCCTGGTGGGCATGGTGGGCGTGATGTTTTACATCAACTGGCGCTTCACGCTGGTGGCCCTTTCCGTGGCTCCGGTGTTGTTTGCGGTGGTCTATTCCTATACGCGACGCATCAAGAAGGCTTCCCGCGCGGTGCGAAAGAAGGAAGGCGAGATTGTTTCGACCATCCAGGAAGTGCTCACCTCGATTCGCGTAGTCAAAGCGTTTGCACGCGAGGAGTACGAGCAGCACCGCCTTGAAGAAGAGAGCCTGGAAAGCGTGGAAATCGCCTTACGCGCCCGCGGCCTGAAAGCCAAGCTATCACCGCTGGTGGAGATCATCGTCGCCGTGGGCACCAGCATGGTCCTTTGGTTCGGCGCACGCATGGTACTGGGCGGCACGCTTTCCGCTGGAACGCTGATCTTGTTCATCTTCTACCTCGGAAAGATGTACAAGCCCATGCAGGACCTCTCGAAGATGACGGATAGCTACTCCAAGGCGGCGGTCGGCTACGAGCGCATCCGCGAGATTTTGGATACCAATCATGAGGTCCAGGACTTGCGCGGCGCGCGGGAAGCCCCGCCATTCCGGGGACGGATCGATTTCGAAGGAGTATCGTTCGGCTATGAACCGGGATCGCCGATTCTCCAGGATGTGAGCTTTCACATCGAACCGGGACAGACGGCTGCCCTGGTGGGCCCGACCGGGGCCGGTAAGACCACCATCATTAGCCTGATTCCGCGGTTTTACGATCTCGAATCCGGCTCGGTGAAAATCGATGGCCGCGATGTTCGCTGGTTCACCCAGAAGTCGCTCCGCCAGCAGATGAGCTTCGTGCTGCAAGAGACCATCCTGTTCCACGCCCCAATCTGGTACAACATCGCCTACGGAAAACCGGGCGCGAGCCGCGCGGAAATTCTAAGGGCCGCGGAAATGGCGAATGCGCACGAGTTCATCGAGAAAATGCCGGACGGTTACGACACGCTGGTTGGGGAAAGGGGCGTCACTCTTTCGGGCGGGCAGCGGCAGCGTATCGCGATCGCCCGGGCGGTCATCCGCAGCACTCCGATTCTGATCCTGGACGAGCCCAGTTCGGGGCTGGACGCAGGGTCGGAAAAGCTCGTATTCGAGGCTTTGGACCGTTTGATGGAAGGCAAAACTACGATCGTGATTGCGCACCGGCTATCGACGATCCAGCGCGCCGATGTCATATTGGTGGTGGAGAACGGCACGATTGTCGAACGCGGCCGTCACGAAGAATTGATGAAAGCCGGTGGCTTATATGCCCGGCTCTACGAGACCCAATTCCGCGGCGCGGAAAGTCTTATAGGTTCGTAAGCGCGGCAATGCGACGCTCCATGACCGTGGCGAATGCGTTGGCTTCTTCGGGCGAGTAGCCGGCCGCGCGGAAGGCATCGCGGATCTGATTTGCGGAAAGCCGGGCCAGGAGCTGTCCCATCCAGCGGGCATCCGCCCGCGGGATATTCCGCCCTATCCAGCCCAGGTGAACGCGGCTCCAGGTAGCCTTCGGATCTACCCAATAGACGAACCTCGGCCGCGCCGGCACTTCAAAATCGACCGTTGTAGCGGTCACCCTGCGGATAAATTTGGACTGCGTGTAAGAATCCAGATCCCCCTTCGCCTTTCGCGGAGGCCAACTGCGCCCGGGCGTCCCAAAGCTGGCGCCCAGATCGCTTACATAGTAAACATCCCGGCCGTCTTCCTTGTAGACGGCGTTGTTTACATCTTTAAGGTCCCAGTTATTGATTACGGCCATGAGCACCTTCAGCCCATTCAACTCGCGCGTTCCCGAGAAGGGATCCTGCCGCCACCGCCAGATGCCCGTCTTCTTTTTGTCTTCTCTCTTGAGACGGGCGTTCGGTACGGAACCGTCGGGCCCAATCATCTTCTGCCCGCGATGTAGGTGCTCCGGCATACCGTTCACGTGCAGGCCGGAGACAAAGTAATCCTCATCGGCGTAATAGCCCACCGCCCAGACGATTCGCGATGCCACCGTTTCCGGCCGCGCCTCGATGCCGAGTTTGACTTTCCACTTCTGGCCGTCTTCTCCCCGCACCACGAACTTAGGATTGGTGCCTTTTAGATCCTCCTTGTCGAATGTAAATGTGCCCTGCGGTACGTGTTCTTTTCCGCCTGGCCCATAGAAAAGGTCGCGGGAGGCGATGTCCACGGGGTCGCGCCACAGGACCGCGGTTTCCGGCGCGGCGATCGTGCCGGCCGCGGCCGCCTTTTCCCTGGCAACACTGCGGGTTATCGGGCACATCGTCAATAAAATGAAAACGAATGACAGATGCGTGAACGGGCTCTTTTTCACATACATGGCGTTGTTCTCTCTTTCCGGAACGGCATTCCAACTGCACGTGCTAACCAGCAGGACCGATACCAGAGTGCGGGAGCACTCACGGATCGGATTGCTTCGACGAGTGACTCGATGAAACTACTAGTACAGCCGGACGATGGAATTCATGCCTTGGTCAAAGGGATTGCCGAGGCGTCAAAAACCATCGAAATCATGATCTTCCGCTTCGATCAGAAAGAAATCGAACAGGCGCTGGGGAACGCAGTCACGCGCGGAGTTTCCGTGCACGCGCTGATCGCGCATACCAATCGGGCGGGAGAAGAGAATTTGAGAAAGCTTGAATTGCGCCTGCTCGCCTCCGGAGTTACGGTAGCCCGCACAGCGGACGATCTGGTGCGTTATCACGCCAAGCTGATGCTGATCGACGGCCGCGAACTGTACCTTCTGGCTTTCAATTGGACGCATCTGGACGCGGAGCGCAGCCGCAGCTTCGGCCTCATCATACGGAACCCGACTCTGGTGAAAGAGGTGGCGCGCCTCTTCGAGGACGATGTGCAGCGGCGACCCTACGAGCCGGGCTGCGAGAATCTGGTGGTCAGTCCGGTGAACGCGCGCCGCCTGCTCTCGGATTATCTCAAAGACGCGAAAAAGAGTTTGACGATTTACGACCCGAAGATCAGCGATTCCGCCATGATCGGTCTGCTGGCAGAACGTGCGCGGGCAGGCGTCGATATCAAGGTCATTGGCCGCATGACCCGCGGGATTCCGGGCGTGGAAGTCCGCAAATCGGCAATTCGGCTGCACACGCGCACCATGGTGCGCGATGGCAATTTCGTGTTTGTCGGCAGCCAGAGCCTGCGAGCCCTCGAACTGGATGCGCGGCGGGAAGTGGGCATCATCGTCCGTCACCCTAAAATCGCGGCCAGACTGTCGCAAATATTCGCGGACGACTGGGCTCTGGCGGAGCAAGCCGCGGTGCAGACCCAGGATGAAGTGCCGGCGGCCAAGGTAGCTAAGCGAGTCGCGAAAATTGTGACCCGTGAACTCCCCGATGTGGCGACAGTCTTGAATGGAGCGGTCAAGGAGATCGTGGGCAACGCCATAGATGTCGAGCTAAACCCCGACGAGGTCGAGGCAGTTGTGAAGGGTGCGGTAAAGGAAGCCGTCAAGGAAGTGGTCAGCGACATGCTCCAGGAGGCTGTCGGGGAAGAGGGGAGAAGTGGACAATGAGGCGCGCGGCGCGGTTGGTTCTCTCACTGCCCTACCTGGCGCTGGCGGCTGCCCAACAGCCGGACGTGGTGAATCCGGATTCTGCGGTCCTCAAGGAATTCAATCGCCGCGTTTCGGACTATGTGAAAGTACACAAAGACGCGCAGTCAGCCGTCCATCGCCTGAAGCCCACCGGCTCGCAGCAAGCCATTAAAGAACATGAGCATCAGTTCGCGGAACGGATTCGCGCGGCGCGTCAAGGCGCCGCCCAGGGCAACATTTTTGCCCCGGAAATCGCGCAGGAGTTCCGGCGGCTGGTGAGCGTCACGATGCGAGGGCCGCAGGCGGCGCGCATCCGCCGGAGTTTTGAAAGTGCGGCTCCGGTGCACCTGCGCACCCTGCGTGTCGATAGCGCGTATCCATCCACGGTGCCCTTGCAATCCACACCTCCATCGCTTTTGCTCAACCTGCCGCCCCTGCCGCCGCAAGTCGAGTACCGGGTGGCGGGACATTCCCTGGTCCTACGCGACACCGAGGCGAATCTGGTCGTCGACTTCATTCCGAATGCAATCCCTTAAGCTTATGCGCCGCACGACTTTGCTGCTTTTCGCTCTCGTGGCCAGCCTGTTCTCGGCGGATGCCCCCGACCTGACTCTGCCGTTGAAGCCGAATTCCGTTCGTTTTGCCGTGATCGGAGACAGCGGAACCGGAGAAAAAGCCCAGTATGAAACCGCCGCTGAAATGACGGCGATCCACGACCGCTTTCCCTTCGAGTTTGTCATCATGCTGGGAGATAACATTTACGGGGGCAAGAGCGCCGCCGATTTCAAGCGGAAATTCGAAGATCCTTACAAAACCTTGCTGGACGGCGGCACAAAATTCTACGCCTGCCTGGGAAACCACGATGAGACCAATGAGCGGCTCTACAAGCCGTTCAACATGGACGGCAAGCGCTATTACAACTTCAAGCGCGGCAATGTGGAGTTCTTCGTCCTCGATAGCAACTACATGGATTGCGATCAACTGGACTGGCTCCAGTCACAGCTCAGCGCCTCGCATGCCACCTGGAAGATCTGTTACTTTCATCACCCTATCTACTCGGACGCCCGCGCCCACGGCCCGAATACCGACTTGCGAAAACTCCTGGAGCCGGTGTTTGCGGCCCACGGGGTGAATGTGGTGTTCGCCGGACACGAGCACGTGTATGAGAGACTCAAGCCGCAGAGCGGCATTTATTACTTCGTCCTCGGAAACTCCGGACAGTTGCGGTTTCACGATCTGCGGGCCGCCGCGGAGACCGCTAAAGGCTTCGATACGGACCGGACGTTCGCGCTGGTGGAGATTGACGAAGACCAGTTCTATTTCCAGGTGATATCGCGAACCGGGGAAACGGTGGATTCGGGCCAACTGGAGGTGATCAAGAAATCCAGCCGCTACGGTTTCCGGGGAGTCGCCGCCACAGGGGCCGGCGCGTCTTTGCCCAGCCTCACGAGGCCCTTGGAGAGCCTGCCCTCTTCCAACCGGAAAACGACGGCCGTTTTGGGATCGTCACCGGGGACGATGTAGGCGCCTACCGGCCCGAAGATCTCGCGGAGTTCGGCCGGCAGACAGGTGGGCAGGTAGGCGCGCAGGACCCGTGGGTCGTAATACCGGAACATCATGCGTTTGCCCTTCTCGTCGCGCACGACCAGAAGATCTCGAAAGTGGCGCCGCAGCTTTTGCATGCCCGTGTCCGAGCGAAAGAAAATGGCCCAGTGACGCTCCCAGCCATTGCGCAGAAGGAAGCCGGTAAACTCCTCCTCGGGATCGAGTTCCACCAGGTAAGG
>JBEKIM010000357.1:0-7194 GCA_050011755.1 Bryobacteraceae bacterium | reverse complement strand
GGTTCAAGGAGAGCGCCATGGCGTTAATGGTGAAATCGCGGCCGCGCAGGTCTTCTTGAATGCTGGCGGGAGTCACGTGGGGCCTGGCCCCGGTCTTGGCGTAGCGTTCCTTGCGGGACATGGCCACTTGCGCGGTCACGCCGTTCGGAAATACCAACTCCGCCACGCGGCGATTCTCGTCGAGCGAAGCGGTGCGGGCGCCTTGCTCCACAAGCGCCGCGGCTACTTTCAGCGCGTGGCCTTCGACGCTAAAATCCAGATCGCGAATCCGGAAGCCTCCGAGCATGTCCCGCATCCCACCCCCGGTCAGGAACAGGTTGACGCCGGCAGCGGCGGCGGCCGTCTGCACCTGTTCCAGGACGCGGTTCTGGTCCGCGCTTAAGCGGCTCTCCAGCATGAACATGTAATCGCTCATGGCGTTTCCTATCAGGCCCTGGGGTGGTGCTCGTCCACGGTTTTCCGCAGGCGCGAGCGCAACACGTGCGTGTAGATCTGGGTAGTGGAGATGTCGGCGTGCCCCAGCATGGTCTGCACGCTGCGCAAGTCCGCGCCCCCCTCGAGGAGGTGAGTGGCGAAGCTGTGCCGGATCACATGAGGCGTCAGATCATGGAAAACGCCGGCCTTGCGTCCATGGCCGCGCAGCAGTTTCCAGAATGCCTGCCGGGTCATGGGACCGCCCCGCGCCGTAACGAAGAGATACCGGCTGGGCCGGGCTTTCAAGATCTCGGGACGGCCGTTTTCCAAGTAGTTCCGTGTCGCCGCGAGGGCAGCCTTGCCCACCGGGATCATGCGCTGTTTCCTGCCTTTACCGGTGGCCCGCAGGACCCCCATCTCCAGGTTCAGGTCGGAAATCGCCAGACTGCACAGTTCGGAAACCCGCAAACCTGTGGCGTACAGCAGTTCGATCATGGCGCGGTCCCGCAGACCGGTGGCACGACCGGCGTCCGGGGACTGGGAGATTCGCTCGATCTCCTCCAGATTCAAAAACTTAGGGATGGTCTGCCATTGCTTGGGAGCGCCCAGATGTTCGGTTGGATCGGCAGCCAGGCGGCCTTCCCGCACCAGGAAGGCGTACAAACCGCGGAGGGTGGACAGATGCCGGGCGACCGACCGGCCACCGACGCCTTCCTGGTACAAGAAATCGACATAGCGGCGGACGGCTTCGAGATCCGGGATCGCGCCGCCGCAGCGGCCATCCGCAAAGCGCACAAACTTCTGCAAATCGGCCTCGTAGGCCGCCAGCGAATTAGCGGCTAACCCCTTTTCGATTCTGCAAAAATTAAGGAACGCGGAGAGCTGCCGGTGGAGCGTCCCCAGACCCGTTCCGGACTCATCATCCATGGTTGCCCATCCGTGCCAATGATACAATAACCCCGACCCATGTTTGAAACAAACTCTCCAATAAGGGGTTGATTTGGCCGGTTCGACCTCAAAAAGAGTACGGATCACCCGCTTTGAGCGGGAGCCGCTGCTCGGGTTTGTCAACCCTCTGACCTATCTGCGGCCCGGCGGGGTAGAACTGCTCACTCCAGACGGCAATTACTCCGTAGTGCCGTACCACGAGGTGAAATCGGTGCAGTTCGTGAAAGATTTCGAGCCTCCGGACCCGGCCGGGGAACGCAAGGTCTTTAGTACCCGGCCCAAGATGGATGGACTCTGGGTGCGGGTGAAGTTCCGGGACGGCGAGGTGATGGACGGCATTCTGGCCAACAACCTGCTCACCTTGGAATCCCAAGGGTTTACCGTGGTTCCGCCGGACCCGTACTCCAACAACCAGCGATTGTTTCTGCCGCGCGCGGCGCTGGCGGAATTGCAGGTATTAGGGGTGGTAGGGAGTCCCTTGCGGCGGAGAAAAGCGAAGCCGGTGGCGAAGGAACAGATCGGGTTGTTCGACTGAGGGGGCGAGCTTGCGCTCGCAAAAGAGCGGGACTCGAAAGTCCCGCCGGCACGCTGAAGCGTGCGCCACGGCTGCCTGAAGTCTGTGGCCACGGCTGCCTGGATCTACAGGGGACGCTGGATGCGGTGGTCGGTCACCAGTATGTGGGGCGCGTCCTGTACCTGGCGCTTGGGCATGTGGCAGCGCGGGCACTCCAAGGGAGCGCTATTGTGCATGGTGGGATGGCAGCCGCGGCAGACCATCCGGTATTCCGCGGGTGTCTTCGAGAAACCATGGGCCGGGTGACACGACATGCAGGTCAGCTTTCCGGCCGAAGCCAGATAGCAGCGGGATGCAAGCAGCCGATAACCCGCGCTATTCAACTCGAATTTCTCCTGGGCGGCAACGGTTGCGCCGTGGGCGGAATTCGGCCCGCTGGTTCCCAGGTGACATGCGAGGCATACGGCCTGGCCGGGCTTGGCGGCTCCGGCGGTGGCATGACAATTGGCGCACCCGAACGCAGCCGTGCGATCGCCCTTTTGACGAGCATGGCAAGCGAGGCAACTCGCGGAAAAGCCGAAACCGGGACCGGGCGCGTATCGCCCGCCGTCCTCCGGATACCAGGCGAGCGGCAGCTCGATCCAGGCACCGGCCGGGTCGCGGCCTAAGAGCATGCGAACATGCCGGCCGGAGCCGATGGTGGCGTCGATACCGCTTGGCCGGGCCTGCCCATCGGCAAACGGCGCGAGGTCCGGCGGCTGCGCGAAAGTGCGCGCCATGCCGGTGGCGGCAAACAGTTGGGCCGGACCGGACGTAGAGCGCAATTGGGCGAGTTTTTCCTTGATGGCGGGCGCCTCCGGCGCATCCGGGTGATACTGCAAGAAGGCTTCCAACTCGCCCGCCGCGGCTGCCCGGTCGCGCCGGCGAAGAGCGATTTCGGCGAGGATTAACTGCGGATGCGAGAAATGCGCGGGATCGATGCGGGTGGCGGCGGTAAGATACTTTTGCGCCAGGTCCAGGTTGCCTAAGTAGAAGTAACTCATGCCGAGTTGCGAGTTAGCCAGGGCGTCATTAGGCCGGGTAAGTGCCGCATACAAATTATATTGCAGGGCTTCGTTGAACTTACTCAGATTCAACGATACTCCGCCCAGGTTGACCAGTGGCTGAAAGGCGCCGGGATCGTCCTCCAGGGCCTTGCGGAAGCAACTTTCGGCGCGATTGTAGTCGCGGGACTGGTAGGCGATGGTCCCCAAGTGATTCCATGCTTCCGAGAACCGCGGCGCCAGTTCCACGGCGCGCTCGAAATGCGCCACGGCGCCCGGCACGTCCCGCCGGCCCAGGCGCTGCTCGGCGTCCGCATACTCGCGGCGGGCGCGATCGGGGATGGCCAGCTCCCTGGTGGAAACCAGAGCGGTACGGCGTAAACTGTCATGCGATTCGAACTCGTCATCGCGCAATTCCACCGTGAGTTCGACGCGATTCCTGGCGTCGGCCTGGCTGGGACCGACTTCGATGGTACGCCGCATCTCGCCGCGCCCCGGCACAAATGCGCCCAGTGTATAAGTGCCCGCCGGCAGGCCGTGGAAACGGAACCGCCCGTCGTCGCCGGCCAGCGCGCTGTCCTCGAATGGCGCGGTGGCGCCGTGCAGCCACACCGAAGCGCGCACGGCGGGAAGCAGGCGGCCGCGCAACTCATAGCGGGCCGTTTCACCCCGCGCGCACAGGATGGCCAGCAGCATGATAGGGGCACACCGGATCACACCATTAGTGATATCACGCGCCAGAGCGCGAGCGGAGCTTAAGAGCCCCGCCGGGTCGCCCCGTTGAGAACATGCCCGAAGTTATTGAAAATACATGAGGGCGGGTTTTCATCACCTTTGGTGGGCCGCAGGCCCATGGGGCACTCATCTGAGACCCCATTGCCGCTCAATAAGGTAGCGGATTTTTTTCGGAGCCGCAAAGATGATGAAAACCAAGAGTAGTAGGGCGGTTGACCGGCCAATACCTTGGGTTGGGTACCCAAAAGGCATGGCGAAGGAGTTCTTTCTTTTCCAGTGGAGATTTACTATCTCGAAGAGGTGGAGGGCTCGGCGGCAGGGCTGATCCAGGCCCCGACTTTACAGACGTCTGTGGAAAGGGCATTCCCGTAGCCTGAAATCTTGAAGGGATGGATCAGAGGCGATGCTGTTTCTGCCAAAGGCAGTTCGCTCCTTCCCGATTTCATCCTGAGCAGACGGCGTGCTCGGCAAAGTCGTGCCAGCAGCAGCGTCGCAGTCAAAACCGTAAACGGCAACTCGCTTTCGATACGGAGTATCGCCAGGTCTGTCGCGACAGCGCGCGAAAGTGGCGTGCCAACCATCCCCACTACTGGAAGCGATATCGCGCTGCCAACCCCGAGTCCGTCGGGCTAAACCCGCTTGACGCCCCGGGGCACGTGCCGACCGCGACTCGACACAACTCTTTCTTCCAGGATCTCGGCGAGCACCGCCTTATGAAACGCTTTTCTGTCCCGAGGGGGGAATAGCGACAAACTGGGGAAGTTTGCGGCGGACCACCCGGACCGCGTGTAGGAAAGAGAGCCGATCGGGATCTTCTCGATCTTGCAGGGCCGCTTCGTGCATGAGTCCGCGGATCGCAAAATGCGTCATCATCAGTCCGTAGAATTCTTGGCGTACCAGGTCGGGCGTCTTGCTGCGCAGCACGATCTTGGCCCCCCGCAAGTGCGTTTTCAGTTCGTCTAGGGCGGTCTCGATTTCCCAACGTTCGTGATAGAGCGCCGCCAGTTCCGGGGCCGGTGCCTGGCCGGGGTCCAGGATGCTCGTTACCAGCCGATAAATCGCCTCAGCCTCAGTTACCCCTTCCAGGGTGTATTCAATCACTCGTACCCGAATTCCGTTGCTCTTCCGGCGACGGTCTTTTTCCGAACCATAAATCGTGCTCAGATAGGAGTCGTCGGACAACCTCTCTTCACAAGGCAGACGCAGATTCTTGCGCACTCTCCAGAGCAGATCGGCGCCTGATGCAAGCGCCTTTTTCCAAAGATCAAACCCAAAGAAGTTGCGATCTGCCAGGCACAACATCCCCTTTTGAAGTTCGGGTAAAACCTGGTGGGCCAGCGTGATTTCCCCGACTCCATAGCTACTCATTTGCGTACCGAACAATACGTGCGTTCCGTTTTCCACCAACGACACGAAGCGTATTTGCGGGTAGGCGCTGGTCCCCCGACTCCCCGACGGCCGACCGAAGGCTTGCTGGTTGTCCGGGGTGTCGGCGACATCCAGCGTGCTGCCATCCAAACTGACCGAACGCCAATGCCGATACCAAGCACCCTTGGTTTTCGGCACGGCGATCGGGGCGACCACCTGGTCATGCAGTTGCTTCAATGGCTCCCATCCCAGCCTGGTGCGCGCCTGCGAGATCGCCGACTTGCCGGCCACCTTCACTTCCCACTCCGGCCCCAATAACCACTTGACTCCTTCCAGCAAGCAGCGCAACACCTCTCGATACGAGACCTGCATGTACAGCGTCAACGCGATCACGTAATACATGACCACGTGTGCGGGCAAATCCCGTTGCCGCTGATTGGTCTTCCCGGCGGCAGCCACCACCGCCAGCACTTTATCCAGCGGGAAAGTTTTGGTGAGAACGCCCAAACTGATGTAGTCAGTGATGCGGGTGCCGGCAGGTAACGATGCTACCGTGCGTGCCATCAGCGGCCTCCTATTCGGGAGTCCTCCGGCAGGAGCGCTGTCGGTACGCTGCCTGCCTGAGCGTGGGAGGCCAGGGAATAGGGGAAGCGTCCGCGAATGACCCGATTGAAGTAGTTGCCCTTGGAGGGTGCCCCAGCAGGGCTGCGTGCACCGCTGCGGGAACGCCGAAGTATTGATAGATCGCCCGGCTACAGAACTCCAGTTGCAGTAGCGCCCGGGCGTCGTCCTAGCCGACCGTTGCCAGTGTAGTTGATGCCACGGCGGTAACATTCATGAGGTGACCTCCTTTTGTGGAGGCATGCGCCCCTAGAACAGATTACCACTAGAATGTTTTAAGTGAACAGTATTGCGGCTTAGCCGCCTGAAAAGGCGCTGCGGGCAGGATTGCCCGCCCTCCAAGGCGAAGCGCACGGGGGGCCTACGGCTAATAGGCTTTGGCGATGGCTACGCGGCGGTCTACAGGCGCGCCGGTCACGATGCACTTACCGGGGCCGTCATACTCGTCCACGGAAGGGATGTTGCGCACGGTGGCTTTGAACTCTTTGACGCGGGCATCGGCGGCAGGATCGTCCGCGAGGTGCGCCATCACGAATTTGCCGCCGCCCTTTTCGGCGGTCACGTCGTTGAGGATAGCCTGCACCTCTTCAATGGAATCGGCCAGCACGGTATTGTCTTTCATGCGCTGCCTGGCTTTCGCCAGGAGGTCCTTCTGCATGGCTTCCAGGGTGTCCGCCAGCTTGGCCGCCGCCGCGGTCTGGGGAATCACTTCCTTGGTCCCGGTATCGCGGCGTTTGATCACGATGTTCCCACTGGCGACATCGCGCGGCCCGAGTTCGAATACCACGGGTACACCCCGGCGCTCCCAGTGGAAGAACTTCGATCCGGGCGTGAGGCCTTCGCGGGCATCGATATGGGCGCCGAGTTCGGCGGCCAGTCTGGCAGCGACTTCCATCACCTTGGCGCGCTCCTCGTCTTTGCGGTAAATCGGCACGAGCACGGCTTTGCGCGGCGCGACTTTGGGCGGCAGGACCAGCCCTTTGTCGTCGGAGTGGGTCATGATCAGACCGCCGATCAATCGGGTGCTGACGCCCCAACTGGTCTGCCAGACATAGTCGAGCTTGCCTTCGTTGGTCTGGAACTGGACGTTGAAGGCCTTGCCGAAGTTCTGTCCGAGGTCGTGGCTGGTACCCGCCTGGAGAGCGAGGCCATTCTGCATCATGGCTTCGATGGAATACGACCGCAGCGCGCCCGCGAACTTCTCGGCCTGCGTTTTCGCGCCTTTGACGACCGGCATGGCCATGACATTTTCAGCCACTTCAGCATAGACATCCAGGATGCGGAAGACCTCCTCCAGGGCCTCGTCGTGATTGGAGTGCGCGGTATGGCCCTCCTGCCAGAGGAACTCCGTGGTGCGCAGAAACATGCGAGTGCGCAGTTCCCAGCGGATGATATTCGCCCATTGGTTGATCAGGACGGGCAGGTCGCGATAGCTCTGAATCCATTTGGCGAAGAAGTGACCGACGATGGTTTCCGATGTGGGACGGATGACGTAAGGCTCTTCCAGCTTCTTGCCGCCCGCAATGGTGACGACCGCCAATTCGGGCGCGA
>JBEKIM010000356.1:0-7225 GCA_050011755.1 Bryobacteraceae bacterium | reverse complement strand
GAAATCGATGCCGCCGCCATTCCCCAACTGCTGGTGCTAAATAAGGTGGACCGGCTCCCCGAAGCCGGGATCGATGTCGAAGCGTACCGTCACCGCGTGCTGGGCGGCTCCGGCGCGGCCGCCGGATCGCGGGCCGTAGCCATCTCCGCGCTCAGCGGGCAAGGGATCGATCGCCTGCTGGCCGCGGTTGACGAAGTCTTGCCCTTCGATCCCATCGTGCGCGCGCGCCTGCGTCTACCGCAGGGCGACGGCGCCCGCATCTCCATGGTGCACGACCTCGGCCGCGTGCTCGAAACCCGCTACGTGGAAGACATGTGCGAAATGGAAGTGGAAATTCCGGAGTCGCTGCGGCAGAGACTATCCGGGTTCGTGAAAACGGATCGCGGGCTTTAGCCATTGGATCGGATCCGTTCTTGCTATGGTAAGGCATGCGCATCGCATTCCTTTGTCTGATTTGTGCGGCCCTCGCGTCGGCGGAGATCCATCACAATCCCGGCAGCACCACGCCGCTGCCTCACGAAAAATACATCCATGTTGTCAGCCAGGCGGACTCGCCCGTCCAGCAGACCTACATTAAATCGAAAGATGGTCTCTACATCGCGGCGGCGATCCGCAAGCCCAAGGGTGATGGCCGCTATCCCGCCATGATTATCTTTCACGGCGCGCCCGGCGGCCGCGGCATGGAACAACTCGTCGGCTGGTCGCACGGCGACTGGGGCGGTCCCGTCTGGGAACGCTTCCTGCAGGAAGGCTACGTCGTCGCCGTGGCCGACTATCGAGGAGGAAACATGAACCTGACATCCGCCCCCTCCGCCAACGGCATGGTCACTTCCATTGACGACGGCCTCGCGGTCATTGACTACATCAAGGCGCTGCCTTACGTCGACCCGGACCGCATCAACCTCTATGGCGTGAGCCTGGGAGGCAACCTGGTGATGAACCTGGTTTCCAGGGTTCCGGTACACGCCGCCATCGTGGGCGCGCCCGCCGTGATGTGGTTCCTCGGCATCCAGATGCCCCCGCCCGGGACGCCCCCGAATCCAGATGCCCTCAAAAACCTGAAGCCCGATCCCGAAATTTCCCGCAAGAACATCGAGCCGGTCCGCAGCCCGGTCCTGATTCTGGTGGGCACCGCCGACCGCCTCATGCCGATCGCCATTATGCTGCACGACGCCCTCGCCGCCGCCGGCAAATCCGTGCGTCTGGACATCTATGAAGGCGGCTACCACGACTTCTGCCTGGGACCGCAGGGCCAGAAGCGGCCCGATCTACCGCAAGGCGAAGCCCTCTTCGATTCCGCCCTCGACGCCTTGGAAAAGTCCGTCCTCTTCGCCGCCGGAAAACTGAAGTAAGGCGTATCGGGGCGCATCACTGTCCCTTTCCGTGCGTCGGCCGCGCTTATACAATTGAAGGAGTTCCCTATGCCCTTAAAACTTGATCTCGGCTCGATTGGCGCCGTGGAGGTGGCCGCAAAAGGCGACCTTTCAAAATACCTGAAACCCGGCGTCGATAGCATTGTCAGCCTGAGCTCGTTAGTGGCGCACTATCTGGATTCCCGGATAGCGGACGTTCCCCCGGGCTCGGTTTCCACCAACTTCAGCTTCAGCTTCGCGCCAAGCTGGAAAATCTCACAGGCCGTTGGCATCACACTGTCGGTCAAACCCACGGCGACCTGCACGCTCAGCATCATCCAGCCCGGAGGCACGCTCTTCAGCTACGCCGTCGGCGAGGATGCCAAGGACACGCCAGTCAAGGCCCCGGCCGATAGCTATTATGTCGGCATTGCGCTCGAGTGCTCCCTGGCGGTCGATGCGGGCGCCAAGTGGAGTTCCGGAAACCTGGGCGTCAGCGGCAGCATTTCCACTAACGACCAGTTCCACGTGGCCAACTATTACCGCGTCGGCCCTGCCGTAGTGCTGCGCGATGCCATCAGCCAGGCCTTCTCAAGCTTCGTCTTGCCGTTCCATGCCGATAGCATTGCGAACCTGCCTGCCGGCGACTACGTAGACTTCGAATTCATCGGCAAGCTGGCCCTGGGATTCGGCGCCACTTACGGCTTCTCCGGGACGTTTTTCGGCGGTCGAAGCCACGGCGAGGTCAGAGCATCTTTTGCGACCCGTACCGGCAACGAGGTGATTTCCGCCAAGCCATCTTACCAGGTGGGCGCGGGATTCAAGCTGCAGTACACCCACGACGACGCATTCCGCGTGGTCACGGGCCGGACCGCCGCTGGCGCCACACTCTATCTGTTGCGCAAGGACACCTCCGGTTTCTCCACTACCGAGAGCTTTGGGGTCACCTTGAGCGCCGGCGCGAAGTTTCAGACGGATGCCGCGACGGTCAAAACCGAAACACAGAAAGCCGCGCAAGGATTCTTCTCGGGCACCAACGGAAGCACTCTTGGCAACAAGCTCGCCGCCGTAGCGGGCGACGCCACGGATGAGATCAACACCTCGGTGAATAAGTTGCTTGCCAAGGCCAACGGTCAAAAGATCGCCCTGGAACTGACTCAGTCCCGGAGCCGCGAGAACACCGCCCTATTCGTTTACAACTTTGACTTTAGTGTGGGCACCGGCGCCTATGACGTGGCGATGGGCGGCGATTATGCCACAGCCCTTACTATGCCCGGCGTGACTCTCGACCCACAGTCGTTCGTCGAACAGCTCTACACCCGGAGCGCGGGACTCAATCTGCAGTTCTTCGATTTGTTGCGCTTCCAGGACGTCGTCACGTACGTCCAGAAGACCGACATCACGTATCTCGGATCCCGCACATTCCAGATTCGCAAGACCGCGGGCGTCAAGTCGATCTCCGGACTATTCGGGAAAGAGCGCGAAGCCGATCTGTACTTCATTGCGCAATGCCGGAATGTGACCCTGTCCACGGCTGTCTCGGATATCGATGTGCGTCTGAACGCCATCTTCACCGATCGCAACAATGCCTCCGCCTTCGATGAGAGCATGCGTACCATGGCCGCCTTTGGCTTAGCCAACGTCTCGAGCTCCATACGGGATTACATCGCCCGGCACCCCAAGGGGACCGTCCAGTTCACGCTTGATGTAGACACGGCGCAACTGAGCGCGATCGCCTCCGACGATGATCTGAATGGAAAACCTCCGGCGGAACCGCACCTGCGGGACAAACGCAATTACGAGCAGTTCGTGCAGGCTGTGATTGCGGTGATTGGACCGGTTGACACTGTGGCCCAAGTCTTCGAGCAGAAGTTCGGGAAATATGAGGATTGGCTGGCGTTCAACCGTGCCGTGAACGATCCGCTCGGCCAGAACAAGCCGGGAGACCGCCTCAGCCAGGGTAACACCAACGGACAACACTGGCCGCCGGACTACCCGCCCGCGGATACGTTGGACCGCATGAAAGTACAGGCGTACATCTTAGCTGGGCAGGAATTCATGAACTTCTGCGACAGCCTGAAGCAGTTGATCGCGGATCTTCCCGGCGTGGACACCGACGAGCAGTACGAAGAGATGTTTGAAGCCATAGCCGGCATGATCCGTAACGAGGTCGCATTTCCCACTTACTTCCTGAAGCCCTCCATGGTCGCGCTGATGAACCTGGCCGGGGTCAAGCCCCTGGTCGCTGGAGCGTTGCCGGATCCAAATGCGGGCGGGAACTTCTCCATTACGCTGAGACCGCGGTAGCCTCACCGCGCGCCCTTGAGCCGCAGCCGGATAAACACATTCCCGCCCACCGGGCGATTGCCATAAAACGGCTTAATCGCCGCGGGCAGCGTATAGGCGGTGAAGTTGACGCCTACCCCGGTCTGGATGCCCCGGATGACTTCCACATCGCGCGTGAAGCCCGCGGTATACGCTCCAATCCGGAAAGTGCTGCCATATAGCAGGTCGAGTTGCTGTTCAAGGTCAGGCTGGCCCGCAAACAGTTCATCCTTGTCCACCATCTCGAACCGGCCCGTAAGCCAGTTTCCGCGGCGAATCGGCAGCACCGTCTCGGCCAGGTACGAGTTCAAGTTCCGCAACGTCGCGGTGGAGTGATTCCGGCCCCAGATCAGGCTCGACGACCAGGCCCCGCCGGACATCGGCCGGCTGTAAGCCAGCGACGCGGTCAGCCGCACTTGGTCTCCAGGCTCCAGCGCTTCCGGATGCGCCAGCCGGCCGGCCGAAACCTGTGCCGCCCAATTCTCCGACGGAAAGAACCACAACCGTCCTGCCCACGAGTCGATCGCGCCCGCCTGGATGATCCAGCGGTTCTCTCCCGGCTCCGCGCCATGGAAACCGCTGGCCTCCAGCTTGATTTTCCGGTGCGAGATTCCCATCGTCACCACGTCGTCGGCGATGTGCGTGGAATCCTGCCAATGGTGCGAGATCGGCGCTTCCGGGAATTCCGCGGCCGAGTCGCGGTGCGGGAATGCCGTCGGACCCAGCGCCGGGTCGCCGACGGGCGCTGCGTACACATCCAGAATCGTGTGCTCGCCGACTTGATACGCGTAGTGGAACCCCAGCGCCATGATGAAATTGTGTGGATGTTGGGCATCCGTCAGCGGCAGCCCATAAGCCGTCTCGCCGGTCTGAAAGAGCAAAGGATAGCGGCGGTCCGTAACGGTGGCCGGCTCCAGGCTGAGCATCAGAACCGTCTCGAACGCGCCCTTCGCCCCGGCGCTATGCTCGGCCGAGGCCATGAACCAGTTCGTCGAGTACAGCTTATCGCCGCCGCGCGGGCCGGACTGTTGAATATCGGAAACGAACGCCGTCCCCATGAACATGACGTTCCAATTCCCGGCTTGCGTCATCGTCATGGGCATGGGCGACGACCGGGGATTCACGGACGTACCCGAGGCCAGACCCATCAGATATCCGCCCGCATCCTCGGCGCTCACCGGCGTGGCCGCCAGCAGCGACACACCGGCTATACAACTCAGACAGAGTGTCTTCTCAAGAAACATACATGTGTCTCCTCCCGCAACTTACCGGGCAGTCGCCTGCCGGGCCGCGACTCACCGCGAGCGCTTCAGATGCGGAGCAGGACTGAGGAAAGATCGACGAATCCGGGCGGGGATGGAGCCGGCGCCGCCTCTTTACACATCGCGGACAGCCGCGATGGCATTGCGACCGCAGGCACGCCAATCCAGTCGAGCGATGGCGCCGCGGGTGCGGCTCGCGCAGTGGAAGAGGCAGGCGCCTGATGCATCACGAGGCAGTGCGAACACGGGGCCGGATCTGGATTCCCTGGGTCGGACCGATGTGGATGACAGGGAGGCGCGTTCGTCTGGCCGCGCGGTTCCGGATTGCAGAAACCCGCGCACTGGACCCTCGCGAGCACCAGCACCAAAGCGAACCAAAC
The DNA here is from genome assembly GCA_050011755.1 of Bryobacteraceae bacterium. Lineage (GTDB taxonomy): Bacteria > Acidobacteriota > Terriglobia > Bryobacterales > Bryobacteraceae > Bog-159. Next base: position 1,906 of record JBEKIM010000356.1, on the reverse strand, counting down.
CATCAGCCTCGCGTGCATCCCGTTGACGAACAGGATACCATGGCAGAGTCGCATATGTACCGGCGCGCATTCCTTCGTTCAGCCGTCCTGGCGCCCGCCGTTTTCGGCATCAGCCGCGGCGCGGCTAGGGCCGCCATCCGCATTGAGGATGTGCGCTTCTCTTACCAGGACTTCCGCTACCGCACGCCCTATCGCTTTGGCGCGCAAACCGTGGACCGGGTGACCCTGCTGAACATCGATTGCGCGGTCCGCACCCACTCCGGCGCGATAGCGCGCGGTTTCGGATCGATGACCATGGGCAATGCCTGGTCTTTCCCGTCGAAGGCGATGCCCTACGATACAACCCTCGGCGCCATGAAAACTCTGGCGGGACGCATCGCCCGGATTACCGGCGCCTATCCCGAAGCCGGCCATCCCGTGGACATCAACTGCGCCCTGGAGCCTGAATATCTGAAAGCCGCCGCGGACGTTTCCAAGGACTTGCGCCTGGCCGAACCTATTCCCAAGCTGTGCACCCTGGTGACAGCCAGCCCGTTCGACGCCGCCATCCACGATGCGTACGGCAAGGCGCTGTGCCTGAGCAGTTACCTGACATATGGCCGCGACGCGATGCCTTACGATCTCTCGCATTACTTAGGCGCCGCGTATCGGGGCGAGTATCTGAGCCAGTATGTGCTGCCGCGGCCCACCCCGCGGATGGCCCTGTATCATTCCGTGGGCGCTTCCGATCCCATCGTGGCGTCGGATATTCGCCGCCGCATTGCCGATGGACTGCCGGAGACTTTGCCTGAATGGATCCGCTATAACGGGCTGCGGCGCATCAAGATCAAGCTGGCGGGCAACGATCTCGCATGGGACCTGGAGCGCGTGGTGGCCATCGACCGCGCCACTACCGAAACGCAGCGCGAGCGCGGTGTAGCGGAATGGCTCTATTCGTTGGATTTCAACGAGCAGTGCCCCAACGTGGACTACCTGCTGGCCTTTCTGAACCGGCTAAAAGAGCGCACCGCGGCGGGCTTCGATCGCATTCAATACGTGGAGCAGCCTACCGCCCGCGACCTGAAAGCCGACCGCGCCAACGGGATGCATCGCGCGGCCAGGTTGCGGCCCATCGTTATCGATGAGTCGCTCACCGATATCGAGAGCCTCATGCTGGCGCGCGAAATGGGATATTCGGGCGCCGCGCTCAAGGCATGCAAAGGGCAGAGCCAGGTGCTGCTGATGGCCGCCGCCGGGCAGAAGCACGGCATGTTCCTATGCGTTCAGGATCTGACGTGTCCGGGTGCGTCCCTGATCCATTCGGCCGGCTTGGCGGCGCGCATCCCCGGCGTGGCTGCCATAGAGGCCAACGCGCGCGAGTACGTTCCCGCGGCGAACCAACCCTGGGAGGAGAAGTTCCCCGGTATCTTCAAGGTTCGGGACGGCATGCTGGATACCTCCGGGCTGACTGCGCCGGGACTGGGCGCGATCTGACGCGCGCGATGAAACCGGCCGCTACAAACCCGGCAGCGGTAAGGCACTAACCCCACCATGCTGAGGAGATAATCCTTCGGGTAGTGAACGGCGGAACGGCGCACGTCCGTCCAGCCGCAACTCGGGCAGCGTTGGACTTGCTTTCCCGAGCCGGGATACGCTCCGGGGCCGTCCGGCAGCGGGAGCAATGCGAGCGCAGGCATCGAGGGCGCATTGCGTCGGTGCGCTGGAAGGGCATCGAATACCGCCAGTCCCGCGCCCGAAGAGCACGGCGCAATTTTCGGCCCCAGGTTCCGGAAAGGAGCCAGTTTAGGTGCCGGCACCGGGACACTCGGCCGCGCTGGTTCGGCGAGCAAGTCCTTTAAGTAGACCTGCAAGTCCCGGATGAGTTTGTCCTCGACTTGTTTCTGCGCCGCCCGGGGATTCACCAGAC
>JBEKIM010000355.1:0-7228 GCA_050011755.1 Bryobacteraceae bacterium | reverse complement strand
AATTCGTGGCGCGGTTGAAGCCGGGCGTAACGCCGGAGCACGCGGCAGCGCTGCTGGATGCCGCGATTCGCGGGCCTGGGAAGCACAAGCCGGCCCCGGCGGGCAGCGCGGGAACCTGGCTGGAAAGACGATTCGCACCGGAATGGAAGTCCGGACTGCTCTACGGCGGCGGCCTGGCGCTGGTTCTGGGCCTGGTGCTGTTCGTGGCCTGCGTGAACGTGGCGCAGTTGCGGCTGGCGCAAGCCGAAACGCGCAAGAAGGAACTGGGCATCCAAATGGCCCTGGGCGCCGGACCTGGCCGTATCACGCGGCAACTGCTCACCGAAACCGCCGTCGTGAGCGCCGCGGGATCGGCTCTGGGCCTGTTCCTGGCGCAGGTCTTCATCGACAGAGTCAGCGCGTTTGTGGCAACTTCCGGCCTTCCCCTGGATCTCGGAATCCGCCTGGATTACCGGGTGCTGGCGTTTACGCTGCTGGCCGCTACGGCTTCGGTTTTCCTGGCCGGGCTGGCGCCGGCGCGCTACGCCGTGCGCTTGGACGTGGCCGAAGTATTGAAATCCGAGCAAGTCGTCGGCAACGTGCAGCGCGGCCGGTTGCGGAAAGCCTTCATCGCCGGACAAGTGGCGGTCAGCGTCATGCTGTTTGGCGTCGCCCTCTTATTCCTCCAAAGCTTCCGCAACGCCGCCGCGATTCATCCCGGACTCGACCCCAACAAGAAGCTGCTCGTTATGATGGTCTGCCCCGGCTGGGATTCGCGCATCACCTTCTGGTGCGAACAGGCCTGCGCGCGTCTCGCGGGCCTGCCCGGCGTACGTGGGGCGACTTTCGCGCGGCGCCTGCCACTGGCCGACTCGGGAGGCGGCGCCACGGTGCGCGTCGAGATGCCCTTCCGTGCGCCGCTCGGTGTAGGGTTCAACAACGTCGCGGGGAATTACTTCGCAATGATGGGCACGCATGTACTGGCCGGCCGCGGGATCGATGCCAACGACCGGGAGGGTAGTCCCCTGGTAGTGGTCGCCTCCCAGCGATTTGAACGCCAGGCCTTCGGCACCCGAAATCCGCTGGGCGAGTGGGTCTCCGTGGACGGAAAGAAGCGGCAGATCGTAGGGATCGCCGAGGACGCGCCTTCCAACGATTTGCATGAGGCGACCCAGCCCTTCCTGTATTTACCCTTTGCGCAGTCCGTGCAGGGCGATATTACGCTGCTGGTGGAAACCGCCGGCCAACCGGAGCAGCTCGAGCGGGCCATCCGCCACGAGTTGAAGCAGTTCGATTCCCGGGTTACGGTCTACCAGTCCATGACGCTGCGGGAGCACATGCAGCATGCCTTGCTAAGCGACCGGTTTATGGCCGGCCTGAGCACCTCCATGGGAGTGTTCGGATTCCTGCTCACCGGCGCCGGATTGTTCGCGGCCATCCAGTATGCGGTGAACCGGCGCACACGCGAGATCGGGCTGCGCGTAGCGCTGGGCGCGCGGCCATCCGAAATCCTGTGGATGGTGCTGGGCGAATCGCTGCGCATGGCGGCGTGGGGAATCGCCATCGGAATGGTCCTCCTGGCAGTGGCGGCGTGGTCCGCACGATCGCTCGTGCTGGGGGTGCATCCGTTGAATCCCGCGGCGTACCTGGGCGGCAGCGCGGCAGCCGTAGCCATCGCCTTGTTGGCGGCATGGTGGCCGGCAGCCAGGGCCACCCGCGTCGATCCGATCTCCGCGCTGCGGTCGGAGTAAGGCTTATCTACTGCGCGGCCACGAACGTCACGCACACCGGCGACATGACTTCGATTTTTTCTCCGGTGGGCGTCAGCCGGCCATTTTTCGGATTGACGCGGAACACCACCACGGTATTCGAATTCTGATTCGCGGCGAATAGATATGCGCCGGTGGGATCGAGCGCGAAGTTGCGCGGCTCTTTGCCCAAGGTGGGGACGTCTTCGATCAGCGTCAGCAGCCCTTTGGCCGGGTCGATGGCATACACCGCGATGCTGTCGTGGCCGCGGTTGGAGCCGTATAGATACCGGCCCTTGGGATCGACCGCGATTTCAGCCGTGGAGTTCTCGCCTTTGAAATCCTTGGGCAGCGTGGAAATTGTCTGCAATTCGTGGAACGATCCTTTATCCCCGTCCCAATCGAACGCCGTGACGGTGTTGGCCAGTTCGCTGATCACATAGGCCCACCGTCCGTTGGGGTGCAGAGCGATATGGCGCGGCCCGGAGCCCGGCTTCAAGTGGCCGAAGGGCGGATCGTTCGGCGAAAGTTTCCCTTTTTCGGGATCGTAGCGATAGACCAGCAGTTTGTCGAGCCCCAGGTCGGCGACCACGGCGAAGCGGTTATCGGGTGTCAGCACCACGTCATGCGCGTGCGGTTCGTGCTGCCGCTCGGGATTCACGCTGGAGCCGAGATGCTGCACAAAGTCCGAAGCCTGGCCTAGCATTCCATCCGCGCTAAAAGGCAGCACCGCCACGCTGCCGCCGGTATAGTTCGCCACCAGGACGTGGCTTCCGGTCTTGTCCACCGTCAGATGACACGGATCCGCGCCGCGCGATGCCACGGTATTCAGGGTGCGAAGTTTCCCGGTATGCCGGTCGATAGCAAATGCACTGACCGATCCGCTCTTGGCGCCTTGATAATCTCCGATTTCATTTGCGGCGAATAGAAAACGCTGCGCGGGATCGGCGGCCAGGAAGGAGGGGCTTACCGTCTCCGCCGCGAGCTCGACCGGCGTCAGTTTGCCCGTGGACGGACGGAAGCGGCAGGCGTAAATGCCCTTGCTGCCCTTGTCTGTATAAGTTCCGAAGTAGACCAGGTATTCACTGTGAGCCTTCGCCGCGCTCGCCAGGCGGACCGATGGAAGGATTGCGGACAGAGCCAAAACAAGTACGGAAACATACCGATTGGATCGCATGCGTTCATGGTAATCGCATTGCGCACCCCGCGCGCAACCCCTCGAAAAGTCGCGCAACAGAAGACGGGCGCGCCGCGCCCGCGAACTGGTACCAAAGAGTGGCGTTTCAGGCGCATGAAATCGGATAGAATACTCTTATAGCCCCCGCGAAAACTCAGCGGAGAAAAATTTATGCCAGAACGAACTATCCAAATCACGGAACTAATTCTGCGCGACGCCCACCAGAGCCTGATGGCCACGCGCATGGCCCTGGAAGATCTTGTGCCGGCTTGCGAAGATCTCGACAAAGCGGGATTTTGGTCTATCGAATGCTGGGGCGGCGCCACGTTCGATGCATGCATTCGTTTCTTGAACGAAGATCCCTGGGAGCGGCTGCGGACGTTTCGCAAGTTGATGCCCAACTCGCGCCTGCAAATGCTCCTGCGCGGCCAAAATCTGCTGGGCTACCGGCATTACGAAGACGAGGTCGTGCGGCGCTTTGTGGAGAAGGCCGCGGAAAACGGCATGGACGTATTCCGCGTATTCGATGCGCTGAACGATATCCGGAATTTGCGCACCTCGCTCAAAGCCGTGCGCGCTACCGGCAAGCACGCCCAAGGGACTATCTGCTACACCATCAGCCCCGAGCACACCATTCCGGCCTTCGTGACTATGGCTGAGCAACTCGTCGAACTGGGCTGCAATTCCATATGCATCAAAGATATGGCTGGGTTGCTGAAACCCGCCCCAGCCTACGAATTGGTGGAAGGCATCAAGTCCGCCTGCGGCGAAGAGACGCTGGTGCATGTGCATACGCACGCCACCACGGGCGTCACCCTGGTCAGCCTGATGAAAGCTATCGAAGCCGGCTGCGACATCGTCGATACCAGTATCAGCAGTCTCAGCCTGGGGCCCGGCCACAATCCGACCGAAGCGCTCATTGAGATGCTGGAGGGTACCGGTTACCGCACGGTCGTGGACATGGAGCGCGTACGCAAAGTGCGCAACTACTTTAATAAGGTCCGGCCGCGTTACAGCGAGTTCCTGACAGGGTTCAATGGCGTGGACACCGATATTTTCCGCAGCCAGATTCCAGGCGGCATGATTTCCAACATGGAAAGCCAACTAAAGCAGCAGGGCGCGGGCGACCGCCTGCAGGAAGTATTGGAGGAAGTGCCCAACGTCAGGCGGGACGCGGGTTATCCGCCGCTGGTGACGCCTTCCAGTCAGATCGTGGGCACCCAGGCTGTGTTTAACGTGTTAATGGGACGTTACAAAGTGTTGACGGGCGAATTCGCAGATCTGATGCTGGGATACTACGGGAGTACTCTGGGTGTGAAGAATCCGGAGGTGATCAAGAAAGCTCTCCAGCATTCCAAGAAGGAACCGATCACCGGGCGACCGGCCGATTTGCTGCGTCCCGAGTGGGATCAGTTGCGCGCCGATGCCCTGGCGCTGAACGGATGCAACGGCAGCGATGAAGATGTGCTGACGTATGCCATGTTCCCGCAGGTAGCGCCTAAGTTCTTCCCGGCACGCAGCCAGGGACCCAAGAACCTGAGCAAAGAGCCGGTCAAAGCGGCGCCCAAGCCCGCTCCGAAGCCTGCCGCGGCGGCAGCCACGCCGGGCCAGTTGACCGAGGCGGTATCGTATGTAGTCACGCTGAACGGTAAGTCGCATAGCGTTACGGTTGCGCCTGCTTAGTAAAAGGGATACAGAATATGCCAGTCGCGGAACTAACCAATATGGGTATCGAAGCTAAGATTCAAGAGTTAGACGAAAAGCGCGCCCGCCTGATGGAGGGCGGCGGCAAGGAACGCATTGAGAAGCAGCATCAGTCGGGCAAGCTGACGGCCCGCGAGCGTATCGACCGTCTGATCGACGCCGCGAGCTTCCAGGAAATCGGCCTCTTCGCGAAGCATCACGCCGCGCTGTTCGGTATGGCGGACAAAGAATTGCCGGCCGATGGAGTAGTTACCGGCGCCGCCACGGTGGATGGCCGTCTCGTCCATCTGGCGAGCCAGGATTTTACCGTGGGCGGCGGCGCGGCGGGCGAAGTGCATAGCGAAAAGGTCGCCGAGATGATGCGCTACTCGCTCAAAACCGGATCGCCGTTCGTGTTCATCAACGACTCGGGCGGCGCGCGCGTGCAGGAAGGCATCAACAGCCTGGCGGGCTATGGGCGCGTTTTTTACATGAACGTGATGCTCTCCGGCGTAGTGCCGCAGGTTTCGTTGATCTGCGGTCCTTGCGCGGGCGGCGCGGCATACAGCCCGGCGCTGACTGACTTCATCATCCAGACCAAGGGCGCGCAGATGTTCATCACCGGGCCTTCGGTGATCAAGCAGGTCACCGGGGAAGTCGTGACACCGGACGAATTGGGCGGCCCGGCGGCGCAGATGACTTACTCTGGCGTGGTACACTTCATTGCCGAAAATGACGATGAGGCGGCATTCATTTGCCGGCGTCTGCTCAGCTTCCTGCCCTCGAACAATCTGGAAGATCCTCCGCGGCAGCCGTACGATGGACCGCTCGATCCCGATCCGGCCGTCAACAACCTGGTTCCCGACGATGGCAAAGTGGCCTACGATATGCGTTCCGTGATCGCGGCGCTGCTCGACCAGGGCGATTTTCTGGAAGTGCAGTTGAGCTTCGCGCAGAACATCCTGATCGGCTTTGGCCGGATCGCCGGCCGCCCGGTAGGCGTCATCGCCAACCAGCCGGCCGTCCTGGCCGGCGCGCTGGATATCAATGCTTCGGACAAAGCCGCGCGGTTCATCCGTTTCTGCAATGCGTTCAACATTCCGCTGGTCACCCTGGTGGATGTACCCGGCTTCATGCCCGGTGTGCAGCAGGAATACGGCGGCATCATCCGGCATGGCGCGAAACTCCTTTTTGCTTACTCGGCTGCCACCGTACCCAAAGTCACGGTGATCGTGCGCAAAGCCTACGGCGGCGCATATCTGGCGATGTGCGGCAAGGATCTGGGCGCCGATCGCGTAGTGGCGTGGCCCACCGCGCAAATCGCCGTGATGGGCGCGGAAGGCGCCGTCGAAGTGGTCTTCCGGAAAGAGATCAACGAAGCCAAAGATAAGGAAGCCAAGAAGGAACGCCGCAAGGAACTCATCGACCTGTACCGGAATACATTTTCGAATCCATACGTTGCGGGCGGAACGCGGCTGGTCGACGACATCATCGAACCGGCCCAGACGCGGCGCTATTTAGCTCTCGCGCTGGAAGCCCTGCAAACCAAGCGGGAATTGCGGCCGGCCAAGAAACACGGGCTGATGCCGTTATAAGACCAGGCTTCGGCCTGTCGGGAAGAATCTATGGGTACATTACTACTACCGCTGGGCATCTTGGCGGGTTGGATAGCGGGCGCTGCCATGTCGCGCCGCATGGTCCGGAGTGAAGTGCAGCGGCTGGAATCGTTGATTGAGCGCGGTAACCGAGAGACCGCGCCGGCGCCCGCGGCGGTTGTTCCTTCGGCCGCGCCGGTGGCTCCTCCGCCCGCGCCGGTAGTCGCGGCGGCTGTTCCCAAGCCTCCGGAACCGGCGGTGGCCGAGGAAGTTTCCCCGGAAATCATCATGGTTCTAACCGCCGCGGTCGCGGCGTTTCTAGGCAAGCGGGCCCGCATCCGAGGAGCCCGGCTGGTGCGTACCGCGCCATCCAGCGCATGGGCGCAACAAGGCCGCGTATTTGTTCAGGCATCACACAATTTGGGGGTCATGCACGGGCGATGAAGCTGCGAATCACAGTTGACCAAAAGACCTACGAAGTGGACGTTGAAGTCGCGGAAGACGAACGCGCGCCGGCTGGCCAGTCGCATGCCTACATCCCGGCGGCGCCGACAGCGCTGCCATCCGCGCCGCCTATGCCGCGCGCCGCGGCGCCTGAGAGCCATGTCGTGGAAGATAAGGTTTGCCGCAGCCCCGTTGCGGGCGTGGTGGTACGGGTGAATGCGCAAGCCGGCCAGCAGATCCAGGCCAACGATCCGATTCTGGTGCTGGAAGCCATGAAAATGGAAACGAACATCACTTCGCCGGTAGCCGGCAAAGTCAAATCCATTAATGCCGGCGTGGGCGACGGCGTGCAGGTCGGGCAGGTGCTGGTCGAATTCGAATAAATTATGAGTGACGATCTATCTAACATTCCTGGTTTTCAGTTTGTGGACCACGTAGCCATCGCGGTACGCCAAGGTGAACTGGATGCGCAGGTGAAGCAGTACGGGCTGCTGGGCTTCCGTGAGATCCATCGCGAGGAAGTCTATGGCGGCGACCAGGTGCGCGAGGCGCTGCTCGAAGTTGGCGAAGGCCCCAACCTGGTTCAATTGCTGGAGCCGCTC
>JBEKIM010000354.1:0-7232 GCA_050011755.1 Bryobacteraceae bacterium | reverse complement strand
CTCCTGAAGGCCAAGCGGATGGCCGTAACTAACACCGAATTCATCGCTGTTCACGCCGTCAAGAAAGCAGCCTAAAATGGCCCATTCGTCGGATTCTCGCTCAGAGCCCATTCTTCAAGCATATGCCGGCCGACGCCGGGATCGCATTTGTGATCATCCAGCACCTGGCCCCCGATCATCCGACCGCCCTCCCGCAGCTGCTGGGAAGGCACACCGCGATGCCCGTCGAGGAGGCTCAGGACAAAACGCAGGTCGTTCCGAACCGGGTCTATATCATCCCGCCCAACGCCACGCTGACGATCGAGAAGGGGATGCTGGGCGTCAGGACGCCCGCGGAGGCGCGCGGTTCGCGGACGCCGATTGACGGGTTCTTCAACTCCCTGGCTGAAGACCGCGGTGACCACGCAGTCTGCATCATGCTCTCAGGGACGGGCACCGATGGCACGCTTGGGCTTAGGGCGATCAAGGAATACGGCGGCATGGCTATGGCCCAGACGCTCGATTCCGCGAAATACGACGCGATACTCCGGAGCGCGATCGCCACCGGCCTGGTGGACCATGTGCTGCCCGTGGAAGAAATGCCGGCGAAACTGCTTGATTATGCCGCGCACCTGGTGTCGGCGAACGGCGACGGCACGCTCGATAGCTTCCGCGCTCAAATCGCCGCCAACATCGGCAAAGTTCACGCGATAATCCGGCGCCGCGCCGGACATGATTTCAGCCAGTACAAGGAAAACACGATCGCACGCCGCCTGGAACGCCGCATGAAGGCCCTGCAGATTGAATCGGTCGAGCAGTATGTCGAGACCTTGGAGCGACAGCCGGAGGAAGCCGACCGCCTGTTCAACGACCTGTTGATCGGCGTGACCCAGTTCTTTCGCGATCGCGAGGCCTTCGAGGCGCTTCAAGTGGAAGTCATCCCGAAGCTGTTTGAGGGCAAAGGTGCAGGCGACCAGGTGCGTGCCTGCGTGATGGGCTGTGCTACGGGGGAGGAAGCTTATTCGATCGCTATTCTTCTCTCGGAACATGCGTCCACGCTGGATAACGCACCAAAAATACAGATCTTCGCCACCGACATCGACGAAGGGTCCCTGGCGACGGCGCGCAAGGGCCGCTACCCGGAGAGCATAGCCGGGCACGTGGCGCCAGAGCGTCTGGCGCGATTCTTCGAGAAACAGGATGGCGGCTGGCAGGTCAACCGGGAACTGCGCGAGATCATCCTCTTCTCAAGCCACAGTTTCATCAAGGACCCGCCGTTTTCGCGTCTCGATCTGATTTCCTGCCGGAACGTCATGATCTATCTGGGACAGGAGCTGCAGCGCAGGCTCATCCCGCTTTTCCATTACGCCCTGCGCCCCGGCGGGTATTTGTTCCTCGGCCCGTCGGAGAGCCCGGCCTCCCACAAGGAGCTGTTCGGCACGGTGGACAAGAAGCACCGGATTTTCGAGCGCAAGGAAACCGTGCCCCGCCCGGCGGTCACCTTTCCGCTCGCGGAAGTCAGCCGGCCGAAGCAGCCCGGCGCGCGGCCGCTGCCCGAAGTGGAGGAGCGGGATCTGGCGAAGCGGCTTGAACGGATCATTCTGCAGCGATACCGCCCGGCCTGCGTCACCGTCAAGGCGAACGGCGATGCCGTGTATTTCTCCGGGCGGCTCAACGATTACCTCGAACAGCCGACCGGCAGCCCGGACATCAATCTGGTGAACATGGCGCGCGAAGGCCTGCGCATCCCGCTGCGCACGGCCCTCCACAAGGCGGTAACCGGACGCGAGCGCGTCGTCCAGAAGCAGATCCCGGTTCAAAGGAACGGCGAATTGAGCCACGTTGACCTCACAGTGGAGCCAATAGCGGAGTTCCATGCCGCCAACCTCTATATGGTCGTGTTCGAGGACGCGGTCTCCAGCACCCCGCGGCAGGCGCCCGCACCGCCCTCCGACACCACTTTCGAAGAGACAATCCGGCACCTCGAAGATGAACTACGGTCCGTCAACGAGCACGCTCAGACGATGTTCGAGGAGCTGGAGAGCTCGAACGAGGAACTGAAATCCGCCAATGAGGAGTATCAGTCCACCAACGAAGAGATGGAAACCTCCAAGGAGGAACTGCAGTCGTTCAACGAAGAGCTGCAAACCGTCAACACCGAAATCAGCCGCAAAACCGCCGAACTCGACCACGCCAACAGCGATTTACAGAATCTGCTCAACAGCACGGAGATCGCGACCATCTTTCTGGATGGGGAATTGCGCGTCAAGTCTTTCACACCCGCGGCCGGCACCGTGTTCCGGCTCATCGCCAGCGACGTGGGCCGGCCGATTACCGATCTTGCGGCCCAATTTACCGACGTCGAGCTCGTGTCGGATATCCGTGAAACGCTCAGAACGCTTACGGGGCGCGAACGGACTCTGGCCGGAACCGGCGGACAGCATTACCAACTGCGCGTCCTGCCTTACCGGACAGTCAAGAATGTGATTGACGGGGTGGTCCTGACCTTCGCGGATGTGACGCAGGCGAAACAGGCCGCGCTGCTGATCGAAGACGCGAAGACATACGCGGAGAACATTGTCGATACCGTCCGCTCGCCCCTGCTGGTCCTGGACGCCCGGTTGAAGGTGAAGTCGGCGAACGCAGCTTTCTATGAAGAGTTTCAGGTGACCCCGGCTGAAACGCGGGAGGGTATCGCAGGCATGCCGTGGGACCTTCCCGAACTGCCGCGCCTGCTGAGCGAAGTGGTTACCGCGAACAAAAAGATCGAGGATTTCGAGTTCGAACAAGACTTCCGCGCAATCGGGCGAAAAATCCTGAGGCTGGATGCCCGCCAGATCCGGCAAAGCAGGGATAGTGAGCCTCTGATCCTGCTGGCGATCGAAGACATCACTGAGCGCAAGCGTGCCGAGGAGAAGCATCGCGCGGCCGAAGCGCGCTATCGGGCCTTGTTTGATTTGTGTCCCGTCGCGATCTACGCCTGCGAGGCCTCGGGTGTGATCAGGGAATTCAATCCCCGCGCCGTGGAATTGTGGGGCCGCGACCCGAAGCGGGGGGACACTGAAGAGCGCTTTTGCGGCTCCTATAAAATGCACCGCCCCGACGGCACTTTCATGCCTCACGAGCAATCTCCCATGGCCGGGGTGCTGGCCGGCACGATTCCGGAGGCGCGGGACATGGAAGTTCAGATCGAGCGGCCGGATGGCTCGTGGGTCAGCGTTATCGTTAATATCCGGCCGCTCAAGAACGAACGTAGAGAAGTCACGGGCGCAATCAATTGCTTTGTGGACGTCACCGACCGAAAGCGGGCCGACGAGGAGCTGCGCCGCCTCAATTCCGATCTACAGCAGTTCTCCTACGCGGCCTCCCACGATCTGCAGGAGCCGCTGCGCATGGTGATGAGCTACACCGAACTGCTGTCGAGAGAATACAAGGGGCGGCTCGACGGCAACGCCGACCTGTTTATCGGCAATGCGGTGGCGGGAGCCCAACGCATGGAAGTGTTGCTGCGGGACCTGCGCGAGTATTGGTCGGTGAATGAACAAAAAGCGGAAAATCTCGTTCCCGTCGATTGCAATCGCGTTCTGGAAAAGGCGCTCACCTATCTGGAAATGCCCGTTCGGGAAAGCGGCGCGGTTGTCACCCATGATTCCCTGCCGACCGTGACGGCGGAAGAGCTACCCCTGACGCTTCTGCTTCAAAACCTCATCGGAAACGCGATCAAATATCGCCGGAAGGATCAGCCGCCGCGCATCCGCGTCTCCGCCGTCCGCGGCGCCGGCGCATGGAACTTTTCCGTGACGGACAACGGTATCGGCATCGGCGCCGAACACCTGGAAACAATCTTTGCGCCCTTCAAGCGTCTTCATGGCAGGGAGTATCCCGGCACCGGCCTCGGACTTGCAATGTGTGGGAAAATCGTGGAACGATATCGGGGCCGTATTTGGGTCGAATCGATATTGGGACAGGGAGCGGCGTTTCACTTTACGCTTCCCACCAAAGGCGGCGACGAATGAATCCAGCTCAAATCGTGCTGATCGAGGACAATCCCGGCGACGTCTTCCTGTTTGAAATGGCGCTGAAGCATAACGGTATCCCGTGCCAACTGACGCGGTTCGACAACGGCGCCGACGCGCTCCTGGCGCTGTGCGCCCAAGAGGAGACCAACGCTTTCGTGCCGGATGCAATTCTCCTGGACTTGAACACTCCGCGCAGCGACGGCTTCCAAGTGCTTATCAAGCTGAAGCAGTTCCCGCGCCTGTCGGACGTGCCGCTGGCCATCCTCACGTCCTCGCAGGCAAGCAGCGACCGGCACCGCGCCGCCCTTCAGAACGTCCGCTTTATCCAGAAGCCAGCTCATTTGCAGGATTTCCTCGCCACGGTAGGCGGGGCTGTGAAGGAAATGCTGCAGGCCTGAGGAACCAAGGGGACCGCGTTCGATCGCACATTGACCCGCAATCTATCGAAGACTCCGGCGAAGGCCGGAACGAGTGCCGTCCCTTTTCGTCAGCTACCTAGCTTATGCGCCCGCCCGTAGTCAGGGCGCGCGATTTGCCATGAGGTAACACGGGGGCGAGATCAAAACGCAGCCTTGCAGACCCGCCCTTTGACGTCCCCCCAATTAGCGACTGTGGGACGGCGGCATCGACCCGCGGCTCGGCGACGAGGTAATGGCTTTCCGATCGAAGAGACCGTACCGTCGAGCCAGGACCAGCCGGCGGTTTACGGCTTCGGAACTGCGAAATGACGGTGTGGCATCGAATGACTTCCGGCGAGTTCGTTGTAGACAAGTTTCATGGCTGGGCAGTGGGGAGATGGCAAGAAGTTGTTAGTAAGCGAAGTACGAGTGGACCGCGCACGCCTCCCGCCGGGCCTCTTCACCCGTTTGGCTAGGGGTCTGGCAAGCGAGGCGATGAATAGAGTTTCGGCCCGCGGCGGGTTCATGCGCGCAGCGATCCTTTATCGTGAACTGTCTACGACTTTCTAACTGCGTTCGACAAGGCCAAGTCCAATACGAATGAACCGCTGCCTGGACTCTTCATGCCCACCCGTAAACGATTGCCAGTTAAGCTGGCTTGTGTCTGGTCAAAATTGCTCAAGAACTTTGTCAATTGTGGTCACCATTACTCATCCTGGTATTCGACCCAGTGGCCGGCAGACGCCAGGTATAGGTCCTCGCCAAGTAAGTCTGTTTCACTAATCGGCGGCGCAGGAACAGAAACCGTAATCGTAAGGCACAGGACGTGCCGCGCACTGCTATTTGGCGCCCCGGATGGTCACACCGATGGCAATTGTGGAGGGGGTGATTGGCAAAGCGATTCTCGAGGCAGCGCGCCTCGTCAAGATCCGTCAACGACTGACGCATGGATGCCGCCGAAATCGACGCCCGTCCATCCACGTATAGGTCGCGAGGTTCGTGCAGTAAGATCCAGTATCGTGAAGGGCTCCGCTCATCGCGAGCCGCTACGCTGTTCGAGGAAGTAGGAAATGGCGGTCGAGGTGCGTGGGGTATGTCCGCTGCTACAGGTCTACGACATGCCGACGTCTGTATGGTTTTATCGTGACACGCTGGGGTTTGAAATCGTTGCCACGTCTCCCAACCTCGGCGGTGAAGATAAGTTTCACTGGTGCCTCCTCCGGCTCTGCGGCTCCGAAGTGATGCTGAATACCGCCTATGAATTCGATGACGAACGTCCAGTGCCGCCCGATCCCGCACGAGCCGCAGCGCACCAGGATACGTGCATTTATTTCGGCGCCCCCGATGTGGATGCGATCTATGAGGAGCTGCGCACGAAGGGTCTTCCGCTTAAGCCTCCGAAAGTCGCGCCATACGGGATGAAGCAGCTCTATCTTCGCGATCCCGACGGATATGGGCTGTGCTTCCAATGGTTCGCTGAGCCGGCTGATGCCGCCACGAGTCGATGAACGCCGGAAGCGTTCGCGCTCGGAGAGTGGGCGAATGTAGCTAGCGCAGCCGCCGCGCTAAGGCTGGCGGAAGTTACGTACGGAAAGATCGACCTGATCCTCTCCGACGTCGAGATGCCCCATCGTTAGCCGCAGCCACTTTTACGGGTTGGTATGCATTTGATACTCATCAGATGCGTATCGAGGCTGAAAAAACGGGCAACGAGCAGATAGGAGCAATTAAATCGGCGCAGACCGCAGCACAACGCAGTGCGCAGGCCGCCGCCGATACTGCGTCCACAATGAAAGATTTGTGTGGCCATCGGAAGTCACTATCTAACGATCCGACACATAGTCTATAACGGCTTGTCGTTCACGGCGTCGTCAGAGTAGCCGGGTGCGAGCGAGAGGTTGTTGATCACGCGTTCTACCTGCGCGACTCCGCGAGCAATTTCACCCGCTTTGGCCTTCGCCCGTTTACTCCTTACTTCACCGCTCAGGGTGACGACTCCATTGACTGAACTCACGGAGATATAGCTTATCGTCTCTAGATTCGCTCCGCGATCAAGTTGCTGGATCTGTTTGTCTTCGATTGGCCCAAAGACTGTGGCTAACTTGGCTTTGACAGCTTTCGTAATGGCTGCATCGTCGATGGGCTTCTCCGGAATGTTGCTTCGGCATCCGCTGAAGACCGTCATCGAGCAGATCGCAATGATCAGAAAATGAACTCCGGAGGCTGGCGTTTGCCGCCCGAATGTTTTGGATGTGGCCAAAGGACCCTCTTGCCGGACGCTGTATAGCGCAAGCGTACGGGCTGGTTGTGAGGATAGCATAAAATTGCCCGCCCGCCGCTTGCCGAGGCTGGGTTGTTCGTAACGAGACAACGGAGAGCGATAGCCGCCCGCCCTGGTGGACGCCCCGAAAGGCGACAGCCCGGCCGACGCTGCCGGGTCTCGCCATCGCAAGAAACCCCGTTTTATAGGCTTTTTCCAAGGTTTTTGGGAGCCCCTTGAACGGGTTAACGGTTTCCATAGCGCGTACTTGCCTCCCGAAGTACGTCTTTAGATCATCACCCATCCGGTTAACAGGTGGCCATGACAAACAGAATCCTAGCAGCCCATGGTAGTAGTCAGTCCCGGCTGAAAACGAGTTTTCAGCGCGGATTTCAGGGGTACCCTAACCTTGAACCGCGCCCTGACGCACGTTCCGCCCTGCCATTACCTACTGCCGTTGCGGCGCAAGGGCGCGCCCGTCCAGCCGACCCATGGCGCGGGCCTCCATCTCCGCCAGACGGCACCGCCGGCAGCTGCGTTTAAAGTAGCCCTGAGCCCCACTTTCGGCTTGCCCGG
>JBEKIM010000353.1:0-7266 GCA_050011755.1 Bryobacteraceae bacterium | reverse complement strand
GAAAGTGGATTCCGCCCGGAAAACCGTTCCAGAGCGTGGGTCTTTCAGTCGTTCCACACCTGAAGAACGGGCCGGCGTGGTGCGTCGTGTTCCTTCACGATGATCCGCTATCCAAATCTCATTTCAAGAGGGCCTTCACGGCGGCGGGCAAATCGAACAGCGAATCGGCCAACGGTTCGTACGTTACTGATGTGAATGTAACCGTCTGAGTTTCCTGGCCTGTGCGGGCGATGTTTTGGTTGCTACGTTCCAGATCAAGAGGTGAAGCCGACCCCCGCCGGCATTCGCGATGGCCGTGACGAGTTGCTGGAAGCCGCGATTCGCCACATCCTGGGTCCGGACGCGCCGGCAGCGGTAATAGAGAACATGGCCAAAGCTCCTGAAGCCGCCGCGCCCGTTACCGATTTCAAGGATGAACCGTCCGGGATCTCGTGGAAGTTGCCTGCTGGTTGGAAGGTCCGGGATACGCTACATTGGGGCGATCGGCAAAACACGGTTTTCTTCGTGGGACCGCCTTCCGCAAGCGTCTTCACGCTCTACTTCCAGGTTCTAGACGATTCGCCGGCACAGACCAGGCAGGAGCTAGAAAAAGCCTTGCATGACGACGCCGAGGCCAAGCAGGCACAGCGGCGCCGCGAGGGGCGCCCCGATTACACGATTTGCGCGGGGAGTTGCACGAGCCGAATGGTGAGCGGACATCCCGCCTTGAACTGTATCGCCGATTTTAGCGAGGACGGGCATGCCATGGCCGAATGCCTCACCTTCGTTCGCACTGGGAAACTGATCGTTCTGCTTTTCGGATACGCTCAACCGTCCGATTTCGACGCTCTTCGCCAAAGCCTCGATAGGATGACCGATACGATCTCGATCCCGTAAATCGCAACCGCGACGAGCCAGCCCGGAACCCTGTACTAGTACCATTTTTTGTTAGATGGCTGCGGCTTCCGGTGGCGTCTGGAATATGCTCAGGCGTTGAGGGTTGGATCGATCGATGCCGATGAAAAAAATACTCCGAACGTTAAGGACGGCGCTGGGGTTCACGTTGTCCGTGCTGCCGTGTAGCCCGGTGTTGGCCGTTCCGCTGCCCACGATTCTCCACACATTTGTGGGCTCGCCGGGCGATGGCGCCAACCCGCAACGCGGCATGATTATGAAAGACGGAGTACTCTACGGCATGACGGAGTATGGTGGGTCGGAAGTCAGGTGCGCGACCAACGGCTGCGGAACCGTCTTTGCCCTATCGCCTCCGGCATCCCCCGGCGGCTCGTGGACCGAGCAAGTGCTCCACAACTTCGCCGGCGGGAGCGACGGCGCGTTTCCGACGTCCGGGCTCGTGGCCGATCGGAATGGAGTGTTGTATGGGACCACATTGGGCGGGAGCGTAGGATTAGGATCCGTGTTCTCATTGACGCCCCCTTCCGCATCGGGCGGCGTGTGGACAGAACAGATCATCTACACGTTTGGACCGAACGAACTTTTCGCGCGTCCGATCGTGGATGAGAAAGGAGTTCTCTTCGGAACGACGACTTACGGCGAAGTCTACTCGTTAACTCCGCCGGCTTCCCCAGGCCACGGTTGGACGGAGCGAACGATCGCCAACGTCTCATCCCTCGGCGGCGACGCTTCAACTTTGATCGCCAAGGATGGCGTACTCTATGGAATCACCTCGCCACCCTCGCCCTGGCAGCCTTACGACAAAAGCACGACGGGATGCCCTTGTGGATCGGTCTATTCACTGACACCGGCAAGCGATGGTTCCTGGACTTTGGATGTGCTCTACAACTTTCAGAACAGCGCGGCCGATGGATACGCGCCGAGTTATCTCACCAGCGGCCCCGGCGGCGTACTGTATGGCACCACCGCGGGCAACACTACCGGCCAATGCTTCTACAACTGTGCGGGGACCGTCTTCTCGCTGGCGCCTCCGGCGTCCCCCGGCGGCTCTTGGACCGAGCAATTGCTGTATGCGTTCGGGCCGGATGGCGGGGGTATACCGGATGACCTGACAGTCGTCGGAACCCGCGCAACACTCGTAGGCGCCGCAGTCGATGGCCAGGTATTTGTTTTGACGCCGCCGTCTACACCGGGCGGCGCCTGGCCGGAGAAAACGATTTATCAGTTCCATGGCAGCGACGGAGCGTCTCCCGTGAGCGTACTTGTTTCCGGCGGCGTGATTTATGGCGCCACCCTGGGCGCCTACGCGGGCGCGACCGATGGCACCGTCTTTGCGCTCACGCCCTGAGGTCGTGAATGACGCAGCGAGGAAATACGGGAGGCACTGCAAGGATGAGCGACAAACAGGCAGCCATCTTTTTCGGGCACGGCAGTCCAATGAACGCCCTGCTGAACAACAGCTATACCGACGCCTGGCGGCGTATTGGCCATGAAACGGCGAAACCGAAGGCAATCCTTTCAATCTCCGCGCATTGGTTCGTTCCGGAAACGGGTGTAACTATCGGCACCGCGCCCAAAACCATTCACGATTTCGGCGGCTTTCCCAAGGAGCTCTATCGAGTACAGTATCCCGCTCCGGGCGATCCCGAACTGGCTCGCCGGGTCCAGCACCTGCTTTCCCCGCTACCGGTAACCATGGACAACTCGTGGGGGCTGGACCACGGAACATGGTCGGTGCTTCGGCACGTGTATCCCGATGCGGATGTCCCTGTCGTGCAGCTCAGCATCGACGAATCGAAGCCTGCATCCTTTCATTTTGAGATCGGCAGGAGGCTGGCTCCGCTGAGACAAGAAGGCATATTGATCGTGGGCAGCGGGAACCTTGTCCACAACCTGCACGCGTACGCGTGGGGGCGGCACACGCCCGATCCCTATGAATGGGCTGTGGAGTTCGAGACGGAGGCGAAGGCAATGATGCTCGCCGGGGAGTATAAACCACTGATCGAATACGAAAAGTTGGGGAGAAGTGCGCTCCTCTCCATACCCACTCCGGAGCACTACCTTCCCTTGCTCTACGTAGTCGCTACGCGGCAGCCGGGTGAGTCGATCACTTTTCCGGTGGACGGCGTGGACGGGGGATCGATATCGATGCTGGCCGTCCAGGTGGGCAACCGCGGCGTCGAAACGTGGTGATCGGGCGGTCTTCAAGGGCGTTTTCGCCGGATGATCGCGGCGAATTCACGCGCGACCCCATGAAAAAACGGATGTCCGAAAATACCGATCGAGAGCACCGCGGCGAACAGAGCCATCGCTTCGAAACTTTCGCGCCCTTCCCGCTCCCAGTACACGTCCCGAAGATTAAGCCACAGAGCGAACTCATCCAAGGTCAGGGCCGCACCCACTCCGTAAGCCATGCACATGGTCCGCGCGGCCCACACGTTTGAGAGCGCCGCGCCCGCGCCGACCTGGAGAAGCCATCCGTAGCCGACTACCAGGAGCACAACGATGCCCCATACCAGGTGATGGATGTGCCTGCCGTGCATTGCGACATCGTGGAAAGGCCCAATGTGATTGTGAATGGCGAACGTGATTGCGCGCACGACCGTGGCTGCCGTAAAGTATCCTATCGACGCCAGGAAAAGCCGCTCCCGGCGCGATTCGGCCAGTTGGCGCTGGTAAACCCGATGGAGGGGACCATGCGAGAGCGCGAGAGAAAACAGAAGCAGAATGACGCTAATTGCGAGCGGAGTTATCCAGAACGCTTTATGTGTCGAGAGAAAGGCCAAGAGACATTATCTCGTTGCGCAGCGGCGGCGGCAACGTGCGCAACTCACGAGGCATCAAGGCTCGACGGTGAATGCGTATAGCTGGTCGCCCGCACCGACGACAATGTATTGCTGCCCGTCGAGCAAATAAGTCTCCGGTCCATTGCTGAGATCGTCGGCGAGGCCGGCATGCCAGAGGATGTCGCCGTTGGCGGGATCGAATGCCATCAGGTGTCCGGACCCGTCGCCGGTGAAGAGTAACTTGCCGGCCGTGGTCAGGATGCCTACAGGTCCGCCACCGAACGGGTAGTGATGGTCCCAGGCAATTTTCCCGGTCTTAATGTCGATCGCTTCGAGGTCGCCTCCAAAATACCCGGCATCTCGCTCCGCCGCGCCCCACCCTTCAGGATGCGGGTCGGTATCGGTGAGATAGAACATGCTGAATGCCTGGGAAGTACCCACATAAAAGAGGCCGGTCTCCGGGTCGAAACTAGGAGGGGGCCAGTTGGTGGCGCCGCCGGTGGGGGGTGAAACCAGAACTCCATCGACGGTGGCTTCTTTACCCGGATCGGGGATTGGTTGCCCATTGGACGAGATACCTTTCGACCAGTTCATCGTGCGAATCATCGGAGCGGTCAGGATGTCCTTGCCGGTGGCCCGGTCCAGCACGAAGAAATACCCATTGCGATTGGCTTGTGCCAATAACTTGCGGGGTTGGCCGTCGATCACAGTGTCAATCAGCACCGGGGTTTGGGCGGCATCCCAATCGTGGGTGTCGTGCGGCGAGGGTTGGAAGTACCACGCCAGTTTGCCGGTGTCGACGTTCAGGGCCACAATCGAGCAAGTGTACAGATTGTCGCCTTTGCGACTGCGTCCCGTAAGAACCGGGTTCGGGTTGCCTGTGCCCAGAAAGTAAAGGTGGAGTTCGGGGTCATAGGTGCCCGGAAGCCAAGTCATGCCGCCGCCGTGGCGCATGGCGTACTCGTCGGGCCATGTTTCGAACCCTGGATCGCCCTTCTTCAAAGGCGCGCTCCACCACTTCCACTGGATCTCGCCGGTCTCGGGATCGTGCGATTCGAGAAAGCCGGGAACGTCTAAGGAATCGCCGCCAGTGCCTACCAGCACATGATTGCCTACGACGATCGGGGCTGGCGTGGAGAAGTACTCCTGCTTCACGTCGGCGATTTCTTTATGCCAACGCTCTTTTCCAGTCCGTGCGTCGAGGGAAACCAGGTAGTTGTCGGGGGTCTCGAAGAAGAGCCAGTCGCCAAACATTCCCATGCCGCGGTTGCCGATGTGAATACCGCCTCTGGTTTTCCAGGTGTAATGCCAGATCTCGCGGCCGGATCGCGCATCCACGGCCCATGCGTTGTCCGGCGTCGAGAAATAGAGTACGCCGTTCACCATGAGCGGTGTGGATTTGATGGTGGAGACACCCGGGTCGGACGGAGGGCCTTCAGGGATGGGCCCCTCGCCACCGACGATTGCGTTGGGAGTAATGCCCACTTTGATGCGGAAGATCCAGGAAAGCGTCAAGTGCCGGACGTTGGACCGATTGATTTGACTTAAGGTGCTGAAGCGGCGGCCGGAATAGTCGCCATGATACGTGGGCCACGAATCGGTGGCCGGCCTGGTCAGCAATGCAGGATCCAGCGTCTGGCCACAAATCGCGGCCGGAATCAGAGCGGCGCAGAGCGCAGAAACAAAGAAGATGCTGTTCATTTCAGGGTCACCAGGTAGGCCGTCAGATTGTGGATCTCGGCATCGCTAATATGCATTAAAAGATCGAGGTGAAACTGCAGACGGTTGTGGATCTCGACACGCGGCCCGTCTTTGCCGCGCTTAAAGGAACGATAAGCGCCGCTCGGTTCGCGGAGGGAGACATTGAAGTCGTCGTAATTGACGGGAACACCGGTAAACGAATTGCCTGTGGGCAGAGTGACGGTCACTGAGAATGCATTGACCGGGTGCGGAGGCGTGCCTTCCGTCCAGGTTGAATCCGGCTGGAGGAATTTGCCCTGCAGGGTGACTGGTTCGTACCTGGCGCCGATTCCCTTCAGATCTCCGGTAACGGAGTGACAGGAAACGCAGTGGCCGCTGAAGTACGCCTGGCCAAGTTTGGCATCGCCGGTGACAATGTTGAGAATTTTGTAGCTATCGCGATCGGCAGCGTTGCTAATGGCGTCGTGGAGGAAGTTCGAAATGTCGAGGATCTGTTGGGGCGAATAAGGGAAGCGGGGCATGCCCTTGTCGGGGCGGCCGCGGAGGATCACGGGCCCGATTGCCTTGCCGTGCTCGTCGTCCAGGACAATCACGGAACGCAGCAAGTCCGGGCCTTTCTCGCCTCCTTTGGCATTCGACCCGTGACAGAATCCGCATGCGCCCACGAAGCTTTCGCGGCCTCGCGCGATGGAAGCGGGGTCGGATTTGGGCACCGGCCCTCTGGCCTCCGGCGAAGGGGTTTGGCCAAACGCCAGCATCGCGGTGGCAATCATACAAGGAGCGATCCCAAATCTTCTTCTGCTGTGCAAGTGCAATCTCCTTCGGTGAATCTTCTAGCTTACACTGGCCTTCGATCTGTTTTGAGCCGTAATAACGGCTTCTGAAGGTTGGACTTATCTGGTGATGGCTGGCCGCTTGCGACTGACGATCAAAGCCTATGTGGGTGAATCTATTGGTGCCGGGTTCCGGGTGGTGGGTTCCGGGGTGGTGGGTTGCGGGTTGCAGATGGTTGGTTATGCGGGGCTGGGCGGTTTTTTGGGGACAGATCGGGCGGACTGCTTGGGGTCGTTTGCCAGATTGTCAAAGATCAAGGGGGGCAGGTGGCTAACGGGTATCCGGGGAGACGGGCGCGCACGATAGCGGCTGGGCGTCCGGGGCGCCGGACATCACGTATGCGGGCGGCGGGGCGGGCCGGTGCGCGGGAGCTGTGACGGCGGGCTCGATGTTCACCGGCTGTACGGGCTCCGGCTGAGTACACTCAGGCTGGGTGCGGGCGCGGCGCTCGTTTTGCAACTGCTTCAGTTCGCGCATGGCGGTACTGAAGGAGCGCTCGAGGCGGGCGCGCAGGGCGGAGACGCGATCGAGCAGGGCGAATTGTTTTGCGCCCGGGTCGGTGGCGGCGAGGATCCAGCTCTCGCTCCTATCCGTGCGCATGAGCAGCCAGTGGTTGACGGCCATACGTTCGAGCAGGATCCTTTCGGTGGGGGCTTGGGGCTGCCACTCGGATTCGAGTACATCCCAGAGTTGCTGGTAGGCGGCTTCGTCTTCGTCGAAGAGGACGATGTTGCGCGCGCGGAGTCCGAAGGTGAGGGCGTTGCAGCGGACGCTGGCCTTGCCTTCCGGGGAGACCGGGCCGGTGGAGTGTTGCGCGTTCTCGCGGTTGGCCTGGTGTTGTTTGCGGGAGATCAGCATAGAGGGTTCCTTGCGGTTGGATTTGGGCATGGGATGAAGCGTCCATACCCGATTCCATTTTAGGGCCGAGGGTGATGGGGAGCCGTGGTATGTGGAGGGCGGGGAGTTAGTAAGTGGCGCGGGTGCAGTTAGATGCGACGGAGGATTAAATTATGCAGATTGGTGACCGTTCGCAAGAGCGGGAGTTAAAAGT
>JBEKIM010000352.1:0-7276 GCA_050011755.1 Bryobacteraceae bacterium | reverse complement strand
CGCGTAGCCAAGTGCGGACAGGTCGCTGGTGTCGGCCGCGCGCACCATTTCGCGCAGGATCTTTCTTACATCGGAATCGACGGCCTGAGATTCCACCAGTGACAGGAGCCTTTCACAGCGATCGACGCGAGCCGGGCCGTAGAACACATAGATCTTTTCGATGCCGGTAGATTCGTTTAGCTCAAACGCCTGTCCGGGAGCGGGTATGATTCTGCCCGCGGCAGAACTTACCGGGTTTGCTCCGGTTTCGAAGCTCACGCTTGGGAAGAGCGCCGAAACCGCGCCTTCACCATCCTCTTGAAACACGTAAAGCCACATGGACGATTTGGTCGCCACCTGCATCGAAAACCTGTCGCCGGAGTGAAGAGTGAAACCGTCCGGCAAAGGAAGCGGAGTCTGGCGAGAGGCGCCACCCGATGAGTAATGAAAGATGACACTGACGGGCGGCTCGGTTTTCGGCAGGCCGCGGTAAAGGACCGGTCCTTCCGGCTGCGGTTGCTCCGGCGAAACCCCCCGAGTTCCCGACGCTCCTGGAGAAGGGTGCGCAGGCTGAGGAGGAGGCGACAGGACAGGGGACTTCGGAAGGAGATCCGCGGGCGGACGCGATAATGCGACGGTGGCGTATTCGGGGAGACGATTTACGATAATTAGCGTCAGCATCGCGGCGGCGGCCAGCGCTCCCGCGGACCCCGTCATCCACCATTTCCCGCCGAGTCCACCGAGCCATGCAGACTTTTCAACCCGGGCCGGAAGGGCGCGCGGCAGCACCCGAAATTTCGGACTGGCGGGCTCCCGGGCCATTCTGAACGCGGCAACCTGGAGCAGGCAGGCCTCGCAACGCTCCACATGGTCCGTAACCCATACATCCACGGCATCCGGCCCACGCTCGACATACGCGGCCAGAGACTCCCAATCCGGGCATCCCGGCACACGCTCAGGCGGCCGGGAAGCGAGCAGATCGACGACGGCGGCACGCTGACGCCTCAAATCCAGCAACCGCCGTTCGCAGTCCGCGCAACGACGGATGTGGTTCGCCGTGTCCTCGTCGGAATCCGAGCCGTCCGCCTCAAAGGCGGCAATATCATCCAGCGAAGGACAGCTCATTTAGACCTCGCCATTCTGGCACACTCCTTCATGGAGACGCCCACCACGCGGAGGCATGGAATATTCTGGTCTCCACAAGAAGTTAGACGGAAGAATTCGCGCCTTTCGAGGCAGCCCGCCGGATTTTTCGTCGCAGGCTGAATCCCGGTCCGGATCATTGGGCTGCTCCGCTCCCTTCCATGCTGGCCCGAAGCGCGCGCGGGGTCGTCCTTTCCGGTAAAGAATCTCCGCCGGAAAAGGATTCCCGCAGACGCTTCATGGATTCTCTTTCCATGATGCGAATCTGGCCGTCCGTTTTGTTTAGCGCGCGGGCTACCTGGGCAACCGATTTCTCCTCCACGTACCGCAGCCTGATGACCACCCGTTCTTCCAGCGACAGTTGCGCCAGGGCGGCCGGCAAACGGGCCAATTGGCTCTTGAGGACCGCGGCCACGTCCGGTGGGCTCGCGGGATCGGGCGGATCGAATTGCGGCGGACTTTCGTCGTCTTCATCCGCTGAAGCAACCGGTAACTGGGTCTCACGGCCATGCACCTTTATGAAGTGACGCCAGTACTTACCCCACCCGGCGTGGAGCGCGGCACCGCGAATCCGGCCGGCGCACTCGTCGGCGCCTTCGGGAGAGAGTTTCAGCCGGGAAGCGATCTCCTGAATGTCGCGGCCGAGCATCAACTCTTTCAGCACTCCGCGATCCGTAGGCGAAAGGTTGTCGGCCCATACCGGTAAAACCACCTTGCCCTTCTCCGATTGCACAAAGCCGATGCGATAGCTATGAAAGAAAGCGCCTTCGGGATGCAACACCGAGAAAAGGAAGCTGCTAAGTGCGGCTTGTCCGAGATACCGCTTCAGTATCACGTTTTCAAGTTGATCGAGCAGGTAGGCATAACCGCCCAGGATCTGATCGCACTCCTGGCGGAGGAAATGCGCCATGAGCTTGCGAATTCCGACGCGGTGCAGTTGGCAATCGCGGTTACAGAAAGGTTTGCACCAGATATAGACAGCCTGGAGGATCTTCTCTCCGTATTCCTGAGTGAAGCGGCGGCGGGCGTCCGCGTCGCCGGCGGCTACAGCCTGAGCCCATTGATAATCCGCGAAGTGCTCGGGAAGAGGCTCGGGCATGTTGATTCGGCCTATAGTATCACAAAGGCCGCGCCAGGATGCTCTCGCGGATGAGCCACCGAATCGGCCGAGCCGCGACCGTCAGGGAGCGCCCCAGCGATATGAGGGCGGAAAAGGGGCCGGGAGCGGCCTCTCAGTTACCCTCCAAATTGGAAGAACACGCCGAAGGTTGCGCGATAGATCCAGCGGCCCGTCTGATACAAAGGTCCGCTGCTCAGGAGATAGCCCTTGGTTTCGGCCCGCAATCCGAATCGCTCGTTCAAGTAATAGCGAAAGCCGCCTCCGAAGTTAGCGGCGAAGTTGGTGCTGACAGGCACTGGCACGGGAGACGAAGGAGTGGTGGAGTATGTTCCCGTATTGGGCTCGTAATCATACCGATTCTCGGATCGGGCCGGCGAATGCAGCAGGCCCACGCCCGCGACAACGTACGGCACGATCCGCGTATGGGGTAAACGCACGCGAGCGTGCACGCCGAAGTTGGCATCGGTGAGCGGGATATCGAACACTTCCTTGTAGTTTGGGGAACCGTTGGGCAGAGGACTCAAATAGGTTCTCTCAATACTTGGGAAGTAGCTGAATTCGGCATAGGGCAGCAGCCAGGGCAGTACGGAGTAAGTGATGTTACCTCCGCCCATTGCGCGTGAGTGATCCACGCCGTAGCTAAAGCCGGCAAATCCACCGACCTCAAATTGGTTTGGCCTCAGTATAGCGACGTCCTGGGCAACTGCCGGCAAAACCATGGCCAACATCGAAAAGGTCACTACTACTCCTACTCGTTTGCGCATTTCGTTTTCCTTGTATGGCAATATTCCGGGCTAAATCAATGGATCTCCTACTGTACCGCGATGTAAGCTGTGTTCGACGAGACAGCCCCCATTTGAATCACGATGGGAACTGCGGCGCCGGTCTGGCTCCCCGCCGGCACTTGTACGTTCACCTGGTATAGCGCCACCGATCCGGGCGACAAGCCCCAGAAGATCGGCGTAGCCGGCACTCCTCCAATGGTCATAGTAGGCATCGTCACGGTCCACGACAACGGATCCGATCCCGCCTGTTGCCCGTCTTTCGGCTGATTCGTCACCGGCCCCAGCCCGTTGCAGTAGATCTCGATGTAATCCACACCCGCCTGCGCCGGCCGCGAACCTCCCCATGGCGATGCGACCGGCGCGGCGATGTCTACTGTGTTGGCGATCAGCGCGGCCGCTTGTTTTCCATCCAGGGTATAGATGGCCGGCTGCACCGCGGCCACCGATACCTGTAAATCCTGCACCGAAACCGTCCCATCACGCTGGATCTTCAGCGGCAGTGGCGCGTTCTGCGGCAACTGCGACGTGGTTGGCACCAGTGCGTTGATCTGTGTCGGGCTGACATAGTCCAACAACAGCGGGATGCCGCCCAGCAGCACCTCCGTCCCTTGCGCTTGCGTCGGGAACGGATACGGATTCGCCGTCCCGTCGGCCAGCATCGCTCCGTAGATCGCGATGTAACTACCGGCCGCCACCTGGTTGTACTGCGAGATATTGTCGATGTCCGGGCTGGCCGCATTGATGACCGTCACCGGCTGGGCGGCCGATCCCGCCGACGCCGCCGTCACCGTTCCCGTCCAAATGTCGGACCGGTTCCCCGTGGAATTGTCCCCGACGCCGACCCCGGCCACCGCATACATGCCCACGGGGCCAACCTCGTTGTTGCTGGGTGTGCTGGTGGGCGTCCAGCCATATTGCCAGAGAGCTTCCGCCGTACTGTAGACCAGGTTGGGCGTCTCCAGCGTCGCCTGGGTGGTGGAATTGTAGATGACCACGCTCAGGGTAGCCCCCACATCGCCATCGGTGATGGGGTTTCCGCAGGAGTCTTTCACCTGCACCAGGAGTTGCTGCACGGTGCCGGCCTGCACTGTGAAGCCTTGTTGGCTCAGATTTACGAACTGGGGTGGGAGCACCTCGCCGCCGGGACAGTTCGGCGGCGAGGCCAGCGGATGAACCTTCCGTTCCCGGGCCGATGCGCCCTGCGAAGTGGTACCGGAAGCCGTGGTTACCACCAGGATCACATTGATCACCTGGCTGCTGCCATCGCCGAATCCGACTCTGACCTGCCCATGGTAAGTACCCGCCGCCAGCGCCCCCGCAGTGCCTTTCACCTGCAATTGCGCAGTGCCCTGGCTTACCAGCGAGCCGCTTGGTGGACTTACCGACAGCCATGCGGCCCCATCCCCGGTCACAGTGGCGGTGGTGAAGTTGATTGCCGAGGCATTCGGGTTCGACAGCGTCACGCTGCCCGCGGGCGCGCTGGATCCACCGGCGGCTTCGAGGATGAGTCCGGTGGGAGCAGCCACTTCGGGCAGCGGCGAGCCGGTGGGCAGCACATTCAGCAGCACGGCGATCGACTCGGAATTGCCCGCCGCGCCATTCACCGCCTGCACCGTGATCTGGCCATAGTTGGCGCCCGGCACGGCCTGCGCAGGATCCACGCATACCTCGAGCGAGCCGGCTGGACCCCCGCTGGCGGCGCTGCCCGTGACCGGCTGGCTGATACTGCCGCAGCCATTAGTGGAGAGCTGCAGCCAGTTACCGCTGGCCTGGGCGGACCAGTCCATGGTGCCGGTGCCGATGTTGAATACCGTCAACGTCTGTGCGGAAGGTGTCTGGCCGCCGCTTACCGCATTGAATTCCATAGCTCCGGGCGATAGCAGGATTAACGGTTCGGCCTGTACCACCTGCAAAGTCACATTCACTGTAGCTTGAATGCCGGAACCGGCATTCACCGTCACCAGCGTATGATAGAGGCCGGCCTGCACCGCGGACGGGTTCAGCGTGATACAGATAGACGCCGGGTTGGTGAATGTCACCGATCCGGAGGCGCCGCAGGAGACCGTCAGCCAGGGCAGCACGGCCGCGGTGACGGTGTAGTTGAGCGTTCCACCACCGGTATTGAAGACCTGCACCTGCCGCTGAATGCTGGAGCCGGTGGCCGCCGCGGAGACTGTCAGATACTCGGGCGAAACGACCAGTTGCGGCTGCGCGGGAGTCACCGTGAGCGTGACATTGACAAGAGCCGCTGCCGATGGGCTGCCTTGGGGAGCAACGGTCAATGTGGCCGTGTTGGTACAGGATGCCGGGCCTGGACACGTGGGCAGGTTGGAGAGATTCGGCAGAGAGACTGTCACGTTATCGGGAGTCTGTCCGGTACCGGCTGCCGCTTTCAACCAATTGGCGGACGTGGTTACCGAATACTTCAGAGGCGCGCCGCTGCTGAATACGGAGACAGTCTGCGGGGTGGGGAGGCTGCCTCCTTGCTGGTAGGTGAAGGTGAGATTCTGGGGACTGACAAATAGCCGCGCCGTGTTGGGTACTTTGGTGAAGGTAGCCGCATTGGAGGCCGATCCGCCGGGGTTGACCACAGTCACACTGGCGCTGCCTGCCACGGCGATCAGGCCAGCGGGCACCAAGGCCGTTAGCTGGTTTTGGTTGACATAGCTGGTCGCCACGGGTGAGGCGTTCCAGTGTACGACAGCACCGGAGAGGAAGTTCGCGCCGTTGACGATCAGGGTGAAGTCCGGCCCCCCTGCTGTCGCCGTAGTAGGGATCAACGCGCTGATGCTGGGAGCGGGTGGTGGGTTAATCTGAAACGTCACCGTGTTGGACGCCTGACCGCCAGGGTTCGCCACTTGTATGCTAGCGCTGCCTGCCGCGGCAATCAGGCCTGCGGGCACGGCGGCCGTCAACTGGCTTGCGTTAAGGTAAGTCGTAACCAGGGGAGAGCTATTCCACTGCACCTTCGCGCCCGCGAGAAAGCCCGAGCCGTTGACAGTCAGGGTGAACGCGGGTCCGCCGGCGGCCGCCGAAATGGGAATCAAGGTACCGATCGTGGGAATGGACGGCGGATTGATGGTGAAGACCGCCGCGTTGGAGGTCAGTCCGCCGGGGTTGACCACTGTCACGCCGGCGCTGCCTGCCGCGGCAATCATGCCGGCAGAGACCGCGGCTGTCAATTGGTTTGAATTGACATAGGTAGTCACTAAGGGAGATCCATTCCACTGGACCGTGGCGCCGGGCAGAAAGCCCGAGCCGTTGATGGTCAGGGTGAAGGCCGGTCCACCGGCGATGACCGATAGAGGTGAAAGGCCGGTGATGGCGGGTGCCTCCACGATCCCGATGGACAGGGCTTGCGCGACGGAAACGCTGCCCGCGCTGTCCTTGACGGTGACGCTGAAGGGGAAAGTACCGGCGGCGACTGGCGTCCCAGAGATCGCGCCGCTCGAGACATTGAGCGTCAGTCCGGCGGGCAGCGCGCCAGACACGACTGTCCAGCCGACGTATGGGGGCGTGCCGCCGCTGGCGGCCAGGGTCTGAGAATAAGCGACATTGACGGTGCCGCCCGGCAGCGAGGACGTGGTAATTACCGGCGGGGACGGTTGCGCCGTGGCATCGATGGCGAACTGCAGCGTGTCGAAACTGCTGGCGCTCCACCCGCCCGATGCGGAAGGGGATGCCGTACCCGCGGCCGGAACGGTGGACGAACCGCCCAGAATCCAGCCAATGTAAGTAGAGGCATCGGCCGGCGTCAACACTAGCCAGTATGGCGTGCCGGCCCCTAATGAGATGGGCTGACTGAATGTCGCCGTGACAGTCCCGCCAGGGTAGGGAGGGGCCGTCAAGCCTGCGACAGCCGTACCTATCGGCGAACCCGGTAGCCCGCCGGCGTCCGAGAATATCGCAACATTAAACGAGCCGTCAGATCCCGGCTGTTCACCCGAGATGACGACGATCCTGGCGTCCACTGCCTGGCGCGCAGTGGCCGACGTAAACTGGGCGGCATACGACGAACCCGGCGGAGAGATGCTGGACCCGGCGACAGTCGCACTCTCACAGGACGAGCTACAGGGGCCGGTGATGCTATTGAAGATGGGCTGAGCCGCGCACACTCCGGCAAAGAGCAGTGCCATTGACAGAGCCGGCCAGACCTTCCGGGACGAGCGCCTATCCGTAGCTGTGAGCTTCATGGAAGTGATTCCTCCGGCCTTCGATGGCACCTTGGGGCGGCGTGGAAAGGGATGCG
>JBEKIM010000351.1:0-7330 GCA_050011755.1 Bryobacteraceae bacterium | reverse complement strand
TCTCTCGTACTGAACGTAGGCGCAATTCGCTTGCGCCGCCAGGGTACTGATATCCGGCGGAAGCAAACCTGTCAGGCCCAGCGCTTTGCGTTCTTGGACACTGAAAGCCGTGCCCTTGTTCAACAGCGGCGAATGCAGAACGTCCAGGCCGCGGGCCTTGGTTTCGCACCAGCCATCCGCACCCGGCCCCGGCTTCGTGAGCGGCGCCAATTGGGGGATCGTTCGTAGTCGCATCCGTTACCTCGTTGTGCCTTCTTCATCGGGCACTTCAGTGGCCCTCTGTTGCTGGCCGGAGCGAATGCAGTCTATGCGGGGCCGGCACGCACTGCGGACCATCGGCCGTTAAAGGCGCACTGACCGCGGGCGGTCATCTGACCCCACGCGGTCAATTCACTTCGCTGGCCGCCGGCTAACGGCGGAGCCCGCCACGCGCGCCTCTAGGGCCCCCGGGCGCTGCGATGGTTTGGCGTCCGGAATGCCCCGTCAGTGGCGGCGCCGTGTGGACGCAAAAAGGTTGAATGATGAAAATCGTCAAGTATGTTTCGATTCCGGTCCTGTTGATCGCCTCGCTGTTCACGTGTTGCGCGGCGAATTACCAACTACCTGTGGATTTCGTAATTTGGGCGGCCTCCATCTTGTTTATTCGGCATGCCATCCGCTTGCACGAATACTTTTGGGCGTCCGGATTCGGGGCCGTCCTGGTGGTCTTTAGCCCGCTTCCTTTAGTCGTGAAAGGCCTTCTCCTGGTGGGTTTTGCCAGCATTGCCACTTTCGCCAAGATGTGGACTGCCTTCCGCGCACTCCCGGCGGAGAGCATATGAAGAAACCAGGCCGCTTAACCGGAACGCTACTCGCGCTTTCGGTGGGCGTCTCTGTGGCGGGGATGGCTCAGACCCTCGATCCCGCAACCGATGCCCTCGACTGGCACGGAAAGCTGGAGTTTCACGCCGAGAGCACTTTTGGGCCGTGGGCGGTCGCCGGCATCGCCGCTTACGCTGGATTTCTCCAGGAGATCGATTCTCCGCCTCAATGGGGACAGGGAGCCGGCGCCTATGGCGAGCGGCTCGCCTCCACGGCAAGCTGGGCGGCGATTCATGGCGTCCTCGCATTGAGTCTCGATACTACGCTGCACGAGGATCCGCGGTACTACCGGTCGCGAAGCACGGGATTCTGGCGCCGGTCGGCGCATGCCGTTCGCGGCACGCTGCTCACGCGCACCGACTCCGGCGGCGAAACCGTGTCCGCCTGGCGCATCGGCAGCGCTTACGGGGCAGCGTTTCTTTCCAACCTCTGGTATCCAGCCAGTCTGGATACCGCCCGGCTGGGATTTCTGCAGGGATCGATGTCACTGGGGTTCGGCCTGGCCAGTAATATGGGATCGGAATTCTGGCCGGATCTGAAGAGGAAGCTGCATAGAAAATGACCATCCGGCACCCAGTCCGCCTTTCAGCCGCCGCTCTGGGAGTATCCTTGCTGTTTTCGGCCCAGACAGTGTCCGCGTATTCCGTTCTCACCCACGAGGCCATCATCGATTCCACATGGGACAGCGCCATCAAGCCCCTGCTCCTGAAGCGCTTTCGCGCCGCCACCGCCGATGAGTTGACGGCCGCGCATGCGTACGCTTATGGCGGAAGCATCATTCAGGATCTGGGTTACTATCCCTTTGGCAGCGAGCTCTTCAGCGACCTGACGCACTATGTGCGCAGCGGCGATTTCATCCTGAACATGATTCGCGAATCGCAGGATCTGGACGGGTACGCATTCGCGCTGGGGGCACTCGCGCATTACGCGGCTGACAACGATGGCCATCGCATGGCCGTGAACGTCTCTGTACCGCTGCTCTATCCGCGGCTTCGCTTGAAATTCGGAAAGTCGATCACCTATTCGGACGATCCCTTCTCGCACACCAAGACAGAGTTCGGATTCGACGTATATCAGGCCGCCAGGAGCCGCTACGCTTCGGACGCCTACAAAGCCTTCATCGGCTTTCAAGTCGACAAGCCGGAGCTGCAGCGGGCCTTCCAGGACACTTACGGGTTGCGGATCGAGCAGGTATTCTTCAAGGTCGATCTGGCGATCGGATCGTACCGGCGGGCGGTAGGCACATTCCTTCCGGCACTGACCAGGGTCGCGTGGCAACTCAAGAGCGGCGCGATCCGCAAGGACGCGCCCGGAATCACCCGCAAGAAATTCCTTTACAACCTGTCCCGTTCGAGCTACGAAAAAAACTGGGGCACCACCTATCAGACGCCGCGGCTCCGGTCGCGGATTTTGGCGGGCTTCTTCCGTATCGTACCCAGGGCGGGTCCGTTCAAGGCGCTGGCGTTCAAGCGGCTGACCCCGGAAACCGAGAATCTGTACATGGCCGGCTTTAACGCATCGATCGGCCGCTATCGCGAATTGGTGGCGTCAGTGGGCGCTGGGCGCCTTAGCCTGCCGAACTACAACCTCGACATCGGTGAACCGACCAGGGCGGGAAGGTATCGGCTGGCCGACGGAGCGTACGCAAAACTGCTGCACAAGTTGGACGGCCACCAGATCGACATAGCGCCGGACCTGCGGGATGACATCCTGGCGTTCTACCAGGACCTGAGCCTTCCGATCGCGACCAAGACCAACGCCAATGACTGGGCCCGGCTGCAAGAGGAACTCCATCGTTTGGCAGGCGTGCAAGCGGACGTAGCGGCAACCCAATGATCCGCAAATTGAGACTCCCTAGACAGTTCCGCCGCTGGCTTCGGTTCGCCGTCGCAATCGCCGGGCTGACCTCGGTGCTCCTGGGCGCCGCCCTGGCGCCATCCAGCGCCGAGATCCTTGCCGGAATCGAGACCGAGAACGGCAGACGCCATGACTTGTTGAAGGCTTATTCGGGTTCGCGGCAATATACGCTCGAAAACCTGCGATTCGGCAAACAGGCGGCGGTCGTCGTGCGCACGAATTACCGCCAGGTTGAAGGCGAAAGCTACACTATCCTGACGCGATCCGGGTCGGTCAAGCTCAACGGCATTATCGATCGCGTAATTGCCTCCGAAACGGATATCCGCTCGGCGCAGGGGACGGCGCGCCACGAAATCACGGCTCGCAACTATCGCGTGATGCTGCTGGGAACCGAAATGGTTGCGGGACGAAACTGCTATGTCCTGGATCTGGCGCCAAGAGTCAAGGACCGATACCTGATTATAGGGAAGGCCTGGGTGGATGCCGGCAGTTACGGCGTGGTCCGGGTCGAAGGACAGTTCGCGGCCAGCCTGTCGATATTGGTTGGAGCGCCCCTCATACGCGAGGAATTCGTTGAGGTGCGCGGCTTCTGGCTGCCTTCACGGGTCCGCTCGGTGACCTCCAGTTTCCTGCTGGGGCCCACCGAACTGGAGATTCTGTTTTCGAACTACGAGATCGATCGCGGTGGATCGTTTTGAGCAGTAGCTGGCGTCATGGTTCGATGTGGCGCCGGCGGTGCCCGGTGTTAACATAGTCTTGGCTGCTGTTCCCGGCTTCCAACTGTTTGTGGGACTAGATCGGAATTCCCCGATCCGTCTCGCATGCGGGTCTGGGCTATCGGACTCGACGGCGGGAAGGCGTAATCGCGATGTGCTCTGCCGTTGCACGGCCGCCGGCTACGGGCTGGCTGGCGGACAATGGGCCGCGAGAGCTTGAACAACTGTTCCGCGCAGTGGTTTATCACCCCTCCGCGCCCATCCTGGTCGCCGACGATGCCGGCAAGACCAAAGAGGCCAGCATCGGCGTCGGCAAGCTATTGGGACTGGCGCGCGAAGAGATCATCGGCCGGCCAGTCGACGACTTTGCGCCGCCCGCGTTCAAGCCCCAGATTTCGCAGCTTTGGAAAGCCTTGCAGGAGGGCGGCGAGCACAAGGGTACGCTCCGCCTGACGGGCCCCGATGCGCAACTTCGGGAAGTTGCCTATACGGGCAAGGCCAACGTGTTGCCCGTCCGGCATATCCTCGTCCTGCGCGACAAGTCCGCGGAATCGGGCGCCGGGAGGGAAAGCATCCCGGACTGGGTACAGGACTATGCGCTCTACTTATTGGATACCGAGGGGCATGTGGCGGCCTGGTACTCCGGCGCCGAGCGCATTTACGGCTACGAGGCCCAGGAGGCCGCGGGCCAACACGTGTCCTTTCTCTATCCCCTCGAAGATACTCTCCGGGTCCGGCTGCGGGAAGAACTCAAGCGCGCCGCGACGGAAGGTCATATGGGCACGGAGGGCTGGCAGACGCGCAAGGACGGCTCGCGAATCTGGGCCAATGCCATCACCATGGCGCTCAAAGACGAAAACGGAGGGTTGCAAGGTTTCGCCAGAGTCGTACGCAACTTCAGCGATCGTCACGAACGGGACGAGAAGCTGCGGCTCAGCCGCGCGCGGGTCCGCCCGATCCCCCTGCAATCGACCATTGCCGGCATCGTTTCCGGCGAGTTCGACCGTGTCCCCGAGGCGAACGATGCGTTTCTAGAACTGGTCGGCTACACACGCGACGACTTGCTGGCCGGCCGCCTGAGCTGGCCCGATCTTACACCGCCGGAATACGTCCCACTCGACGAACTCGCGCATGAAGAAGGTCTGCGGTTTGGAGCTTGCACGCCGTTTGAAAAGGAGTTGATCCGCAAGGATGGAACCCGCGTTCCGGTCCTGGTATCCACGGCCGTGTTGAAGCTTTGTCCGTTCCGATGGATCACGTTTGTGCAGGATCTTCGGGAACGGGACCGCGTCGAGAGTGTGGAGGACCAGGATACCGAGCCCAAAGAGCACTTCGAGGAGATTGTAGGCGGCAGCGCGGCTTTGCGGCGCGTTCAGCGCCAGGTGGAAGTGGTGGCGCCCACCGATGCGAATGTGTTGATCCTCGGAGAAACGGGTACCGGCAAAGAACTGGTGGCGCGGGCCATCCACCAGATGAGTCCTCGCAAGAATCTCCCCTTCGTCACGTTGAATTGTGCCGCCATTCCCACCGGGCTTCTCGAAAGCGAGCTGTTCGGCTACGAAAGAGGGGCCTTCACCGGCGCGCTGCAGCAGAAGATCGGCCGGTTTGAGATGGCTCACCGGGGGACGCTGTTTCTGGATGAAGTAGGAGATATTCCGTTAGACTTGCAGCCGAAACTGCTCCGCGCCCTGCAGGAGAAGGCGTTCGAGAGACTAGGCGGAACCAGGACGATCCCCATCGACGTGCGGTTGGTGGCTGCTACGAATCGGAATCTTACGCAGATGATGGGGGACAAACTATTCCGCAGCGATCTCTATTACCGCCTGAAAGTATTTCCCATCACGACGCCTCCGTTGCGCGATCATCCTGAAGACATCCCTATCCTCGCGCGGCACTTTACCAAGAAATACGCCGCGAAAATGGGCCGGCGGATCGACAAGATCCCATCGGAAACCATGCAGGCCCTGGTGAGTTGGCATTGGCCAGGCAATGTGCGCGAACTCGAGAACTTCATCGAACGCTCCGTGATCCTTACCAGCGGAACCACCCTGCGCGCTCCCCTGGCCGAAGTGCGGGGCGCCGCGGCGGACATCGCCGGCGGCGGAACTCTTGAGCAAGTAGAGCGCGATCATATTATTCGCACCCTGCAGGATAGCGGCGGGGTAGTCAGCACGGCCGCCATCCGTCTGGGGCTGCACCGCACAACATTGAACGCCATGATGCGCAAGCTGGGCATTTCCCGCAAAGATCTCTGACTTATCGCTCCTCGAGGTAGGAGGGCGGCTCGGCCGGGTTATAATAAAAGGCACCATGCCAGCGGGGAAATCGACACTCGATCCGGTGCGTAAGCGTTTTGACAACTTGCGCCAACGCATCGAGATCTTCATTTCGGGCCGGCCACCCGACGACCCCCTCTACCTGACGAATCGCTCCTGGCAACAGAAGGCTAAGATCGCTTCGATGATCGGCGCGCCGATTTTGCTGCTCATCGTTCTGGTTACAGCCGGCGCCACGGACGTGTTCCGGTTCCACGCTGTGGATCCTTACGAGCATCCACCGACCGAAGCTCCCCAGCCCATCATTCCGCAGAAACGATTGCCCGATCCCGTCCTGGCTCCCGCGGATCTGGAAGTCGTGAACATCCGTATCGCCCGGGAGGCGCACCCGCCGGCAGTCACCGGCCTGGTCCGCAATAATACGAATCAAAAGGTGGATTCCGCGGAGGTCAGCTATTATCTCGCCGATACCGAGGGCAGCCTGCTGGGCACCGATACGACCGAGGTGTCCAATGTAGCGCCTCACGGCAGCGTGACTTTCCGCATGCCGCTGAAGATCGCCAAGGCGGAATACGTCATCGTCCGCGACGTGCACCTGGACTGAAGGGCGGTTCCGCCCGCCGCCATGGAGCGCCTCCCCTTTCAAGCCACGCTGGCGGCCACCGCCTATGAAACATTTCGTACTCTTCCGGTCTCCATCCTACTGGATAATGTACGTAGCATGTATAACGTCGGCGCGTTTTTCCGCACCGCCGACGCCGCCGGCATCGAAAAGCTGTATCTCACCGGCATTACCAGCCATCCGCCGAAGAACGGCATCAGCAAGACGGCGTTGGGAGCGGAGGAACGTGCGCCGTGGGAGCAGGCCTGGGATCCCCTTCCCTTCCTCGACGCGCTACGCGCGCGCAACTATGAGATCGCGGCCATCGAGACCACGGTACACGCCGTGGACCTGTTCGATTGGAAGCCCCGCTTTCCGGTTTGCCTGATCTTCGGGCACGAGGTGGAAGGCATCCGGCCGGAGATCGCCGAACGTTGCGATACGCACGTCCGCATCCCCATGCTGGGCGTCAAGCACTCCCTCAACGTGGCCACCGCGGGCGGTGTCGTCATCTACGAACTGCTTCGCAAATACCGCGCCCTGCATAATCAAATCGCGCACTGACGATGCCGATGCGCCGCATGGCCGGGCGCAAGTCTGGTCGCAAGTGGACGTTCCCGTGGCGCACGCTTCAGCGTGCCGGCGGGACTTTTAATTAGGTCTCGCTAAAGCCGGCTGACCCGCCTCAATGCCGCGCCTCGCGTCGAGATCGTCCGCCAGACACTGACGATCAAAGCCTATGTGGTTGATTCAAGGGTTATAGGTGGTAGGTTGTGGGTGGTGGGTTATCGGGTGCGGGTTCCAGGTTACGGCTTCTGGGTGTGGGTTACCGGAGTGGGTTCATCTTTGGGGACAGATTGGGCGGACTGCTTGGGGTCGTTTGCAAGGTTGTCAAAGAGCAGGGGGGCGGAGAGCTAGCGGGTATCCGGGGAGATAGAGGCACACGATAGCGGTTGGGCGTCCGGCGCGCTGGACATTACGTATACGGGCGGCGGGGCGGGCCGGTGCGCGGGAGTCTT